>CAWVZP010000359.1:0-1502 GCA_963934675.1 uncultured Gammaproteobacteria bacterium | reverse complement strand
TTTTTACTGGCTCATGCTGTGAGCTCAAACCCGTTTATAATCTTCGGTCGCTAGTCCATTAACCTCAGATCAGGAGCACCGTCAGGCATGGCTTTATCCATTGTTAGCTCTAATCGTGTAGAAATACTCCAAGAAAGCTTGTGTCATCTACTACGCGTTCAAATGTTGAACAATCCGTTTGATCCTGACGTTATTATTGTTCCCACTTTTGCGATGGCGCGCTGGCTTAATTTAAAAATTGCTCAGCAACAGGGAATAGCAGCCAATATTAAGTACCCTTTACCAAGTGCATGGATTTGGCAATTGGCCACCTCGATTCTCGAAGATACACCGAAGATTGATCCCTTATCACGCGACGCGATGAGCTGGATAATTTTCCAGAGCTTGCCTGAGTTAGTCAACAACACCGAATTTGAATTCATTGCCCACTATCTGCAACAAGATACTTCTGGCGTCAAACGCTGGCAGCTATCGACTCGTATTGCCGACGTTTTTGACCGTTACCAGCATTACCGCCCTGAAATGATTCGACTCTGGTCCAATGGTTCGGAAAATCATTGGCAGGCATCGTTATGGCGGGTTTTGATTAAAAATCACACTAATCACTACCGTAGTTTAGTACTCGATCAACTACTGCTTGCCTTGCGCGGCAATGGTGACAAGGCCCGTCTTCCTGAACGGGTTAGCCTGTTCGCAGTATCGAGCCTACCACCCCGGTTTATCGACTTAATCCATGCGCTCGCCCAGCACACCACGGTGACGCTTTATCTGCACAGTCCAACGGATCAATATTGGGCGGACTTGAAAAATCAAAAGTCGCAGTTACAGATGCGTTTGTTACAACCTCAAAAAGCGCAATACTTCGAGGCAGGCAACGAGTTACTGACTTCATGGGGCCGACAGGGCCAAACCATGCAGGACTTGTTACTCGATAATAATGGCCTGATCACAAATGAAGCGGATGTCTATGAATCACCCGATTGTTCGACGCTATTGCAATCAGTTCAGCAAAGCATTTTCGATCTTGATGAGACGCCTGTAACTATGCCTACGGATGATTCACTCTCGGTGCATATCTGTCATAGCCCGATGCGAGAGTGCCAAGTTTTACACGATGAGCTTCTCAGGCTGCTACAAAAAGATACGGCTTTAAAACTAGAAGATATATTAGTAATGGTGCCCGACATTAGTCTCTATGCACCTTATATCGAAGCAGTGTTCCAAATCAGTGACAACAAAACTCAACCAAATCTAGCGTGGAATATATCCGATATTACGCTAGCCGATGAACACCCATTAATTCTGACTTTCTTACAATTACTAAAATTACCACAGAGCCGTTTTTCATTGTCTGAGGTTTTATCGTTATTGGACATCGACGAGGTAAAGAATCGCTTTGATCTAGACGAACAGGCATTAGATAGCATTCGCCGATTGCTTGATGATGCTCAAATTCGTTGGGCTATCGATGCCCAACACAAGCAAAAATTGGGATTACCACC
>CAWVZP010000358.1:0-1760 GCA_963934675.1 uncultured Gammaproteobacteria bacterium | reverse complement strand
CGTTTTTTTGAACCCGCTTATCACCTCGTTCATTTAGGTAAGTGAACTTAATAATATCCATAGACCCATTAAGAACTATATCCCGTATTTTGGGCGTTAAGTCCCGAAATGGTTTTTCAATATCAAACTTAAAATGCTTTGCTAACGATTGCAGCATTTGAAAATAATAACCATTTCGTCGATCCCAGCCTCGAATCGCACCGCCAGCAAGACTCAAATCTTGTGACTTCACGACTAAATTAGGATCAAAGAATTGCATGGTGCCGATTCCATCACACTCTGGGCAAGCGCCAGCTGGGCTGTTAAATGAGAACAAACGTGGTTCAAGTTCACTGATTGAATAACCACACTCAGGGCAGGCAAAGTTAGCTGAGAATTTAATTTCTTTAAAGCCTGCTTCAGGATCAATAGCTGCAATCCGAGCAATACCATCAGTCATTAGCAGCGTTGTTTCAAAAGACTCTGATAACCGAAGTTTCAAATCGGGCCTAACCTTAAATCGGTCAACAACAACTTCAATATTGTGTTTTTTATGAAGGTCCAGTTTTGGTGGATCATCTAGTTCATAAACTTCACCATTAATCCGCGCGCGTATAAACCCCTGCTTTTGCAAGCTATTAAACAATTGCACGTGCTCCCCCTTGCGATTGACAACAACGGGTGCGATTAGCATTAATCGCAAGTCGTCAGGCAACGCCAAGACTTGATCGACCATTTGACTAATCGTGCTAGCCTCTAATCCAATGTCATGAGTAGGGCAGCGAGGCGTGCCCACCCGTGCGAATAACAAGCGCAGGTAATCATAAATCTCAGTAATCGTTCCAACAGTCGAACGTGGGTTATGAGAGGTTGTTTTTTGTTGAATTGAAATCGCTGGAGACAAGCCTTCAATATGATCAATATCAGGCTTTTCCATAACTGAAAGAAACTGCCGAGCATAGGTCGACAGTGATTCAACATATCGTCTTTGGCCTTCTGCAAAAATTGTATCGAAAGCGAGTGAAGACTTACCAGAGCCAGAAAGCCCGGTAATAACAATTAATTTATCTCTGGGTAAAGTGATGTCAATATTTTTGAGGTTATGCGTGCGCGCACCTCGAATGCTAATATTATTCATTTTTAGTAAGGCTTAGATCAGAGCGGCTGAGTATAACGACTGCGAGCTTGCATTGCTTGCGATACTGGCTTTGATCGTTTAGATAATAAGAATAAATTAAATCTGTAGTGCTATAAATAATCAACAGCTTAGGGACGCTATCAATTTCCATTTTCGTACCGACAGTCATAACAATTTAATACAGTCAATTAACGAAGTGTTTAACAGTCAAAGACGCTGTAATTGGTATTGGTTATGGACTATCGCTAGCCGCACTGTGTGCCAAGCAAGGCTTTGAAGCCGTTGGCTTCGAAAAGGACAGTGAAGTAGTGTCTAAGCTTTCACTCGGTCAGTGTCACATTAAAGATGCGGTAGTAGAAAACCTGCTAGCTGAAGCATTGGGCTCTGGTAATGCTGAACCGACTGAGGACGTTGACCAAAATAGAGATTGCAGTATCTACCTCATTTGCGCACCCACACCTATAAATATTAACAATGACCCTGATCTTGAGCCAATAGAGCAGCTTATAAAAAATATTGCGCCATTGGTGCAAAAAGTGGATCTAATTGCTGTGGAGTCAACTGTATTTCCAAGTACTTGCGAACAGGTTGTTTTACCGTTGGTAGAACGGGCATCAGGCTTGAATCACATGACAGATTTTTA
>CAWVZP010000357.1:0-1822 GCA_963934675.1 uncultured Gammaproteobacteria bacterium | reverse complement strand
CGATTCTTCGACAGTATCTGACATCCAGGACGCTATATGGGTTGCAGGTTTATAACTTGAGCATAGCAAAGCTGGCGTATAGATAGAAAAAAAAGTTGAAGGGATCGTTGATCTAACTTTATTCCACTTATTTCACAATACGGCATTTATCCTTGCGGCACCTGTACAAAGAGTCTTTATCCTGCCTTCGAATCAAATGACAAACCACAGCTGATTAGCCAAGTGAAGAAGACGATGAGACAAGCCTGTAGAATATTATCTATACCGTTGTTTTTATTGATTTTCTCTGCTGACGCGGCGCTTGAACTGGTCCACTCGAGAAAGCGCAGGGAAAGGTCCATCTGTTCAATGACCAGGCGGGCGATATCGTTGTGCTTCTCGGTGAAGTTCGGGCTATTGATGCTAGGAATTATTTCTCACCGAAGGTTGGTAGCTGACAGTCACTGGCTATGCAGGTACCCTCGGATAACAATTTCGACGAAAGCTACTCACTGGCAGCAAACTTCAAGCAAGGGAATTAGTTTGTGGGTTCGGTAATGGATCCGGGTATGCGTAAAAACAATGCCACAGTCCCAAAAACTCGACAAATTCAGAATTGGGTTACGACGGTAGTGTGCGTTACAAGATTGGCAAGGTGTCGTTATTCGGGCAATACGGTGAATCGGATATCCTGATACAGGATTCAACAAGCACCAATGTTGGTTTGCACTCCAATTTTAATAAAAATGCAAAAGTTTATATCTACTATCGGGACTTCCAAGGCAATATAGATCTCGATACGCTCTGCTTGAGCCTAGAATATAAGTTTTAAGCAAAATGGATCGAACGACTTATCGGTAATAGAGTATTTTGAAACCCTTTAATTGGTGTTGAGTGAACCTTAGTATCGGTTTATTCCGTTGATGATTGCTTATTTTTGTTGCCTTAAGACATAATGCGGCGAGATTTTTTGAGTAAAAGGCTATGAAAAACTGGATTTATGCGTTGGCTTCGATTGCTTTGTTAATCGTGCCAACAACGCTGTTTGCATCATCTGATGTTACCAATCTCGGTCTTACCAGCTCGCTCATTGGTCTCACCTGCGTCGTCATATTCTGCGTCGCCTATGGTTTTGTCATGGTGGAGGAGTTTATTCACCTGCCAAAATCAAAGCCGGTGATATTTGCGGCTGGGCTGATATGGATGCTTGTCGCTTATCTTGCCAGTCAAAGTACCATTGACCCCCAGGCCATTCGGCAAGTGCTAGAACATAATCTTATCGAATATGCCTCACTGTTCCTTTTCCTCCTTGTGGCAATGACATACATCAACGCAATGACCGAGCGAAATGTATTCCAAGCCTTGAGATCCTGGCTCGTGAGCCAAGGCTTTAGTTATAAACAACTTTTTTGGATTACCGGTTGGATTGCCTTTTTTCTCTCGCCAATCGCTGATAATTTGACGACTGCGTTACTCATGGGCGCCGTAGTGATGTCCGTTGGTATCGGTAACTCGAGGTTTGTCTCGGTGGCTTGTGTAAATATTGTCGTCGCAGCTAACGCGGGTGGCGCCTTTAGTCCCTTTGGTGACATCACCACATTGATGGTTTGGCAGAGTGGACACGCTGAATTTTTTGACTTCTTTGTGTTGTTTCTGCCGTCTGTTGTTAATTTCATTATTCCTGCGGCCATCATGAGTCTGGCTGTACCATCCCACAGACCTGACCCAATTCATGAAACGGTAAATCTAAAACGTGGCGCTTTTGTTGTTTGTGGTTTGTTTTTGTTTACAATTTTCACCGCAGTTTCCTTTGAACAATTTCTTCATCTGCCGCCATTCCTTG
>CAWVZP010000356.1:0-1823 GCA_963934675.1 uncultured Gammaproteobacteria bacterium | reverse complement strand
TGGGAGTCTCGTCGCAAGCGTGTCGAAGGTTACGACTACTGCATCGTAAAACTAGGGCGAGCCGGTATCATCCACGGCGTGGATATAGATACCAGTCACTTCAAAGGCAATCAGCCGCCAGCAGCCTCAATTGATGGCTGCGTATCGGATAAAGATATGCCCGACGATTTGACCGAATGGACGAATATTTTGGCTTCGGTTAGCTTGCAGGCTGACTCTCATCATCTACATGACATTCTGGATTCTGGTGTCTATAGTCATATTCGTCTCAACATTTTTCCTGATGGCGGTGTCGCTCGATTACGCGTGTATGGCGAACCTCAATGCGATTGGGACGCAACAGGCGACGATGAGTTGGTCGACCTCGCTGCGCTAGAAAATGGTGGCCGTTCTATTGCCTGCAGCAATCAGGCATTTGGATCTCATATGATGAGCCTTGGTTTACCGGGTCGTGGCATTAATATGGGTGACGGTTGGGAAACTGCGCGGCGCCGTGAGCCCGGTAATGAATGGGTAGTGATTGAATTAGGTCATGCCGGAACGATAAAGGCAATTGAACTGGATACAGCTCATTACAAAGGCAATTATCCTGACCGAGCGTCAATTCAGGCCGGTTATATGTGTGGTGGAACAGTCGACTCGATGGTAACTCAAAGTATGTTTTGGCGTGATTTATTACCTGAGCAAAAACTCGAAATGGATGCAGTGCTAAGGTTTGAATCTGAATTAATCGAAATAGGCCCTATCACACATGTTCGTGTCAATATTATTCCTGACGGTGGATTAAGTCGCGTTCGATTGTATGGACAGATCGAGAAATAAGCAGATCGGACTATTACTGGAGACCAGCTAATGACTGAATCGATTCATGTCACACAAATAAAAATCGAGCCTTTAACGCGGGCTAACTTCGCCGATTTTGGCGATGTAATTGAAACTGAAAATGCAAAGCACTTTCCTATTAACGACGGAAGAGTTGAGCGCTATCACGATTTAGCTTCAGTCCAGCTGGGTGGTGAGAACAGTCGCGCCCTGATTAATATTTTTGAATGTAATGTGGCTAGTCAGTTTCCGTATCAGTTACCGTTGGTCGAACGACATCCTATCGGTAGCCAGGCTTTCATTCCGCTCACACCGATAAAATTCGTCGTAGTGGTTGGTAAAGCTGGCGATCACCCTAAACCTGAAGACTTACGAGCGTTTGAATCAAACGGACATCAAGGTATAAATTATCATCAGGGCGTGTGGCACATGCCCTTGGTTGCAGATCAAACAGGCTTGCGTTTTTTAGTTGTTGACCGTGGCGGCGATGGCAATAACTGTGACGAAGCAGGCTACCCCGATGATCAACAGATTATGGTTGTCCGTTAGACTAACTAAGGTTCAGTGTTTTGTCATCATCACCGGCTTCCTGCTATAAATTGAAGTATTTCGTCATACGACTGTTAGGCAGCAATGCATAAGAGTTCCTTTGTATCAAGTTTCAATGTTAAAGGCATCCGAGTGCCGACCTGTATTTGCCATGACGTTCGGACTTTAACATTATCTCATAGCCTGTTTATCGATTAGTAAGTTCAACGGGGGCTGCATTGTGGTGCCTATTATCGCGATGGTATAGGTGTTAAAAGAGCTCTAACTAGATAGCAATGCAATCTGTTAAAGGCGCAACAAATGCCCATTTTTGAAAGGCAGTAAATAACTGTGCGTCATTGGAGACAGTTATAAAATAGGCACCAGAGAATCAAGGGGTTGCTGTGTTTTGATTTCAATCGATACCGACCTTATAGAACCATCAGATCTGAATACTGTTATATCTTTTGACT
>CAWVZP010000355.1:0-2052 GCA_963934675.1 uncultured Gammaproteobacteria bacterium | reverse complement strand
CTTTGTTGCCATTCATATGAGCCCGACTGATGGCGTCACAGACCTGCTGCGACACCTCAACCCACTCAGTATGCATCACATGTTCATCTATGTTTTCGACCTTGACTGGCTGAAAAGTCCCAGCCCCGACATGTAATGTGATATGGGCTGTTTCAACCCCTTTATTTTCTAATTCGGTAATTAGCGCCTGGTCAAAATGCAACCCAGCTGTCGGTGCTGCAACGGCACCTGGGTTTTGGGCATAAACCGTTTGATATCGTTCGACATCCAGATCATCGTCTGCTCGCTCG
The DNA here is from genome assembly GCA_963934675.1 of uncultured Gammaproteobacteria bacterium. Classification (GTDB taxonomy): domain Bacteria; phylum Pseudomonadota; class Gammaproteobacteria. The sequence goes on along the minus strand of CAWVZP010000355.1, from coordinate 1,762 downwards.
ATATACGGCGGCAATGGTATGTGACCGTATTGTTTTAATAAGCCTAACCAACTTTTCTCACTATCCTGAGTTAGCTTAAACAAGGCCCCCTCTCGTTCTGTCATGACACAACTAATTTGCTTTTCTAATAATAAAACAGCACCAGGTTTAGGTGACTTGCTAGCACGAATATGGGCTAATAATGTTTGATCATCTAGTATTCTTTCTACTAACACTTCAATCTTGCCACCTGATAGCTTTTGACCAAACAGACGCGCCGGTATAACCCGTGTGTCATTAAAAACAAGTAAATCACCTGGATTCAAAAAAGCGGCAATATCTGTAAATTGTCCATTAGTAATATCATCTAAGCAAGGTGCAACACGCAATAGACGAGAAGCGCTGCGCTGTTCCAATGGTTTTTGAGCAATTAGCTCTTCTGGCAAGTGGTAGTCAAAGTCGGCTAGTTGCATAATGGCGTTTAAGGTGAGTTGAATTAGGCTGATATGATTGAAGGTTAAGTTTAAATTTTTGGTGCTTGAAAAATCCGTATGATACCGCTCAGCAAAGAGATTGCCACTGATTCTAAATTTTTGCTTTATTATTACTCTGAAGGCCTACCACAAACAAACAAATTGCATTAGAATCTCCCCACTTCAAGGCCGGTGTGGTGAAATTGGTATACACGATGGATTCAAAATCCATTTGCGCAAGCAGTGGCGGTTCGAGTCCGCCCATCGGTACCATATAACAAACTAAGGACGTCCATTGGCGTCCTTTTTTGTGGCCGAAACCCTGATACAAAGCCATTTCAAGACCATTGCTGGTTTTTAATACGTCCGATGGCATCCATTGACAGCCTGTTTCTATGTTGGTATGAATGTTGGTATATTCAGTTCGACTAGGAAAGTACCAACAAAATGTCCTCCCTCATGCTCTCCGGCAAGTTATCCGCCGTTCTGGTTAAACAGGCCAAAGCAAAAGAGAAACCATACAAGTTGTCTGATGGAAAAGGTCTTAATCTGGAAATTCGACCGAACAGTTCCAAATATTGGCGGTTGTCCTATCGTTATCACGACAAGCAAAAAACACTTACGCTAGGTGTTTTCCCCGAAGTCACCTTGGCAATCGCCAGAAACAAGTCACTTGAAGCAAAGCAATTACTAGATCAAGGGATTGACCCATCGGTTCATCGGAAGCAGTAGAAGTCTGTCGTTTTGCATAATATCTTTTCAACTATCACCAAAAAGTGGCGCAAGAAGGAATTAGGACGATAGAGCGCAGCTCATTAGCTCAGTATTTCGATACGCCATGCAGACAGGATATGCCGAACATAACCCTGTCGATGAGCTTCCCACCTACTTGAATGCACTGGATAACTATTCGGGCTAACTGTTGACCCAGTAGACCTAAAAGCTGATCACCATTAACTTTGTACGGCTGGGCGAACTTCGAAGTGCTGAATGGAAAGACATTGATCTGAACAAAGCGATTTGGCGCATACCTGCCGAAAAAATGAAGATGAATGAAGAGCATATCGTGCTGCTATCCAAACAGGCCATCGAACTATTGAAGCAAGTCAAAGAGTTAACCAGTCAATATGATCTGGTGTTTCCAGGATCACACGATCACCGAAAGCCCATGAGTGAAAATACCCTTACCTATGCCGTCAGAAACCGGCTAGGGTATTTTATGTCGAGTGATGCAGGTCAACCTCAGCGTATTATACCTGGCGCAAACGACCAGGAAAGCTGATTGATGCAGATGTATTGCATCTCCATCG
>CAWVZP010000354.1:0-2094 GCA_963934675.1 uncultured Gammaproteobacteria bacterium | reverse complement strand
AATTAATTAGATGACTATAGCGCATAAACATGCAAACTAGTGAACAACTAACGCCTTGGGCCAATGAGTCCTATTAGCCTCTAAATGAAAAGATTGGCGTCGTTTTTAGTGTGACTCTGATTAATGAAAAAATGTGCTATCCAGTTAGCTAATATTTGAGTGTCCGCCTTTGAGTCGTTGCCTTGCATACCCTTTAATGCATTAGCTGCAACTGATTCCGGCACAATATTACCATTATACATATCGATTAAGGCATGCTCATAAATCGCTTCAAACTCAGGGTGGGCTTGAACCGAGAAAATAGTATCTCCATAGGTTAAACCGGCATAGGGGCAAAAATCTGAACTGAGAAAAACGGTAGATGCTGGCGGAAGCTGGTTAATTTGATCTTGATGAAAGGCGTAAATACTGATCTTTTCTGGTGCCGATGAAGGTGCATCGCCCATCCATGATTGCGCAACATCAACCTGATAATGATGTAAACCAATACCCCAGCCTTTATCAGATTGGGTCACCAAACCACCCAGTGCCTGAGCGATAATTTGATGTCCAAAGCAAATGCCAACCAACGGTTTATTCTCTTCAAACAGCGTTCGAATGAAAGATTCCAGTGACAGCATCCAGTCGAGTTTTTCATAAACTCCATGGCGCGATCCCGTAATCAACCAACCATCACAGTCGTCAATAGAATAAGGCATTTCGCCATTAATAACCGAATAGGTTCGATAGGTAAGTCCTTCATTAGATTTATCGAGTAAAGCGGCGAACATGACTGGGTAGGGATCAAATCGGCCCGCTACTTTTTTATTCAGTAGTCCCGTTTCGAGTATGCCAATTTTCATTTTATTGCGTCCTTAGATTGTATGGGCTTAGACACCTAATTTGTCACGCGCAATATACCACCACGACCCTATCACCGACAGAGGTACTCGAAACAAACGTCCACCCGGTAAAGGATAAAACGGCAAGTCACTAAAATGATTAAACTGCTCGGGCTGCCCTTCGATAGCTTGCGCAATAAGCTTGCCCGCTAGATGCGTTGCGGTGACGCCATGTCCACTGTAGCCGTGAATGAAGAAAATATTCTCACCGATTTGACCAAAGTGGGGAATCCGAGTCATCGTCAGCGCAAAGTTTCCACTCCAGGCAAAATCGATACCGACACCGGTCAATTCAGGAAAGGTTTTTTCTAAATGTGGCCGCAGTTTATTCACAATGCTCGAAGGTTCAGCCCCACCATAAGTAGACCCTCCACCAAATAAAAGCCGATGATCGGCCGTCATCCTGAAATAATCCAGCATATAGTTGGTATCTTCCACACAAGTCTGACCTGGCATCAAACGCTGACAGACCGCTTCGCCCAGCACCTCGGTGGTAATTATTTGAGTACTAACTGGCATAATTTTGTTTGCAATCTCAGGCACCACATCACCCAGATAGGCATTGCCACAGACGACGATCTTGTTGGCCGTGACCGAGCCATGCGCGGTCTTGACTACTTGGCGGTCATTCAAGGGCTGAATGCCGGTAACAGTAGATTGTTCGAAAATTGTGCCACCCAGAGATTCAAAAGCAGCCGCTTCACCCTGACACAGGTTGAGCGGATGAATGTGTCCGCCTTTATGATCCAGTAACCCACCAATATAACGATCAGTATTGATATGTTCTCGGATCTGTTTGCAATCCAGCAGTTCTAGTTGGTCATGACCATGTTTCTGCCAATTAACGCGCATCGCGTCGAGGCCTTTCAGTTGTTTTGGTGTAAATGCCGCAAAGACATTACCTGACTTCAAGTCACATTTGATATCGTATTTTTCAATTCGCTGTCGAATAATATCGCCACCCGTTAACGCCATTTGGCCAATCGCTTCAGCGGCATCGACGCCATAACGACTTTCAATTTCAATCAGGTCACGACTAAATCCATTCACAATTTGACCGCCATTTCGACCCGAAGCACCCCAACCTACTCGAGAAGCCTCTACCATAACAACCTGATACCCGCGTTCAGCAAGATGCAGGGCTGAAGACAAACCGCTAAAGCCAGCGCCAATGACACAAACATCGGCTTCTATGTCTGACTCTAATCGATTG
>CAWVZP010000353.1:0-2175 GCA_963934675.1 uncultured Gammaproteobacteria bacterium | reverse complement strand
TACAAATTTCAAACCATCCGGATGAGAAATTTCTCCCAGGGCAGCAACGGCGGCTTTGCGCAAATTACTGATTGGATCATTAATACAAACGCCCAGCGCAGGTATTCCTTCGGCCATCCCCAACTTACCAATCGTCTCGGCTGCCTTCTCTTTCACCTGCCAGCGTTCATCGCTAGTTTTCTCGATAAGCTGATCTATCGCATCAGTGATTTTTAAACGACCTATTCCCTTGATCGCCTCAACCAGTACTTGCCAGTTGACATCACCCAGAGCCGAAATCAAAGCGTGTGATACTTGACTGGGTGTTGCGAATACCAGAGAGCCAACGGCGGTGCGGCGCACTTCTGAATCTTCATCATTGGCGGCAACCGCCATCAACTGCGGCAAATTCTCAGCCTCTTGCAAGTATCCGAGAACGCCGACCGCCTCTCGACGAACGCCAGCATCGGCATGCTGAAGTAGTCCAATAGCATAAACTCTTGCATCTTTGATGCGCATTGGCTTTAAGGCACGAAGAACAGCGGTAAGTACAAAGCTATCGTCTTCTGCTAACGCCGCCAAGAGCGCCGGAGCGACCGTTTGATCTTTCAAGTCCGCCAGTGCATTAGCGGCGGCGTTACGCACGTTTTCATCATCTGATGTCAGCGCTTCAACGAGAGCGTCCATCATATCGACAGGCTCGAATTCGTCGATCACTTTGGCGGCTTCCATTCGCACTGTCGCGTCTTCATCGCCAAGAGCTTTAATCAGTAGTTCAACGGCCTCTGGTTCAGGACTATCGACAAGGTCCATTACCGCAACGCGTCGAATACCCACATCGGCATCGTTTAAACGCGTTTCGATCGAAATTAACAACGGATCTGTAAAATTAGACATGTTCAACCTCAGCGTAATAAGTAAGGAATGTTGACGGTAACAGCATCGGTGGGACAGTCTGTCTCACAGGGCATGCAGTACCAGCACTCATCGTATTTCATGTGGGCTTTTCCGGTTTCTTCGTTAATCCACAAGACATCGAGTGGACAAACGTCAATGCAGGTGCGGCAGCCTTTTTCTGCTATACATTTGTCGTCATCAATAACGACTGGAACCATTGAAATCTGTGATGCTATTGGCATGGTAACGTCCTCTTTAATTAGTTGCTTTAATCGGCCTGTTGAACTCGCATCTGTGCATAGGCATTCTTTTCGCTGTCGTCTAACTCAACAACATAGGGGTCGATAGCACGCTTTTTACACACCATTTCACCACTTTCATTTTTATACAGCTGGACATGACAAAACCAATCTTCATTGTTTGTCTCAGGATGGTCGACGTAATGATGATAGAGACCCCAACGACTTTCTTGACGATACATCGAGGCCACTGCAGCCATCTGAGCACAGTCGAAAATATGCTGAGCTTCATTAGCGCGCAGTAATTCGTGAGCATCACGGGCATACAAGTGCTGAATATCATCCTCCATCGCGATCAAACGCTGGAGCCCTATATCCATTTTCTTGGTGACTTTGGGCGGCTGCAGATAGTCGTTGACCAAACGCCGAACTTTGTATTCAAACTGGCTAGGAGGTATTCCATCTGTGCGCTTCATCGGTGCCAAAATGCGATCACGCTCGGCAGTGATATAAGCAACGTCTAGTTCAGCAAAATCGCGCCCCTCTGCAAACTCTGCAGCGTTAGTACCGCAAATCTCACCAAACACGAAAGCACCCAACATATAACTGTGAGGAATAGAAGCCATATCACCAGCACCGTAAAGCCCAGGAATAGTGGTCTCGCCTTTTTCGTTAGTCCATACACCGGATGCTGAATGACCTGCACAAAAACCAATTTCGGAAATATGCATTTCAACCATCTTGGTACGATAATCCACACCACGACCGTCATGGAAACGCCCGCGACTAGGACGCTCATTAGTATGGAGTACATGCTCGATTTCTTGGATAGTTTCCTCTGCGAGGTGGTCGAGTTTCAAAAATACCGGACCATTACCACCCTGAAGTTCGTTATAAAACTCCATCATCATCTGACCACTCCAGTAATCGCACTCAATGAAGCGATCACCCTTCGAGTTAGCCGTGTATCCACCCAGCGGGCCTGTAACATAGGCACATGCCGGACCGTTATAATCTTTCAATAGTGGGTTTATTTGGTAGCACTCGAGACCAGTAAGTT
>CAWVZP010000352.1:0-2220 GCA_963934675.1 uncultured Gammaproteobacteria bacterium | reverse complement strand
AGTTTGCGTCTTGTCATCTGATCGACTGCTGAGAAAGGTTCGTCCAGCAGTAACACTTTAGGCTCACGCGCTAGCGCTCTTGCCAGTGCAACCCGTTGACGCTGACCACCTGACAAGTCATCCGACATACGATGCTCCAACCCTTTAAGGTTCACCTGAGCTAACAATACTTGAGCCCTGGCTCGGCGTGCATGGCTGTTAAGATGACCCAAAGCAACAATCACATTTTGTAATGCACTTAAATGAGGGAACAACGCATAGTCTTGAAACACGAAACCGATGTGGCGATGCTGAGTAGCAATGGAAATAGATTGCTGATCATCGAACCAAACTTCATCGTCACATTGAATAAACCCAGTCAGGGGCTTATGCAAACCGGCAATCGTTCTTAATATAGTCGATTTACCACTACCCGATGGCCCGACCAGCGCCAATAATTCACCCGCTCGGCACTCTATTTGGACTGCTAGCGGAATAGGTTGTTGTTGAGATATTTTAACTGAAATACCGTTGTTAGCTAGATTATTACCGTCCATGATTTATCTCACCTGCTGCCGACGTTGATACGTTAACCGATAAACAAACCCGATGGTAACTAACGAAAACACCAGTAAAAGAGCAGACATGGTGCCAGCCGTGTGATTATCAAAGGCTTGCACCCGATCATAGATTGAAATAGCAATAGTTTTGGTCTCACCTTCGATACTGCCACCCACCATTAGCACCACACCAAACTCGCCTAATGTATGGGCAAAAGTAAGCGCCAATGCTGACATTGCGCCCGGCCACGCTAGCGGTAACTCGATCCGCCACAAAGACTCGAACCGCGACAGACCACAGCACCAGGCAGCTTCGCGGATATTGGCCGGAATAGCCTCGAAGGCACGCTGCATTGGTTGAATCGCAAATGGCAAATTAAAAATCACCGAGGCCACCAGCAACCCATCAAAGCTGAACACCAGATGATTCCCAGTGAGTGAAAAATAGAATTCACCTAATGGTGAAGTCGCTCCCATACCCAACAACAAATAAAAGCCCAATACGGTTGGCGGTAATACCAGGGGCAAGGCAATCACCGCTTCGAGCCAGGCCTTACCGGCAAACTGTCGCCACGCGAGTAAACGACCAAAGAATATAGCCACTGGAAATAATATAACACAGGTCCAGAAAGCCAGTTTTAACGATAGAATTAAGGCTGTGGTATCCATCGTGGTTACTCACTCACTCGTTGGCTCGGACTCTGATTGACGCTTGAACTCTCAATTCCGAATTGATTGAATATTGCCTGAGCCTGAGCACTGCTAATAAAGTCATAGAGCTGTCTGGCAACGTCACCAGAACCTTGTAACAAGACCATTCTCTGTCCAATCGGTTGATGGCTGGATTGAGCAATCAACACGACTTGATTCGATTCGGCAATAATGGGTGATACCGCCAATGCATAAGGCACAATACCGCCCTGAGTCGATCCACTAACGGCGAACTGAGTGGCTTGAGATGCATTTTCGCCTTTGACAATAAAAGGCTGAATTGCATTCCAAAGTCCATACACTTGCAGTGCCTCCCGTGCCGCACGACCATAGGGCGCGTGATTAGGGTTGGCAATCGCGAATCGAATAATGTCATTTTTGTCGAGCGCCTGGCGCAAGCCAGCCAGATTACTGTCTGGTTTCAACTGGCTATTGGTAGGCACGACAAGCGCGATGCGTCCTTGACCATAGATAACACCAGCATCAACCGTTAAACCCCGTTCAACCAAAGCATTAACATAAAACTCATTGGCCGATAGGAACAGCTCAAATGAAGCACCCTGAATAATTTGTCGTCGAAAATTACCAGAAGAGCCAAAGGTCGTTCGCACAGAATGACCTGTTTGCCGTTTAAACTCAGCCAACACTTCAGGCAAAACAAACTGTAAGCTCGATGCAGCCGCAATTCGTGGCACTTGACTAGCCTGCACCGCCAACGGCAATAGCAGAGTAAAAAAACATAAAAACAACCATTTGATCTTCATCAAACGCTATTAACCTATCAATTTTTGAACATGAACCACGACACTAGGCGTTAATGCCTCGACGTTATGACCGGCTCCCAGTGCTAGAATCATTCGCACCGAACATACCGACGGACACCCACCCACCTCATATTCGTCACACCGAGTATGACTAATACTGCCAATAGCCACTAGGATACGCCAAGCTGCTGTTTTAAATCGGCGAC
>CAWVZP010000351.1:0-2224 GCA_963934675.1 uncultured Gammaproteobacteria bacterium | reverse complement strand
ATAGAAATTCATTGCTTTAACTTTAAGGGATTGCCCCTGTCCCCCCTGCTCTTTCATGGGTAAAATATCCATACTTGGCCACAATCCGGTCGTTAAAGCGTCAGCATATTCGACCATACCAGCCTCCCGAGTCGTTTGTTGACTCGTTTTTGCATCGTAGGTCAGACGGTGCCAGCTCACTCGATAACCTGAGTGTCCTGTTGAATTCGTTCTTGAGCTAGCTGCCTCGATCAACATATACCAACCATCGGCTGTACCATCATTGGCTGGCATACCGATCACCCCTGAGTTTAGCCAGACTTTTATTTTTGAAGCGTCATCCACGAATGACTGCCCAAAAGGAATGCCCGAATGCCCACCAATGACAACATCGGTGTCGCCTTGATTGATTTGGGCTAGTTTCATTTCCGTTTCAGTAGAAGGAAACATAAATTGATTAATACTCGTCACACTACCGTGCACTACACTAAAGCGAGACGATTGAAATTGAAATTCAATTAAACGAGGTAATGACTTCATCCAAGCTCGATGTTCAGCCGTTATTCGTTGTGAGGCATATCGGTACCAAGCAATAGATAGGGTTGAGCAAGCACTTGTAGGTTCAAATCCACAACCACAATCCAGCTGCTCAAAACCGAGCGACTCTTCACAGTTCCCCATTAATACATGGATACCCCAACCTTGTATTAAATCGATCACTTCAACTGGTTCAGCACAATAGGCAATCAAGTCACCCGTGCAAATGACCTGCTGAGGTTTAATATCTAGTTCGCGCGCGACAGCTTGCATCGCCTGTGTTGCCGCCAAGTTACTATAACAGCCACCAAATACGAGCAATCTAGACGCGGCACTGATGTCACCCAAGTTTCTCACATTATTCATCCTGTTAGGCAGGTGTTTGCAAACCCGCCACGGATTGCTGTGATGTTTTTCCGCCAACCCAGAACACTAGGCAGCCACCAGTTAATACACCCAACGATAAAAATAACAGTTTGGTATATTTATGCAATTCACCCAATATGGCTGAATAACCAGATGATTCAGTAAAATAGAGTACAGCTGCAGTAATTGCCATGACAAATGCACAAACATAACTCCAGACCGGAATATCATCACGCCCACCCCAAAGACTAAAAAAAATCACCGGTGCAAGATACATCGAAGCAGTGCCACTCACCGCTACGGCGCTAAATAAATCTTTATTGCCGAGGAAGACAAACATTAAGCCCATCAACATAAAGGCGACCATGGTTAAACGGCCATTTTGCATAGTCGGCTCGACTACCTTCATATCTATTACCACTAATTTAGCAGAACTCGACAGGGTACTGTCCAGCGTCGACATGGCTGATATCACTAAAGCGGCACTGAAAAGTAACATTGGTACGTCTCCTAGCATTCGGGAAAGTACCACATTCATTGCCTCCCCACTGGTAGCATTGGCGCCCGCCAGAATTCCAAGGCTACCAAAGGCCGTAATACATAAAATACTGATCCAAGCCGCATGAAGAAAACTCTTGCGCGTTGTTTGGCGATCGGCCAGAAAACCTCGATCCATCATCACCGGATCATGCATCGGATAACTCCAGACTTGAAGTAATGCCACCATCAATAGGACCGGGCCTGGCTCAGTGGCTACGAAGGTCTTGAAGCAAAGAGCAGCGATACTGTAAGCACCACTGTTCATTGTCAGAACAATCAACACCACTAAAGTAATCAAAAACACAATCATTTGAAACACATCAGTTCGCAATGAAGCCTGTAATCCGCCCATCGCTGAATAGCCCAGTGTGACAGCTGCAAACGCTAGTATGGTGACGGTGTATCCCATTGATCCGGCGACACCAAACAAGATACCAATGACGAGCAGGTTTGCGAACACCTCACTAATCAGCCGAATACCGATCACAAAGTTATAACAAGAAGTCCCTGTGCGGCCAAATCGCGCCCTAAGAAAGTGCTGAATACTGGAAAAACCGTGACGAAATCGAAGACTGTCAACAATTTTAGCACCCGTTAGAAATGACAGATAATAAGCAGCATAGGCTAACGTGCCCCATAAACCGTAATAAAACCCCAAGATTGCAGCATTCATTAACGACCGCGCGAATATCCAGGTGGTCACTTGAGACAGCACGAGTGTCAGTAAACCAGGGCTCTGGCCACTGACTGAACTACCGTAAAAAAAAGCTGATGTGGTTTTAGCCCGCGACGACATAAAAAT
>CAWVZP010000350.1:0-2225 GCA_963934675.1 uncultured Gammaproteobacteria bacterium | reverse complement strand
CTTGCCGCGCGTAATAGCAAAGGTTCGTGCATGACCTTTAATGAAAGCTATTGCTTCTTGTAAATCCTCTGTTTGCGCCAGGCCGCAGGCTTCTTCTTCGTTGGCGAAGAGTAAGTCGACACCATCGCCAATCATTTTTAGCATGCCCTCTCTAAAAAAAGTGACCATGTTCGGATCAGACAAGGTAAACGCTATTTTCTTGTTGTGGCGTTTGCCCAATTGGCTAGCTGTGATTGCCGCTTGCATAGTGCCTTCAGAAGTCACCAGATAGCCTTCCAGATAAACCATATCGGAGTGCTCTATTGCATTCTCATCAACATCGGCACTGGTCAAATCAATACTCGCGCCCAAAAATGTGTTCATGGTGCGATCGGCGTCTGGCGTGACGAAAACTAAACATTTGCCGGTGACGCCGAGATAGCTATCGTCAAGTTTAAGATTAGAGTCAACATCACTGGCCTGTAAATCACTCGCAAAAAACTGTCCGCTGATGTCATTCGCAACATGGCAATCATAATGCACATTGGCACCGAACTGAGCTAAGCCAATAATAGTATTGGCTGCAGAACCACCGCAAGCCATGCTCTCATGTGAATCACCTAAGTGGTTGATTAAACTATTTTGTTTTGGCTCATCAATTAAGGTCATGACGCCTTTTTCGATGGCCAACTCTGAAAGTTTTTCAGGACTGGTGTGGTACTCGATATCAACCAATGCATTACCAATTGCGTAAACGTCATAATTTTTCATAGATATTTATTCTTTAAAAGTCAACTAGTTAGGGTACTAATATAATAATTTACATTAGCTATCTTTATTAATTACCTGATTAATCGTCAGATAAATAAATGTCATTAAATCTTCTGTTCAAGCGATTGTAAAAGCGCTATATATAACGCTCGAGTCAATTAATGATATAGATCAGAGAATCATTATGACATATACAATAGAGACAACCGACCCAATTACCGGAAAATCATTAGATCAACTAGTAGACATGCCTTTCGTTATAGAAAATGAAGACGACGATAAATTGATTATTTATTTTGAATCAAAAGAAAATCGTGACCTATACCTCGAAGACCCAACCGAGCATCAGCTAGAACATTACGCAGAACACTCGGGTAAATTGAATAACTAGAGCCGTTATCCACTAAATTCACAAACACATTAAACCGCGACTATCGCGGTTTTTTTATGCCTGAAAATGCCTACCGTTCCACTAACAAGAGCCTCTGTTAAGTATTCCTAGCTTAATATTGATTGAGACGACTTTAACAGTAAGGGTTATAGACAACAGCTATTAATTGATTAAATAGAATTTACTATATTTATTTCTCGGTTAATAGATAATGATAGAGAGTGAAATTTTACTCAACTCATTTAAAACAAGTTAATTGGAGGCATCATGTCCTTAAAAGGATCAAAGACAGAAGAAAACCTGAAAGACGCATTTGCGGGTGAATCCCAGGCGAATCGTCGTTACCTTTATTTCGCTGCCAAAGCTGACGTTGAAGGCTTCAACGACGTTTCTGCTGTATTTCGTTCAACAGCTGAGGGCGAAACTGGCCATGCACACGGTCACCTTGAATATCTCGAAGAAGTCGGTGACCCGGCTACTGGACTACCCATCGGTAGCACCGAGAACAACCTGAAAGCAGCCATTGCTGGTGAAACGCATGAATATACTGACATGTACCCAGGTATGGCTAAATCAGCACGTGAAGAAGGCTTTGACGAAATTGCTGACTGGTTTGAAACCTTAGCAAAAGCGGAGCGTTCACACGCCAACCGTTTCCAAAAAGCGCTCGATACCCTCGACGCTTAGGCAACACTAAAGCTGTGGCGAAAGCGCTACAGCTTTTTTATTCCCCATCATTTGGTTGGCTAAAATTGGATTAAACTATGTCATCAGTCCCACGCGAAGGCAGTCTACAAGCCCCAACTCGTCACCCTTTAGGTCAGGACAACCCTGACTTTTACGACGAAACAAAAATTTTTGACGAGTTAGAACGAGTATTCGATATTTGTCACGGATGTCGACGCTGCGTGAACCTATGCCAGTCCTTTCCGACACTGTTCGATTTGGTTGACGAATCACCCACATTCGAAGTTGATGGCGTCGACCGAAAAGATTATTGGAATGTGGTCGACCAATGTTACCTCTGCGACCTGTGCTACCTAACCAAATGTCCCTATGTTCCGCCACACGAATGGAATGTTGA
>CAWVZP010000349.1:0-2252 GCA_963934675.1 uncultured Gammaproteobacteria bacterium | reverse complement strand
TATTATTTCGGCTTTTGCGCCCGTGCTTGATGTGCGCAAGACAGTGACACCCGATCTTAAGTCGGGTGAGCCAGGATCGCAGTTAATTTTGCTTGATCTGGGTCAGCGCAATAATAGACTTGGTGCCTCGGCACTGGCACAGGTATACCAGCAAACGGGTGATTTTTGCCCTGATCTGGATGATCCCGAGCTATTCAAATCGTTCTTCAAAGTAATTCAGTTATTGCTCGAAAAAGAGGCTATTTTAGCCTATCACGATCGATCGGATGGTGGACTATTGACGACACTTTGCGAAATGGCATTTGCTGGTCGTCTGGGTGTTTCTTGTGATGTCTCTAATCTCGGTTCTGATGCGCTGTCGGTATTGTTTGCGGAAGAGCTTGGGGCTGTCATACAAGTATCGCAATCAAATTTAGAGTTGGTTGAAGACATATTGTTAGAACATGGACTAGCCGCTATATCTCACGCGATTGGTCAACCTGAAAATTCAGACTCTTTTATCATTAAACATGCCGGTGTGGCTGTCGTTAGTGATTCAATTGTGAACCTCAAGCGTGCTTGGTCAGAGACTAGTTATCAAATGCAAAAGCTTCGGGATAACCCTGAATGTGCGCAGCAAGAATACGATGCGATTTTGGATAATGAAAAACCCACTTTATTCTCAAACTTAAGTTTTAATCCAAAGCAAGATATTGCCGCCAAATATATCGGTGGCATACGCCCCAAGATCGCTATTTTAAGAGAAGAGGGCGTGAATGGTCAGGTAGAACTTGCCGCCGCTTTTGAGCGAGCCGGATTTGATGCGTTTGATGTTCACATGAGTGATATTTTGACAGGCAGGATTAGTTTGAGTGACTTTCAGGGCATCGCTGCCTGTGGCGGTTTCTCCTACGGTGACGTTTTGGGCGCGGGTGAAGGCTGGGCTAAATCAATATTGTACAGTCCGCGTGCTTATGATGAGTTCTCGGCCTTTTTTAATCGCAGTGATAGCTTTGGTTTGGGTGTTTGTAATGGTTGCCAAATGATGTCGAACCTTTTCGACATTATTCCGGGTGCTACTGATTGGCCTCGGTTTGTGCGTAATAAATCGGAACAATTCGAAGCTCGTACCACGATGGTTGAAATACTTGAGTCACCGTCATTTTTCTTTGATGGTATGCAAGGCTCGATGATGCCGGTTGTTGTTGCTCACGGTGAGGGGCAGGTCGAAAGCAGACACGCTTCTAGTCAGCAGTTACTCGATCAAAAACAGGCTTGTTTTCGATATGTGAATGCTCACGGTCGGCCAAGTGAGCAGTATCCGGTTAACCCTAATGGTTCTGCCTTGGGTTTAAATGCTTTCACCAATGACGATGGCCGTTTCACGATTATGATGCCGCACCCTGAACGTATTTTTCGAAGCATTCAAAATTCGTGGCAGTCACCGGACTGGCCTGAGTATGGGCCGTGGATGCGCATGTTCCGAAATGCTCGGCAGTGGTTGAAGTAGTTGGTTAGCTGAACTAACAATTAACGGGTGGGTCTAGATGTTCTTGCGAAAATACCATAGGTTTTGTTTGTGACTCCATTTAAATTTAAGACTGATATTTCGCCATCAGAAATCACTTCTGAATCAATTTACGAAAAACGTCGCGAGTTTATGATTAATAGCGGCTTATTAGGCACTGCCTTGTTGTTGAACCCATGGACGACAGCCAGTGCCTCTTTGCCGATTGGCGATTACAAACCCAAGGTAGTGAACTTGGATGACGCGTTGACGCCTGAAAAAGATGCGACGACTTATAATAATTTTTATGAATTTGGTACAGGCAAGACTGACCCTTCGAAAAACGCCCAAAACTTTAATACCGATGACTGGAAAATTACGGTGAGTGGCGAGTGTGAAAAGCCCGGCGAGTATTCACTCGAAGATTTAGTCAAACCTTTTGACATAGAAGAACGCATTTATCGTTTACGCTGTGTCGAAGCCTGGTCGATGGTTATTCCTTGGCTAGGTGTGCCAATGGCTTCTATTTTAAAGTCATTGCAGCCGACGTCTAAAGCCAAGTATGTGGCTTTTAAAACGCTTCTCGACCCTGAGCAAATGCCTGGACAGAAACGCTCTGTATTGCAGTGGCCTTATGAAGAGGGTTTACGAATCGATGAAGCGATGAATCCTTTGACGCTTTTCGCCGTTGGTATGTATGGCAAAACAATGCCGAATCAAAACGGTGCCCCCGTGCGTTTGGTTGTGCCATGGAAATATGGTTTTA
>CAWVZP010000348.1:0-2259 GCA_963934675.1 uncultured Gammaproteobacteria bacterium | reverse complement strand
CCGCCCGCCAATTTCCACGGTGCAAGCGCTTTGTTAGGTGTACGGGTCGAAAGAAAGGTCATGGCACCTACCGTTGCAGCAGCGATTGTGCCACCACCCATTATCCCTATGAATTTGCGTCTACTAATAGGCATGGGAACATTTCCTCAAAAGTTATTAATACGATATCGAACTATATAGTGCGATACCGCATTATGTCAAATACACATGTTGACTTGGTTATAGGTAAAGATCGGAACCATTATTGATTTCCTCATTGAACGGCTCGGAGATTATCCTTTATTGGGGTAATGGCCAGGTAGCACCCACTACAATAGTGCGTCTCTAAAAATCCACTTTTTCCGCGATTGCTGCGTCACCAATTTTTTTGCTTTTCGACAATGTAGGAGCAATTGTCGAAAAGCAAAAACAAGGCACAAAAAAACTTACTATTTATAGAGTCGCGCTTAATACCTTTATTTTACCTATTCCATCTATCCCCGAATATGCAGCCCAATATAAGGGTTGTATTCTCTATCCGAAGATCGTTAAACTGGGTGTTATTAATCTGGAGCTTTCCCCATGGTTGAATTCAACGCGAAGAAAGTGGCTGAAGTCCACCAGCACTTACATAGCCATTTACCTTCCGACTCGGCATTGCGAGTTAAAGCACTAGAAACGCTATTAGTCGAAAAAGGGTTGATCAACCCGAAATCCATCGACGCATGGATCGAGGCTTATACAGAAGACATCGGCCCTAAACGTGGCGCACATATCGTCGCAAAAGCTTGGCGTGATCCTGACTTTAAGCAGCGCTTAATTCAAGACGGGTCGAGCACGATTGATGAACTAAATTATCTCGGTAACGCGACCGGACATCTGAAAGTCATCGAGAATACAGCGTCGGTTCATAACCTAGTGGTCTGTACACTTTGCTCCTGCTACCCCTTTTCAATTCTCGGTATTGCCCCCGCCTGGTACAAAGCTGAAGCCTATCGTTCTCGGGCTGTACGTGATCCGCGTGGTGTGCTGGCTGAATTTGGCGTTCAAATAACAGACGAAATTGAAGTTCGGGTATGGGACAGCACAGCTGAGTTACGTTATCTGGTTTTGCCACAACGACCCAATAATACCGAAGCCTTGGGCGAGGATGAACTCGCATCACTTGTGACCCGAAATTCAATGATTGGAACCGATCGCGACCTCGTTAAAAAAGAAGAGGTTAAAGCCTGATGGACGGCATTCATGATATGGGCGGTAAACAGGGTTACGGCGCAATTGATGTCGATGAAGTCGACCTATATGAAATAGGAGAGGCCTTTCATCACGACTGGGAAGCGCGTGAATGGGGCATATCTAGATGCGCCAGAACGCCTGACATTACTATCGACTGGTGGCGGCATTGTCGTGAGTTAATTGCACCAGTTGATTATCTTAGCCGACCCTATTTTGATACTTGGGCGCAAACTGATTTCGCAACCTATATAGACGGCGGATTTTTCACGCTCGACGAAGTGCTTTCAGGGCACTCTAATACCGATGATGACCCATTAGATGAAGCGCCACCGGAAGCAATGTCAAAAGCTGATGCAGTAATAGCTGATAGTCAAAAGGCAGTGCGCTTTGATGCAGAGATAAACGATCAGCCAGTATTTGACATCGGTGATCGAGTAATAACCAACAAACATGGTCATAGTGGACATACGCGGTTGCCCCAATATGCCAGAAATTGTGTCGGAAAAATTTATGCGTTAAATGGTGCGCATGTGTTTCCTGACCTGTCCGCGCACGGTAAAAAAATTCACCAACATTTGTATTCTGTAGTTTTCGAGACAGGAAAGCTTTGGCCTGATTCTGCAAACAAACACGACAAGGTTTTCCTCGACCTTTGGGAAAGCTATTTATGCGCAAAATAAGCTGTCGGCAAGATGATCTTAAAAATGAAATTTGAGTATTCAAATAACACCGCACTAAAACCGTTGGCCGATACCGATGGCGACCCCGTATTCGATGAGGCCTGGCAAGCACAGGCGTTAGCGATTGCTGATAATCTGGTAAAAAGTGGGTTGTTCGGCGCCAATGACTGGTCAAATGCCTTAGGCAAATCTTTAAAAGAATCAGCTGATAGAGCGGATATCGATTCCCAGCAAACCTATTATCTCTGCGTGCTTAAAACGCTAGAAAATTTAATAGCCGACCACAGTGAAATTGATGCCACGCTGATGGTTAGCAAACGGCAAGATTGGCAACAAGCTTATCTTAGAACGCCACATGGCCAAC
>CAWVZP010000347.1:0-2279 GCA_963934675.1 uncultured Gammaproteobacteria bacterium | reverse complement strand
TGCTCTTTATGGTCTGATTTTGGTGTTAGCTGGTTAGCATCAGACTTGTTCAAAATCAGATGTCATTAGAAGATATCCTTCGAATACGATTTCGATTCCAGCGAAATAACGACACTATGGGTCCAGAAAGCAGATAAAGAAAAAAGATGGAAAACAATACTGTCGCTTGCTCTATTGATAAAAATACGAATATCAGCATGATAATTAGTACAACGACAAAGGGAACTTTTTTGCGAAGGTCTAGATCCTTAAAGCTATAGTATGAGAATCGACTAACCATTAATCCACCGCTGATTATGGTCAATACTAGCGCAGGGTAGCGTACATCTTGACCGGCAATGCCATAAGTTTCACATACCCAGACGGCACCCATTAACACGGCTGCTGCTGCCGGGCTGGCAAGCCCCTGGAAATAGCGCTTGTCAGCAGTTCCAGCTTGCGTATTGAATCGGGCTAAGCGTAATGCGGTGCAAGTGGTGTAAATAAACGCGCCTAACCAGCCAAGCTTGCCGAGTAACATAGAGTCATTCGTTAGATAGAGTAGTGACCATTGGTATACTACTAGGCCTGGTGCAACGCCAAAGGATACCATGTCGGCAAGGCTGTCATATTCAGCGCCAAAGTCTGACTGAGTGTTAGTGAGCCTTGCAACACGACCATCCAAGCCATCTAATACCATCGAAATGAAAATAGCCACTGCGGCTATTTCGAACTGACCTTTCATGGCGGCGATGATGGCATAAAAACCACCAAATAATGCGGCGGTAGTGAACAAATTAGGCAGTAGAAAAATACCTTTATGGGTATCGTTGCCTTTTTTTTTCTGATTATTGTCATCCATAAGAAAGTTCTAATTAAAATTCGGTTAGGTGAAGACTAGCTGCTTGCCTTCGGTTGAGATTCAATATTTACCGACTGTATTCAAATCGTCAGCCCAGTTTGGTAAAGGTAACTGAACCGCTGTTTAGCAGTTTCGTTCCTGATAATAAAAATATCAAATTACAAATGTCATAATATCATTTTTTAACCTAAAGATCGTTTTTGTAAACGTCTATAATATAGTTTAACAATTTTTTGGATTCAACTCTGGAGTGCATAACTTAAATTGGTAGGCAATGCGGATAGCTGGTTGTAAGCTCATCTTATTTATCTCCGGTAAGAGATTGTTTGATGAAAACCTTCACCCAACTATCCTATAACGTAAGATGCCAGATTTATATGTTAAATAAAACAGGTATTACGCAAGCAGCAATCGCGACCGCTGATGGTACTAGTCACTCAACCGTCAGTAGGGAACTTCGACCCAATAAAAGTTTTTCTGGGTATCGACATAATCAGGCGTGAAAACTGAGTGAAAACTGACGTTTAATCGCAACTAGATTGATGAAAATGACGCCTCGAGCGATATCTTTCACCAATTCGAAGTGATGTCTTAAATGAAGTCCAGATTAAATTTCAGGTTGGTTGCGAAAAAAAGGTACGTTAATTAGCGACGAAATGATTTAACGATATACCTTGCATGACAAACATTCTGGTGGCCAGTTATATCAACACCAAAGGCGCAAAGAAAAATGCTATCAGTCGCGCCGTAAGAGCTATGCAGGGCGAGACCACATTAAGAATCGAGTCAGCTGATGTCGTTACTGCAGCCACGGTCTCGTTTCTAGCGCCTTATAGGGCTCCTAGGCGCAGCCGTCTATTTTGCAGATCCGTACAGTTCCTGACAACGAGGATTGAATGAAAATACGAATGGTCTATTGAGGCAGTATTGGCCGAAGCACACTGACTTCAAACAGGTGACGCTAAGAGCTGTGGCAACAGTGATAACTGCGCTTAACAATACTCTAGGAAAGAAGCTCGACTATCAAACGTCGGCTGATAAAATGGCCGAACACATGGCAGCAAAGCTGCTTAACTGGTTATGCGCTTCAAGGTAGAATCCGCCCAGATTTATATCTGATGGTTTCTTATTAGGGCTCCTCATAAGAAACAAATGTCATCAATATAGGCAAGCCCTAATTGATAATCCTTCTAGAGAGAAATTTACGGATATTAATATTAATGAATCATGATTTTAGCAATAAAACTATAGTTGTTACTGGTGCTGCCTCTGGGATGGGTCGTGCAACGACGCTCAAATTAAGAGAGTTTGGAGCCACTGTCTATGCTGCTGATCGTAATTATTCCGGGTTGAAAGAGACCTGTGAGCAAAGTGGCGCTTTACCCTGTGTGATTGACATTAGCAAGGTTGATGAATGTAATGCTTTAATCGAAAAAGC
>CAWVZP010000346.1:0-2290 GCA_963934675.1 uncultured Gammaproteobacteria bacterium | reverse complement strand
GCAGGCAGAAAAGATCACTGGTTTTAATAAGGCGGAGGTGATGGGCAGGAGTCTTGTGAGCGACTTTATTACCGATGGCTATAAGGCTTCGGTAGGTGAGGTGCTGGAGAAAGCACTGAAAGGCAAAGAAACAGCGAACTATGAATTCCCGTTGTTCACCAAGTCTGGAGATCGTGTAGATGTTCTGCTTAATTCTACGACACGGCGTGATACCTCTGGACAAATCGTAGGCGTGGTTGGTGTAGGCCAGGATATTACAGAGCTAAATAAAGTACGGGTTGAACAGGAGACAGAACGCAAATTATCGGCTGCCCAAATTATCCAGTCTTCTAAACTTGCGACACTAGGAGAAATGGCGACATCGGTCGCGCATGAGTTGAATCAACCACTCAATGTCATTCGCATGGCTGCGGGAAATAGTCGCCGGAAGATTTCTAAAGGTATTGTCGACCCAGAATACTTGAACGATAAGCTGAAACGTATTGAAGAACAGACTGCACGGGCGGCTGCAATCATTGATCACATGCGGATGTTTGGGCGAGAGGCAAAAGAACGTCCAGGACCAGTTGATCCTCGAAATGTTGTCATGAATGCGCTTAGCCTAATGGGAGAGCAATTACGATTGGCTGGAATTGAAGTTGCAACCGAGCTTCCCGAGAAGTGTGCGTTTATTATGGGCCATACTATTCAAATGGAGCAAGTGATCTTGAACCTTCTTACCAATGCCAGAGATGCTATGGTTGAAAACGATAAAGAGGCTAAAATCACATTACGGGTATTTGAAGATGATAAACGTATTCGTATTATATCTGAGGATACTGGTGGGGGTATTCCCGAGGATGTTTTGTCCCGCATCTTTGAGCCGTTCTATACAACTAAAGAAATGGGCAAGGGTACAGGCTTAGGCTTATCTGTCAGTTATGGTATTGTGCGTGACATGTACGGTACCATTATCGCTGAAAATATCGCTTATGGTGCGCGATTCACAATTACTTTACCGATTGTTAGTTAGCTACAGTTATTGGAAGGAGAAAAACTATCTCAATCAAAATCCTTATTGTTGATGATGAAAACATCATTCTGGAAGAAGCGTCAGAAACTTTAACTGATGAAGGTTACGAATGTTTAGTCGCAAGCAATGTCAATGCAGCAGTTGAAATTGTTAAAGCTACGCCCGACATAATCCTCATTTTGACCGATCTGAGGATGCCGGGGGGGATGGGCTCTGATTTGATAAAAATCATTGAAACAGAGTTTGAACAAGATATAAAATTTATTGTTATGTCAGGGCATGCTTATCCCAGAGTAGAAAAAAACAACATAGATCTAGCGTTATACCCATTTTTGAAAAAGCCGTTGGATATTGAAAACCTCATAGAAACGGTGAAATCAGTGTTGGAGACAACGCAATGGCGTCTATGAACACAACGTTGCTTTATTAGTGAAGATAAATTGACAATGCACGGGTATCAATGGAAAATTTAGTTCAAATATCCTAAAAACTGCGTTCAATCTGGAAACCTGTTGATTATGCTCGATAGTGATGGAAGGAACGACTCTTCGAAATTCGACCAGAGACTTATCAGTATTCCCCAGAAAATTGCTGAAAAGTTTGATGGGATTTGCGCTAAGTTGACCAGTTGAAATTTTAAACTTATGGTTTTAGCCACATATATCGTGGCAATATGGAAAAGGTACATTTTATTATGACCAAAATACTCTGCATTGAAAATGATAAGGAACAACTGATTGAAATAGTTGATGCCTTAACGACAGAAGGATTTGAGGTGATTGAAGCGCAAAGCGCGAGTTCTGGCCTCGAGTTAATACTCAGCGAATCGATTGATCTCATCCTCTGTGATCGGGTGATGGATGGCAAGTCTGGATACGCACTTCTAGAAGAGATCCGTAATAACTATCCCGACAAAGAAGATATTCCATTTGTTTTTTTAACTGGGTTAGATGATCGAAGGGATAGGCTAGCAACTGCTGCTCTTCATCCAGCAGCCTACATTACCAAACCATTCGACGTGACATTATTGATTAATAAAATCAGGTCATTGACCCGTTGAAAGATATTTGAATTTAACTCGATTCAAAGGTGTCACTATTACAGTAATCCCATAATTAAATGACGAGTAACCTGAAATTAGACTAGGCACCAAATGCACAATGGAGTTAGCCGGAAATTATTGAGATACATTGCAAAATGTAATATCGAGTCTCATTTTTAGTTAAACAGAACAAAAAGCATGCCCGTTGCCTGGGGCCCTTGCTAACTCTTACAGGA
>CAWVZP010000345.1:0-2389 GCA_963934675.1 uncultured Gammaproteobacteria bacterium | reverse complement strand
TCTATAAGACTACTAAGGTTGACAGCTATTCTAATTTGAACAAATATCACTCACTTAATGATCGATATATTGATCAATAATTCAAGGGCGACTCTAAAACTAGTGATTTTTAGAGCTGCACTCAAATGTTTGAGACTAGTTATGCTGTCCGTCTATAGCGAAAAACACCGACTACGAAACCCTAAAACAGAGCTTAATGGTGGAAAACTGGTCACCCCATTTGAATGCCCGGTAAGAGTGGAATACATTTTAGAGCGTTTAAAGTCTGAAAAAATTGGTTACATTATCAAACCAAAAGAGTTTGGACTAGACCCTATATCCCGAATCCACGACACCCACTTTCTCACCTTTTTAGAGCAATGCTGGGGTGATTGGGTTGCTAGTGGCTATGAAGGTGAAGCTATTCCTATCGTTTGGCCCTCGAGAGCTATGCCTCGAAAACGTATTCCTAATCAGATCGACGGTAAAATGGGCTATTACGCATTAGCGGGTGACACAGCGATATCCAACGGCACCTGGGAAGCTGCACGAGCAAGCGCCAATGTTGCACTGACAGCACAAGAGGCCATTAAAAATGGTGCTAAAGAAGCGTTTGCTCTGTGTCGCCCGCCAGGCCACCACGCGTCTAGCGACATGTATGGCGGCTACTGTTTTATTAATAATGCCGCCATCGCGGCACAGGCATTTATCGACCAGGGCGCGAGTCGAGTAGCAATAATCGATGTCGACTTCCATCATGGCAATGGTACCCAAGATATTTTCTACAATCGTTCTGACGTCATGTTCCTGTCTTTACACGGTGATCCAAAAGACGCCTTTCCTCACTTTCTGGGTTATGACGATGAAAAGGGTGCTGGCAACGGGGAAGGATTCAATTTCAATTATCCGATGGGACCAGGCACTAGTTTCAAAACCTGGGGTAGCGCATTAAACCAAGCCTGTAAAAAAGTCGCTAATTACGCACCCGACGCATTAATCATTTCACTGGGCGTTGATACATTTAAAAATGACCCTATTTCCTTTTTCAAATTACAAAGTGACGATTTTAAGCGTTATGGTGCGACCATAGGTGCACTCAAACTACCGACGCTGTTCATCATGGAAGGCGGTTATGCTGTAGAAGAAATTGGGATTAATGCAGTTAATGTATTGCAAGGATACGAGGGTTAATGAGTAACGAATCTTTATAAGGTTGTGCAAAACTAAGATGACTTCGATTAATGTTGGCGAACGGCTAAAAGAACTGAGAAAGCATTATGGTTTGTCCCAACGCGAACTCAGTCGGCGTGCAGGTGTTCCCAACAGCGCAATATCTGTTATCGAAAGTAATAAAGTCAGCCGATCGAAAAAACCTTAAAATTCGATTTCTACACGAGCACTATCCCGCTGAGGGTGACACTGGTGAAAATTTAATTACGCATAATGCCGAAGAAGTCGGTGTCGTCGTGCGGGGTCGCATGGAGCTAACGATTGATGACAGGGTTCAGATACTCGAAACCGGCGATGGATTTTATATTGATGCTGGAATCCCTCACCGTTTTCGTAATATTGACAGCGTAGATTGTGACGTAGTTACGGCCGCTACGCCGCCGAATTTCTAGTCCGGAATAACAGCAATAACATCAATCTCCATTAACCATTCAGCCTGGCCTAGACCAGCGACCACAATGCCAGTAGAAATTGGAAAAACACCTTTTAACCATTTACCAACGACCTGATAGACCGGTTCTCGATACCGTGGATCGGTTATATAAGTTGTTGTCTTAACAATGTGGCTCAGGTCACTACCTGCCTCTTCGAGCAACTGTTTGACGTTTTTCATCGCCTGCTCTGCCTGTGCACCCGCATCACCAAGGCCAATTAAATTCCCATCAAAATCAGACCCTATCTGACCTCTGACATACACCGTGTTGCCAGCCACTACGGCTTGGCACAGATCGTTATCGAGAGACTGATTGGGATAAGTATCCTTGGTATTAAACATACGGATACGCTTGTGTGTTACCGCCTTCATTGTCGTGTTAGTCGTCATGGTTTAGTTCCACCGAAATTTCAATTGTTCTAAAGCTAAGTAGCTAAAATGAAATAGTTTGCTCTGATCTATAATGCATGTAAATTGGTATTATTTATTCCTTTAATTCGGGTTTTGATCCAGTGATTCGGTGAATATCATTTTACCCATTAAAGAATTTTTCATAAGCTGAACAGTTATTTGCCCTAACTATCACCGCCTTGAATATTGACAAGTATAAAAGGATACAGAAATGACAATAGAAAAAATTGATACCCTAGTTGTTGGTGCCGGTCAGGCAGGTGTTGCAATGAGCGAACACCTGACCAAACTTGAGGTTCCCCACCTAGTTTTAGAACGCGACCGTATTGCCGAAAA
>CAWVZP010000344.1:0-2407 GCA_963934675.1 uncultured Gammaproteobacteria bacterium | reverse complement strand
GATGGTTTTGCTCGGCAAGGACTCTATTGATCAGGTTTTGAGTTTTGTTGATTGACACTAGAGTTCAGATGCGACAGAAATTGTGATTTTTTCAGCCCTCTCACAACCGTAATATAAACGTTTTTTACGATTAGTGATTTTTATAGGCCAGAATACCTGCTACCCAATAAAGCCAAGCACATGGTTTTCAATGAACTCTTAACCAAATTCTTATAATGGTCTGATTAGTCTCTCTGATCATCCATTGTTCCTAAGATTAGGTTACTGAGATTTCTCCATAGCAAAATGTCCAATAGCCTCTCCCATCTTGACCACTTGACCAGCTTGAAATTTAGACAACCACTCGACATTGGGCGGGGTTAATAAAATAACCGGCGATCCCATATTAAATCGGCCCATCTCTTCCCCTTTTTTATAAGTTTTTTTAGTGTCCGCATAGTCGAAGTTGGAAATTATTTTACCTCTGGGTGGTGTAACTAAGCCACTCCAGACAGTCTCTATCGCCGCTACGTTTATGGCACCAACGAGCACCATTACCAATGGCCCTGCTTCGGTGGAAAACAGGCAGACGAGGCGTTCGTTTCGGGCAAATAGTCTGGGAATATTTCTTACAGTCCATTGTGCGACGCTGAATAACCGCCCTGGTACATGCACCATTTTTCTGAGTAAGCCATCCATCGGCATATGCATTCGATGGTAGTTGTAGGGCGCTAAGTAGACGGTGGCAAAACGACCATCTTTAAATAAAGCGGCCAGAGCTTCATCACCCCCAACCAGTTCCTTGACCGTATAGTTGTGATTTTTAGCTTGAAAAATTTGATCGTCGTGGATAGATCCAGATTCGGATACGGTGCCGTCAGCTGGGCAGGTGAGTATGTTATCGCCTAATACTATCGGGCGCGCACCTGTTTTTAAAGGACGGGTGAAAAACTCGTTGAATGTTTTGTACGCAGTGCTGTTTGGAGATTCAGCTTCACTCATATCAACATTGAATTTTTTTATGAACCAATTGATCATTGGTTGCACAATTATGGGGCTTGATAACCGTGTCGCAAAATACACGACACGTGACACCATGTGATGTGGGAAAGCGTAAAATAGTGTGGCTTTCAGTTTTTCTTTGCGGTTCTGGTCCATATTGCGTTGCTCGAATTTATTTTTTGACCGTCATCAGTATTGCCTGTGACGTATCGTTATCAAATTGAAGCACGATTTCTACTTCATCACCGATTTTTAATTCTCTGGTTGGTTTCATTAGCATCAGGTGCATGCTGCCTGGTTTTAAAGACATCATTCCGTTTGCTTCAAGTACCAAGTTTTTGATCGGATGCATGCTCATTACGCCATCATTATTTATAGTATTGTGAATTTCGACTTTTTTGAAGGCATCGCTGCTGATTGAAACGATGGTTGCAGTGTTGGCATCGTGGTTCATTAACTGCATGTATCCGGCACGCATTGGTATGGCTGGTGGCAAATTCTTTATCCAGGCATCAGTCACTTGTAGAGATTGTG
This sequence comes from uncultured Gammaproteobacteria bacterium, assembly GCA_963934675.1. Classification (GTDB taxonomy): domain Bacteria; phylum Pseudomonadota; class Gammaproteobacteria. The sequence goes on along the minus strand of CAWVZP010000344.1, from coordinate 892 downwards.
CGACGCTAGGCCCTGAGATAACCAGAAAGATAAGGAAGGCTATAAGACGGTTCATGGGTAGTTCCAAAGTCAAAAAATTAATTTGAGGTCACTAGAGGATTAAAATTATTTGCTAAGATTTCTTTAATTATGCTCTATTATTTTAGTCATATCACGTGCCATAGCGAGTGCGTCATGTGGCGCGCTAAATAAGCCAGAAAGTTCAGCCTGTGGGTTAAGCAGGACAATAGCGCCACTATGCGTGACTAAATAAGATGTCTGATCGTCACTGTCCTTTTCCAGTTTGTGGGCGATGCCAATGGATGTTGTTAGCTTTTTAAGTTCGGGCAAAGGTGCTGTGGCGCCTACAAACGAAGGATTAAAATACTCAACATAGCTTTTTAACAGTGCCGGGGTGTCTCTGTCTGGGTCTACCGAAACAAAGGTGACACGAATGTCATCACGAACCTGCTTGTCGTCGATGGCTTCCATCATGTCTGCCATGGCTTGCAAGCTAATGGGGCAGATGTCTGGGCAATGGGTGAAACCGAAATAAAGTAAATTCCACTTCCCTTTTAACTGCTCGATACCAAAAGCCTGGTTATTTTGATCGCGCAACTCGAAATCCGCCAGCGTTTTAGCCTGATCACCATACCAGCGACCCGCTTCGAGTGTGATTGGCTTTGAACTTTGGAAATACCATGAACCACCAAAGCCAAGCACTAACGCAATCAATGTAATGATATACGGGGTGGATTTTTTCATATTTAAACCCGATTGTCTGGTTGTGGGTGACGTTGCATTAACACTCTAACCTAATTGTTATTTAATCAGCATTCTATTTGATTGCGGATTGAATAGTGTAGAATTATCAGCATTATATTTTAATTGGTTTGAAACTCAACGTGTCTAA
>CAWVZP010000343.1:0-2476 GCA_963934675.1 uncultured Gammaproteobacteria bacterium | reverse complement strand
CTGCTAGTACCGGCTTTAGTGCTGTCTTAGCGCGTCTTAAAAAAGATATTGATCTTGTGCCATCTATTATTGTTGGAAGTGTTATCACCGCTTTGTACGCGCTTGTTAGCGGTCCCATCGCATCAGTCGATTCGACGCAACTGATATATTTGTCGGCACAATGCCTAGTATTTATACCGCTAGCTTATGCGATAATTACCATTGCACCTCGTTTCACAAGTTCTGCAGAGGTTCAACTGGTCTTTTTACTAGAGAGTATCTTAGGTCCGTTGTGGGTCTGGATAGTGATTAGCGAAACGCCACCTTTTAATACAATCATCGGTGGAAGTTTACTGTTGGCATCAGTTTTCTGGTTTGCAATTGACAGCGTAGGTAAAAGTGCGAATGAAGTAGATGACGTCGCTTCTATCAATAGAGACAATGAATAGGTCGTAAATTATGGCAATAAAAACCGTGTTAAGAATGGGAGAAGAGAGTTTATTCGAGCCATCAGAAGAAGTGGCAGAATTCAACACTATTTTGCTTGAATCTTTACTCACTGATATGTGGGATACGATGGCGGCCGAAAATGGTGCTGGCATTGCTGCACCACAAATAGGTGTCAACCTACGTGTCGTTATTTTTGGCTATGAAGAGAATCAGCGTTACCCAGATGAGGATGCAATTCCTCAAACTGTACTCATCAACCCCGTTATCACACCAATAGGCGACGAAATGGAAGAGGGCTGGGAGGGTTGTTTAAGTGTCCCTAACCTTCGTGGACTGGTACCCAGATTTACCCATATTCGTTATCAAGGGTTTAATCAGTTTGGTCAACCAATTGACCGTGAAGTAGACGGTTTTCATGCCAGAGTGGTCCAACACGAATGCGATCATCTGGATGGTATTCTTTACCCCCAACGCATTGAAGACATGAGTTATTTTGGCTTCTGCGAAGAACTGGAAAAGAGCAACTATTTTGAACCCTAGCCTTGCTATGGTGAGACAATACAGATGAATTTAGAAGAGATTAAACACTTGGAAAAAATTGATGCCAATCATATTTGGCATCCCTATTCCGCAATGCAGGGTGGCAACCCTGTTCACGTTGTCGAAAGTGCTGAAGGGGTAAGAATTCAGTTGGCTGATGGTCGAGAGTTGATTGATGGCATGTCCTCCTGGTGGTGTGCGATGCATGGCTATAACCACCCCGTATTGAATCAGGCAATTCATGATCAGCTTAGCAATATGTCGCATGTCATGTTTGGTGGCTTCACTCATGCACCAGCCGTTAAACTGGTCGAAAAGTTGGTAGAGATCACGCCAGAACCTCTGGTATCGGTATTTCTTTCTGACTCAGGATCTGTTTCAGTGGAAGTTGCGATGAAAATGTCGATTCAATATTGGCACGCTAAGGGTAAGCCCTCCAAGTCTCGATTTGTATCGCTTCGTAATGGTTATCACGGCGATACCTTTGCCGCGATGTCGGTATGCGATCCAGTGAATGGCATGCATAGTTTATTTTCGAACGTGTTGGCAAAACAGTTTTTCGTTGATTCACCTGAATCTAAATTTGGTGAGCCCTGTAGCGATCAAGACATTGCATCCTTAGCCAACCTATTGGCTACAAGCCATGACGATATTGCGGCAGTCATACTAGAGCCCGTAGTGCAGGGGGCTGGTGGCATGCGGTTTTATTCAGCGGACTACCTGAAGAAAGCTCGAGTACTCTGTGATCGATACCAAGTGCTTTTAATTGCTGACGAAATAGCCACTGGATTTGGTCGTACGGGTAAGCTATTTGCCTGTGAACATGCCGAAATATCCCCCGACATTATGTGCATAGGAAAATCACTTACTGGTGGCTATATGACACTGGCAGCAACATTAACAACGTTGGAAGTGAGTCGTACGATTGATCGAGGCGACCCGGGAGTTTTTATGCATGGCCCAACGTTTATGGCCAACCCATTGGCCTGCGCCGTATCGCTAGCGAGTATTTTGTTATTAGAAGAAACTAATTGGCAGCAAGTAGTTTCCTCTATTGGTACAATTTTAGAGTCGAATTTGAGACCCTATGAATCCTGCGCTCAAGTGAAGGATGTTCGAGTGTTAGGCGCCATTGGGGTTATTGAATTACACGAACCGGTTGACATGAAATGGATAACAGAGCAGTTTGTTAAATCGGGCGTTTGGGTTAGGCCATTTGGACGTTTGGTTTATTTGATGCCTCCTTTCGTTATCAATGAAGCTGATCTGACAACACTCTGTCAAACCGTGGGTCATATTGTGAAATCAATTCCAATCAATGACATAAAATTCGGTTGAATATTTAAATATTGGCAGCTTTGACGGAAAAATCATTTGTGAAAGTAAATTTGTGAAATTTAAGGTGCATTTTTTAGGGTACAAAAAATAGGCACTCAGCTGATGGTATTACTCCTAGGAGTCTGTCGGACTTAGGTAATCGTAGCGAGGGAAAGTCATTTTGAGTTAA
>CAWVZP010000342.1:0-2517 GCA_963934675.1 uncultured Gammaproteobacteria bacterium | reverse complement strand
CTCTTCTGCACTGCATTGATCTAATCCAGCGCTCGATTGCTCTTTACGTGAATCAGTTGTTAATGTGCCAGCACTAGCTTCTTTACCTGCCAGTTCTGGGTGATTACGAATCAACGCCATTCTCTGCTCGGGGGATGCCTGGTCGACAATGCCAACCATAGTCGAATGTAATTGAGCCATCGATGTAAAGGGCCCTTGATCAAAAGCCGCTTGTGCAACCCAGGCCGAGTGCTCGAATATACTACCCAGTGCCTCGACGAACAGCAGATTAGGCATTTGATTAATATCGGTGATCGACAGATTTTGTGGCATGGGTTACTCGTGGACTGAATGAGGCGGGTGATTGTTAATCCAATGACGCGCGATATCGATCCTGCGGCATATCCACACATCGTTGTGTTTTTGCACATGATCAAGAAATCGCTGCAATGCTGCAAACCGACCTGGCCTGCCGATGATTCTGCAATGCAGGCCGATCGACAGCATTTTTGGGGCTGTTTCGCCTTCGGCATATAAAACATCGAAACTATCGCGTAAGTATTGAAAAAATTGCTCGCCGCTATTAAACCCTTGTGGCGAGGTAAAACGCATATCATTGGTATCGAGGGTATAAGGCACAACTAGATGTGACTTGCTGTCGCCGGCTGAATTTTTTACCTGTGTCCAGAAAGGCAGGTCATCACCGTAATAATCTGAATCATACAAAAATCCACCCTGATCAACAACCAAACGTCGTGTATTTGGGCTATCGCGTCCAGTGTACCAACCCAGAGGTTTTTCGCCTGTCAATTGCTCAATAATAGCAATTGCCTGCTTCATGTGGTCGCGCTCTGTTGCTTCGTCTATATCCTGATAATGCAACCAGCGCAGCCCATGACAAGCTATTTCATGACCTTGTTCGACGAATGCTTTCGCCAGATCAGGATGACGCTGCATAGCCATCGCAATGGCGAATATAGTCAAAGGTAAGCCACGTTTTTCGAATTCGCGCAATACTCGCCAAACACCGGCACGTGAGCCATATTCATAAATTGATTCCATACTCATGTGGCGGGCAGGATAACTCTGCGCACCGACTATTTCGGACAAAAACTGCTCCGAACCGGCATCACCATGCAACACGTTACTCTCTCCACCCTCCTCATAATTGAGCACAAACTGTAATGCAATTTTTGCCCCATTCGGCCAGGCCGCGTGGGGCGGTGTTTTGCCATAACCGATTAAATCGCGCGGGTAATCATTTGGATAGTCATTCATGTCATGAAGGCACTTTGAGTAAAAGAGCAGCGAGGTTTGACTTCGGCAACTCGGGTTCTTCTCTAATTCGATTTTCGATATGCGACAAGTGTTGATCCATAATTTGGCTGGCTTTTTCGCCATCACCATTTTCCAACGCATCAACGATGGCACTATGCTCTTGATTACGACAGAGATTTTGGCCCGTATCTCCCAGATGCGTTAAAATAACGAGCGGAGTTCGACGAATGATGTCGTTCAAAAAACCAGTCATTACGTCGTTGTCAGCCATCGACGCAAGTACTTGATGGAACTCGACAGAGAGTGCAGTGGCGCGCTGCGAATCGCCATTTTGATAGCAACACAGTTCTTCATTGAGCATTTTGCGCAGTTGCTTTATTTGTTTAGCCGTAATTTTCACTGCCAGTGAAACCAGCATCGAGCGCTCAATGGCACGCCTGGCAGTAAACAAGTCGAGCGCTTCTTTGACCGATGGTTTTGCCACGGTGACGCCTATGTTAGGTCGTTGATCCGCCAGCCGAGAATGCACCAAACGCGTTAACACCTTACGAATGGCACCGCGCTTCACACCGAAAACCTGCGCAAGCTCGACCTCTTTGAGCTTGGTACCAGGTGGCAGACGATGGTCTATAACCGCTTGTTCAATCAGGCGCAATACATCGTCTTCGCTCATAGCAGAGGGCAGTATTAGTTCGCTATTGTCGATAATTATTGTCTCGTTTAAGTTTGCTTGCCAATTGATTTTAGTTCCAATTGAATTGGCAAGAATAGTACAACAGAAAATTATTGTTAACAATAATCACTTGCAGTGTTGACAATCATTAAATTTGGTGCGAATTTGTTCATCATAATAATTAAGAGGAAGACACGTGGGCAGGTTAACAACACATGTACTCGACACCGCACAGGGTTGCCCTGCTAATAATGTTGGCATCACTTTATATCGTATCGAATCGTCGAAAACTGGTGATGTTCGTCAGTTATTAAAGCAGGATGAAACCAATCAGGATGGTCGTCTCGACTCGCCCATTTTAAATGACGATGCGTTTCAGCCTGGCGTTTATGAGTTAGTATTTCAGGCGGGTGATTATTTTAGGACAGGGGCCCGTTCTGGGCAACTCGTGTTAGAGGAGCCCTTGTTCGTCGATGAAGTTGTTCTTCGATTTGGCATTAGCCAGTCCGACCAGCATTACCATGTACCATTACTCGTTTCACCGTGGAGCTATTCCACCTACAGAGGCAGCTAATTATGGTACGCCC
>CAWVZP010000341.1:0-2560 GCA_963934675.1 uncultured Gammaproteobacteria bacterium | reverse complement strand
CCAGCGTTTCGGTTAGATTGTGATCGTCTGGTAATTGACCAAAGCGATGCAGGCCGTGTCGAATTTGTGCTTCTTTTAACTCACATAGGTAGGTATCAACTTCATTGAGTAACTCGTCCTGATTTTTTTGAGGATCAATCTCAACAACAAGGTTAAGCTCCTTCACTAAGTTCGAGCTACAGACCAAATCAAGGATCTTCTTCCTTAAGTGTTGTTCACGCCGAGGGTCTAAACCCAAAGCCTGATAATATTCATCGATGAGCTTTTCTAATTCGAGTAGATCACCATAGGTTTCTGCGCGTGCCATCGGCGGCATGAGGTGATCGATAATAACCGCTTGAGTTCGACGCTTAGCCTGTGCGCCTTCGCCAGGGTCGTTAACAATGAACGGGTATAAGTGCGGCATAGGTCCAAACACAAGGTCGGGCCAGCACTGCTCAGACAATGCCAGACTTTTACCCGGCAGCCATTCTAGATTGCCATGCTTGCCAATATGAGCAAAAGCATCGGCCTGGTATACATGGCGTAACCAGAAATAGAACGCTAGGTAATTATGCGGTGGCACTAAATCTGGATCGTGGTAATTGGCAACAACATCAACATTAAAACCACGTGCAGGTTGAATACCGACAAAGGTTTCGCCAAGTCGAATGCCAGAGATCATTAAGCGGCCCTGGCGGTATTTTGGGTCTGACTCAACTGCACCCCAGCGCTGCAGTATGGCATTGCGATTGTATTCGGGTAGCTTGTTGAACCAGTAGTAATAGTCATCAAGTAACATGCTCTGATTACAGCCTTTGATTGGCAGGCTATCAAGGTTATTGGTAACGCCAGTTTGCAGTTGCTCGATGAGGCTATCACCATCATGAGGAATATCACTAATAGGGTAATAATTCTGTTGTAACGCATTTAAAATATTAATGGCGGATGCCGGCGTGTCTAGTCCAACCCCATTTCCAATTCTGCCATCTTTCGTTGGGTAATTGGCGAGTATGATAGCGATTCGTTTTTGACTATTTTTCTTATGACGTAAATTAGCCCAGCAATGAGCGAGTGCTGCGACAAACTCTGCGCGCTCAGCCTGAAGTTTGTAGCGTACAATATCAATTTCTGTCGCACTCGACCGACGATAAAGCTCTTTGAAGCTAATGGCGCGGCTGATGATTCGACCGTCGTATTCGGGCAGGGCCACATTCATTGCGATGTCACGTGCCCTTAAGCCCTGGCTCGAAGCTTCCCAGTCAGATTCGTTATTCGCGGCCATAATGGCTTGAATTACGGGAATGCTTTTTTCGAATAGCTGAGTCGGTATTTGTGGCTCTGATGACAGCGCTGCGTTGCCTTCTATATGCTGCGAAAAGCTCGTAGTGTTAATCACGACATCGCAATCACTCACATGGATTAAATGATTAACCGTTGCCAGACAGTCGGGATCTTTGAGGGATAGCGTTGCGACAGGCAATAGATTAAAGCGCTTGTTGAGTATGCCAATGAATTGATCAAACGCCGCAGTGTTGCCCGATTGGACATGTGAGCGATAAAACAAAAGTAGTGCTGATGGCAGAGATTTATCTTTTACTTGGAGCCATTGCTCTAGTGTTACTTGCGCCTCACCTGGGCTATAAATTAAGCAAGGTGGCAAACTGCGCGGGGGTTCAAAACTGTTTGCTGTTTGTTTTAGTTGAAGTAACTCAGTTGCGATGTAACGATATAGGTTGAGCGTGTTGCGCTGGCTACCTTCGCGCAGATAACGCCAAACGTCATGGCATTGTTGTTGGCTACCGTTGGACCGACTGAATAACTCTGTATCAGCTTGATCGTCACCCGGCACCAGAATGAGTTTAATTGAATGACGCTTTGCTAATGTTTCTAATTGCTCGATGCCATATTGCCAATAACTAACACCACCGAGCAGTGAAACAATAATGACTTTGCTATGCTGAAGAACCGAATGCTCGTATAAATCGTAGGCTGCTGGCTTAGCCAGATTGATCAGGTTAGCCAAACGCAGGGAAGGATAGCCGCTGGGAAGTTCGTCGGCTACCTCGGCAAGTAATCCCAGAGACGTATCCTGAGCTGACAAAATAACGATTTCACCAGGAGATTGCTGAAGGTCGATAATGCCTTCTTCATCAGTGAATCCACCGGGCTTTGCTGCTAGCAGGTGCATATCAAATCTATATCTTTAATTGGTATCAAATTCTAAAAAGGAGTGCCGATAGCACTGTTTTGATTGCTTGACGCAGTCCATTGAAATTATTGGGTAATGTCTATACTGTCTGCAACTGGCTCACCCTTCAGAACAAAACCAGAATGATCATTGGCATTAAGAGTTACCTCGAGCGAGTGTGTGCCAGCAGGAAGTTCACTTAGGAAAAACCATGGGCCATATACGCGAGTTACTTTCATACCATCTACGTATAGGTGGGCATGGCCTTCACCAGCCGTTGGATGGCCATTGACGTTTTCAGGTGCAAACCGAAAGTTAATCGTTTCGATGTGAATATTCCACCCGCCCATAGCATCTCGCTTTGCCTGCAATGTCACGCTCGGTTTATCG
>CAWVZP010000340.1:0-2632 GCA_963934675.1 uncultured Gammaproteobacteria bacterium | reverse complement strand
CAGGGAACCGAAAAACGGGTACGTCTCGAACCGATGGAGTCACTTTCTGACGCCCACCATTTACTCGATGCAGCAGCACTTGTTGTTCAATGCACCGGGTTTCGAGCCAACTTGCCCAAAATAACCCTGAACGGCATTACCCAAAACATTAAACGACGCTCCAAATTGGGTGAGCTAAGTGATATCGAAACCGGCAAAGCGATACCAAACCTATTTGGGCTTGGCCTAGGCATCCAGATTATTCCTGAAGGTGATTACCGCGGAGAGAAAAGCTTTAGCGGCAGTTCCGATGGTGTTTTACCTTACCCAAATGCCGTCGCACCGGCCATTATTGATCAGTTAGTTTCTAATCAATAAATGGCAAGATTGACTGAGAATAACTGGTGATTGCATTTGAGAGTGCGTATTAAGGTCAGGTCAGCTCAAGTCAGATTAAAGTGGTTATCCTTAGATCAATATTAGGCATCAGCAATGGAAGAGTTGCATGTGTCACGAATCAATTAAGGCATTGCCAGCTTTAAGAGCACACACTATGATTTAATATAGGATTAAGGTTCTTTTTACTTTGTGCATAGTATTATTATTGTAGATGCATAAACGGGGCATTTTCTAAAACGTTCGAGGTTACTTAACTTTCAATGCTCAATAATGTTCAACCGATGATCAAACTATGGTATGCCCTAGTCGATAGTTCGAATCAAAAATACGAAGATCAAGTCTATCCTCAATTATCAATCAGTGAGCTCAACCGTCTAGGCAGCATTAAAAACGAACTCAAAAAACACGAGTATTTGTTAAGCAGAGCACTCATGCGCCATGCTCTAAGTCATCAATTTAAACGTCCCTCATCTGAATGGCAATTCATTGAGCAATCGAATTTAGCACCAAAAATTAATAATTTACCTGAAAACTGTCATTTTAGTCTGAGTCATTCTCACGGCAAAATATGCCTTGCGATATCTAATGAACCGGTAGGAATTGATATTGAGCAGAAAAAAATGCGCCCAAATTTTTCTTCACTAGCCAATGCATTTATGAATCAGAAGGAAGCCGAGCTACTTGATGAAAGCAAAAGTCGGGGCTCCGATATTTTTTATAAAATATGGTGCGCTAAAGAAGCTTCCTACAAAATTACACCCACTTGTTTACAACAAAATCTGTTCCTCAAGCAGATTGACTATTTTGCTTTAACAAAGGGCATCTGTGACCAAAATCTAAGCCAAGGTTTAATCGAACAATGCCATATCGCACTAGTAACTCACTCTAAACCTCAAAACATCAAAAAACAGCTCGCGTACACATTTGAAGGAGGAGTTCAAATCGAATGGTTTTAATTAAATATAGCACCGTAATGAGGCCTTTATTCATCGAAAAAGAAAAACTCCGTCATAATCAGACCAATTAACACCATATAGACATCTTGTTTTCACAAATAGCCTTGTACTGTCTGGCTTGCAGGTTATAATCGCGCGCTTTATTCATATCCGATATAAACCATGACTTCCAGTAGCCGCGCCCACCTTCGCAATATTGCCATCATTGCCCATGTTGATCATGGTAAAACAACTCTTGTTGACCAGTTACTCAGACAGTCAGGCACCCTGGATGCGCGCGCCGAGTTACAAGAACGCATGATGGATTCCAACGATCTTGAAAAAGAGCGTGGCATTACAATTCTGTCGAAATGTACCGCTATCAACTGGATGCATGTAAAAGAGAACCAAGATTATCGAATTAATATCGTCGATACTCCGGGACACGCTGACTTCGGTGGTGAAGTGGAACGTGTATTATCTATGGTTGACTCCGTTTTACTACTAGTCGATGCCGTCGATGGACCAATGCCACAGACTCGTTTTGTTACTCAAAAAGCTTTTGCGATGGGTTTCACGCCAATCGTTGTCGTCAATAAAATTGATCGCCCCGGCTCTCGACCTGACTGGGTTGTTGATCAGGTTTTTGATTTGTTTGATCAACTGGGTGCTAGTGATGCACAACTCGACTTCCCCATTATTTTCGCCTCAGCGCTTAACGGATATGCCTCGACAGTACATGAAACTCGCGATGGCGACATGACACCACTGTTTGAATCAGTCATTGCAAATGTTGCTCCACCTCAAGTAGACGTCGACGGCACATTCCAAATGCAGGTTTCTAGTTTGGACTATGATAGTTACAAAGGTGTACTGGGTATCGGCAGAATTACTCGTGGCACGATTAGTCGTAACACACCAGTCAAAATCGTCGGGGCAGATGAAAAAATTCGCGATGCTCGAGTGGGCCAGATTTTCAGTTTCACCGGATTGGAGCGTATAGAAACAGAATCAGCTAAGGCTGGTGACATTATTGTATTTTCTGGTATCGAAGAACTGTATATCTCTGACACTTTGTGTGATCGCAATACCGTTGAAGCAATGCCACCACTAACCGTCGATGAACCAACGGTTAACATGACATTTAGCATCAACAGCTCACCTTTCTCAGGACAGGATGGAAAGTACCTAACTTCGCGACAAATTGATGAGCGACTTCAACGTGAATGTTTACACAATGTAGCATTACGTGTCGAACAGCTACAGGACTCAGACAAGTTCCGCGTATCGGGTCGTGGTGAATTACACCTCGGCATCTT
>CAWVZP010000339.1:0-2648 GCA_963934675.1 uncultured Gammaproteobacteria bacterium | reverse complement strand
CTTTATGAAGTTCGCTTAAATCCTGTACTGCGGCAAGATTCATTGATGCATCTTCCCTTATTGCGGTATGAGGGCAACCGCCGGTTTCGACACCAACAATACGATCAGCATCCAGCGCGCCACTGCGCACCAGAAATTCGGCGTCTTCACGGGTATAAATATCGTTGGTCACGACTGCTAGTTGATAAGTATCTCGCATACTTTTGCAGAGTCGATCGAGTAGTGCCGTTTTACCGGAACCAACAGGGCCGCCAATGCCCAGTCGCAAAGGTGATTTTTTTGACATAAAGTTTACCTAGGAACGAAAAAGTCGAGTGTATTGGGTTTCGTGCTGAGCACTCGCAATGGAAAGCGCCATTGAGGAGGCTCCGATATCATCATCAGCAACATGACGAGCCTGTTTCACAATGTCGGGAATGATGGATGCCAGTTTGAACACCGTTTTCTGACCATCCGTTTGTCCCAGTGGGATGATCTTGACCGCGGACAAAACCAGATTCTCTAGCCAGCTCCACAGGAACCCATGAGCCGCCGCGTCAAATTCAATATTCCAGTGCCGACAGGCAAAACTGTAACAGGCCGTTTGTGTGCGCCATAGCGTTGGATCAATCTGGCGAGCCTCGGGGATAAGCGACACTAATAATTGACTGAAGGCGCGCGCACGATTGGTTTCCTCCAGAAGTAATTCAGCAGTTTCGCGACTGGCAATAAGGTGTTCATTCCAATTGTTAAGACAAATAATATCCGGCTCGACCCAAGCCTTGAGCATGCGCTGTAATACGGGTAGTTCGAGATACCGCATATTGGTATTTAAAAGTCCTTCAAGCCATTGATATAGATCATCTGCTGTGCTGATCCAGCCTGTCTCCACCGCCCATTCAATGCCCTGTGAATAGGAGTATCCACCGATCGGTAGCGACGGACTAATTAGCTGCATTAATCTTGTTAATGCCAAATCATTGTTTAACTTAATGGCCATGGTTTGAATGGTCACTATTGTGATAAGCCCCGGTTTCTGGTTCAAAAGGCGCTGTTTCACAAATCACTGACAAACCTAGTCTAGCCAGCATTTCGTCCAGCACGTGATCATGCTGATAGCGAATAGAATCTGCATTGATTTGCAATGCCACATGCCGATTTCCAAGGTGATAGCAGGCGCGTGCCATCAACTGCGGATCAGTAATCAGCACTGTGCTCAACGTTTCATTGGCCGCCTCTACTGATACCACTTCACCTGTTTCAGCAGCAATCTTATCGCCGTTTTTCAAAACATTGCCGCGTGGCAGAAATAAGCCTGCTGGTTCACCGTTATTGAGTTCGACTTTTAACCGCGACTTAACGCGTTGGTCATAGGTTAAAGTGACTGAGCTTATTATTTTATGCTCGCCTTCTATTATTTGACTAAAAATTAGCATCGCATTAAAACAAAAAGTATTTTTGTGTCATAGGTAGCTCGCTTGCTGGTTCGCAAATCAGTAATTCGCCATCGGCATGGACCTGGTAGGTTTGTGCATTCACGGTAATATTGGGCTGATAATCATTCAATATCATTGATGCTTTGGTGACGTTACGACAGTTATATACCTGACCAATCATGGAAGCCAGCTTTAGCTGCTCAGCTATACCGGATTCTATCGCTGCGCCAGATAAAAATGTCATGCGGGTAGCGTTACGCGCTTTGCCCAATGAGCCAAACATGTGACGATAGTGTACCGGTTGTGGCGTAGGTATCGACGCATTGGGATCACCCATTGGGGCCGCCACAATCATACCACCTTTAATAATTAGCGCCGGCTTAGTGCCAAAAAATGCTGGTTTCCACATCACCAAGTCGGCCATTTTGCCAATTTCGACTGAACCCACCTCATGCGAAATGCCGTGAGTAATAGCGGGGTTGATGGTGTACTTGGCAATGTAACGCCGAACCCGATGATTGTCTGCTTTGTCCTGGTCACCCTCGAGGCTGCCACGCTGAACTTTCATTTTATGTGCCGTTTGCCAGGTACGAATGATCACCTCACCGACCCGCCCCATAGCTTGTGAGTCGGATGCAATCATCGAGAATGCACCTTTGTCATGCAGAATATCCTCGGCCGCAATGGTTTCACGCCGAATTCGAGATTCGGCAAAAGAAACGTCTTCGGCAATATTGGGATCAAGATGGTGACAGACCATCAGCATATCGAGATGCTCATCAACTGTGTTGATAGTGTATGGCCGAGTAGGGTTGGTCGATGACGGCAATATATTGGCATAACCCGCAGCCTTGATAATATCGGGCGCATGACCACCACCGGCGCCTTCGGTATGATAGGTATGAATCGTACGACCCTTCATTGCTTTAAGTGTATCTTCAACGAAACCCGATTCGTTGAGTGTGTCAGTGTGAATCGCAACCTGAATGTCCATTGCCTCAGCGACCGACAAGCAGTTGTCGATAGCGGCAGGTGTTGTACCCCAGTCTTCATGGAGCTTTAGGCCGATGGCGCCTGCCGCCACTTGTTCTTCCAGCGCTGCGGGTAAGCTCGCATTGCCCTTGCCGAGCAAACCAATATTAACCGGTAATTCATCAGCAGCTTCGAGCATACGATGAATGTTCCATGGCCCCGGAGTACAGGTGGTTGCATTGGTGCCAGTGGCTGGACCTG
>CAWVZP010000338.1:0-2737 GCA_963934675.1 uncultured Gammaproteobacteria bacterium | reverse complement strand
CATAAAGTGAGCAGTTTAACTGCTCATTTAGTTTGGGTTACGAAGTGACGATATCCGGTTTTGCGGGGATAACTAAATCTGATGTAGGTAATTACTTATTCAGATCCGTGACGCTGAAGTTGTGCGCATAGTGAAAGGGGGATTGAGCAAAAATCATATTCACATGAATATCGAATATCGACCATAACTATTGATAAGTGAAAAGGAATGCTATCCGAAGAAGTGCTGGGACCGGCACTGACTAGATGAGCTGACATTCCTTATTGCTCGCCGTGGCGGTAACAGTGGCACCTGCTTTAGCGCCTCTAAACTATTAATATTAGCGGGTGCTTATGTAGCGCTTAAGACGCCAATTATTGTTATGCTAGTCTATTAATTTTAGTGGTTTGATATACCCATGGTTTCAACCTTCAAAACTCAACTGTCGTCATTTGGCTTTTTACGACTAAGCTTAATTGGACTGTCCATATTGTCTATGCTTCTACCCATCTTAGAGTGGGCGGTCATTGCGTTGATAGGGGAGGTTGCAGAACGTTCAGTGCTTGGGATGAGTGCCGGATTAATCGCACCAGTGATGGCGCCTGTGCTCATCATCGTTATTTTGTTCGATGTCATTATGGCTAAAGTACGGACTGCAGATGATCCGACTGGTGCTGGTGTTATTTATCGAATGGTGGGTCGAATGGAAACAATATTGATTATTGTTATGTTCCTTTTCTGGGTGCCGTTTTTCATTTTATACATTTAGACGTGGGACTTTAGTTTGTTTATTGGGTTGATTAGCGGTGTATAGCGCCTAACCCGTATGACGAAAGCGAGATCAGCTGAATCATATCGCTGTTCGCCTAAAGCCCTGTTCGAAATGATCAACTTATTGTTTTTTCTGCGCTATCGCTAACCAATACCAGGTCCGATTTTGACTAGCTAGTTATCTCTTGTTTGATTATTCTCGTCAGTCTATGGACACCCAACTATTTGAGCAGGCAAGACAAAACCGCGACCCGCGTTTTGATGGTCGTTTTTTTATTGCCGTAAAAACGACCGGTATTTACTGTCGACCTATTTGCCGTGCCCGCATTCCTAAGGCCAGAAATGTGCAGTTTTTTCTTACCGCTGCCAGAGCGGCCGAGGCTGGCTTTCGACCCTGTTTAAGATGTCGCCCAGAAACTGCACCAGGCACACCGGCATGGGGAGGCACTTCTACTACCGTAAAAAGAGCGCTCAGTCTTATCTCCGAAGGAGCGTTGGATGAGGCAGGTATTGAATCTCTAAGTGACCGTTTGGGTGTTACTGCTCGTCATTTGAGTCGTTTGTTTTCCCAGCATTTAGGTATATCTCCAAAAGCAGTAGAACAGACTCGTCGGTTACATTCAGCAAAAAAACTGCTAGATGAAACCTATCTGTCGATGGTAGATGTTGCGATGTCGACAGGTTACGGCAGTGTCAGACGTTTTAATGATCACTTCAAACAGGTGTATGGGCGATCATCGACTCAAATTAGAATGATGAACAAAAAGGTAAGAATAGGGCAGTTACCCGCTTTATCGACCTCAGGCTTTCAGTTGAAACTGGCTTATCGCCCGCCGTTTGATTATCTAGGAATGCTTAATTTTCTGAAGGTGAGGGCAATTCCTGGGGTGGAACAGATAACAGATGAAAAGTATGTCCGCACGATTGTTGTTGGCAGTTCTTTAGAGTCTCAACAAGTCGGTAGGCTGACGGTGACCCATGATCCAGAAAAACTGTGCCTAAAGGTTACGATTGAATTAGATCGTGCTAATCAACTTATGATAGTGCTGGAAAAGGTGAAGCGATTATTTGATTTAATGGCAGATCCGATAGATATCATTCAATGCTTACAGGCAGACAAGCAGATGTTGGTGATGATCGCCCAAAACCCGGGCCAACGCGTTCCCGGTTGCTGGGAGCCATTTGAAATTACTGTCAGAGCGATAGTTGGCCAGCAAATATCCGTCAAAAGTGCGACAACACTGATGGGGAAAATTGCCAACACTTATGGCCAGCAAACTGATTTAGGACGTGTGTTTCCAAATGCCAACGATTTATCTCAGATTGATGTGACCCAATTATCGATGCCGGTGAAAAGGGCACAAGCCATTAAGGATATGAGCCAGGCTGTTGTCGACGGTAGTGTCGATTTTACATTTGGTAGTGATCCGGCCAATCTAATGCACCAATTGGAAAATATAAAAGGCATCGGTTTGTGGACGGCACAATATATAGCGATGCGTGCACTAGGAGACCCAGATGCGTTTTTAGAAGGCGATCTGGTATTGGTCAAGGTTGCTAAAAGACGCCTCGGAATAAAGTGCAACAGGGAATTAATTGAAAGGTCGAAGCAATGGCAACCCTTCCGAGCTTACGCCAGTATGCATTTATGGCGTCAAGCGGCACAACTTAATGACGTCTCTAAAAATAAGGGCTGAAGAAACTAACATGCAATATCGATACATCAAATCACCCATCGGGAAATTACTGTTAGCCGGTAACGACAACGGACTGGCAATTATAGGCTTGCCTAAAGGTAAAGGAACCGTTGTGCCCGAGTCCACCTGGCAACGCAGTGAACATTGTTTTGAAGAGGCGGAACGACAACTCAATGAATACTTTTCAGGCGCTAGAAAAACATTTGATCTTAAACTAGCCCCGACGGGTACTGAGTTTCAATTAGCGGTGCTCGAAGCGCTAAAGAGAATTCCGCTGGGCGAAACTCGAA
>CAWVZP010000337.1:0-2776 GCA_963934675.1 uncultured Gammaproteobacteria bacterium | reverse complement strand
GAGTCTCCCAACAGACTAGCGGCTTCTCCTGGGTGCGGTGTAATGACAATTTGGGTCGATAACAATGAATCAAGAAATGCGGCGGTCAAAGCGCTAGAATCAACCACAACTGGAATGCTGACGCCAATTAACTTCGTCAAACAGCTAGCGGCCTCTTACCCTAATCCTAGCCCAGGTCCGATCACAATCACCGTGGCTGAATCGAGACAGCCATCAATCTCACGCAAACTTTTTACCATAAGCTCTGGTGTTGTCGATAGCAGATGAACACAGTCAGGATGCACCAAAACAGTAACAACGCCAGCACCCGCGCGCAATGCCGTTTGAGCTGAGAGCAATGCAGCCCCACTCATACCCTTGTCACCACCAATTACAAGCACATGCCCAAACAAGCCTTTATGAGAATTGCGTAATCGTTTGGCTGGTAATTGGCTATTTATTTCATCGATAACCTCTAAGGCTGGTAGCACTTTAGACAGCGTGCTAGCAGATACACCCAATTCATCAACAATAATATCGCCACAGGTATCTGGACCATCGGCAAGATATTGCCCAGCTTTACGGGCGAAAAAAGTAATAGTGACATCTGATATCACTGCAACAGGATGAGGCATACCAGTATCGGCATTTAATCCTGACGGAATATCAATTGCGACGGTGTGAGCTGAGTTTTGATTGATGGTGTTAATGAGACTTATATAATCTTCGTCTAACGAGCGACTCAAACCGATACCAAGCAAACCATCAACTATGACTTGGCCCATTATGGATTGATGCTGCCAAATTTCTATTGATCCACCTGTTTGCAGCCATTGTTGTCGGAACTGTGCAGCTGAACTCGATTGCCGCGCTAAATCGCCATGACTAATGAGTTGAACAGCCAGACCAGCCGCGTTAGCCAAAAGCGCTGTGACAAAGCCATCACCCCCATTATTACCACGACCAACAAACACCGTAATGGTATCCAGATGGCTGCCCCATCGAGCTTTAATCACTTGCCAAATTCGCATTCCAGCCCGTTGCATGAGCTCAACTTCAGATACGCCATCGAGCTCGACAGCCATTTTATCTAACGCGTACAAGGCAGTTGTTTGATATAAAAACATAGTCGTTTTATACATCAGCAATAACTTCATTGGAAGCAACATCCGATATTGCCGTGGCTTTTATGGCCTGAATTACGTCAGCTCAGGTGTCGTCAAGGCCACCAAAACAATCGATTTTCCGATAAATGACGAAGACAAGTTTGCTATAGTAGTTATATTGTTATATCGGAAAACTCAATGAGTACTCAAGCAATTAGCTTTCATGCAAAGTCGGACAAGGATCTACGCTCTCGGGTAAAACTTTTGGGTAAGTTAGTCGGTAACGTACTGCTCAAACACGAAGGCCCCGAAGTTTTTCATGCGGTTGAATCACTCAGAACCGGTTTCATCCAGTTGCGTCGACGCAATAGCGAACCACAGCGACATGCGCTAATGAAACTAATTGAGGGTCTCGACCCTTATGTCGTTAATCAGGTGACTCGCGCTTTCACAATATACTTCAACTTAGTCAATATTGCTGAGGAAGACTTCCTCCACCGCCAACGAAGAACCTCAGTTCAAAAAGAAGGTCATGCTGCCTGGACAGGTTCATTTTTTCATACCATGCAAGAGTTCCAAGACCAGGATATTACAGCCGAAGAACTGCAAACTCTATTTGATAATTTATCCTACACGCCGGTATTTACAGCACACCCAACCGAATCAAAACGCCGCACCGTGATGCAATTACAACGGTCGTTTTTCACTATTATCGACCAGTTAACTGATCCTAGATTAAGTCAATTCGAGCGTGATGACCTGGTTGACGATTTGCAAACACAGATCGAAGTTTTGTGGCTAACCAACGAAGTCCGTGGCACCAAACCTACAGTATCCGACGAAATCAAACTCGGTTTGCATTACTTTCAGCGCAGCTTATTTGAAGCCGTTAAAATCGACTATCGTCATCTCGAAAGAGCCGTTATCCAAACCTATGGCGAAGACACTATCGGTAACCCAATTGTCAAAGTGCCCAGCTTCATCAACTTTGGTTCGTGGATTGGCGGTGACCGAGATGGCAATCCATTCGTCACATCGGACGTCACACGCATGGCTTTGCGAATGCATGCTGAGGAAATTCTGACCGAACATGTGAGTGCTATTTATAAGCTGACCCAAGTACTCACCATGTCGACCAAGTGGTTCACGCCAAGTGATCAATTTATTGCCAGCCTGCATGAAGATGAAAAAATGGGTGTGCAAGCATTTGACGACAAGCGCGACCAGTTCGAAGACGAAGTCTATAGGCGAAAACTTTATCACATGCATTATCGGTTGAAGAAAAACCTTGCCGTTATTCGAAACCAGCAACGAAGTGCCGAAACGCCAAACAGCGAACATGCCTATTCAAGCGAAAAAGAATTCCTCAATGATCTGTACCTGATTCGAGACTCACTAATCAGTCATGGTGAATACTCAGCGGCCAACGGTGATTTAAAAGACGTTATCCGCATCGCCGAAACATTTGGTTTCCACATGGTCGCACTTGACCTTCGCCAAGAATCGACACTGCACACCAATGTCGTCACGGAGATTGTATCGCAGAGCGGTATTGGTGACTATGAAACGCTCGACGAAGTACAGCGCATAGAGTTTTTGAGTGACCAAATTGAATTCGGCAAGCGCCCTGATTTCAACATCGAAAAGTTAACCGAAGATAATAAAAAAACCTTTGATTTATTCCAAACCAT
>CAWVZP010000336.1:0-2795 GCA_963934675.1 uncultured Gammaproteobacteria bacterium | reverse complement strand
TTACTCTAAATATTAAACAATAAATTTAATGACTTATAAGCTAGATTCGAAGCAGGCCTCGGCACCATTATTTAGTTGTTCATAAATATTAAGTAACTGCTTTTTCCATTAATATTTAACTCAACACCTATCATCTCTGCTTAGCTCATATTCGATCCAGTATTTCGCTTTAATGCACTAAGTTTTCCTTGCTGTTAACGATCAGGGGTACAAAGTAGATTATATTTTTGAAGCGATAGCTAGATTAAGAATCCACATTTATAGTTTTACTATAAAAGACCGAATTTCTATAAAATTGATTTTAATTTTCCTGGACCTTTCTGTCGCGATCGTTATAGTAATGAGGGTGTATTGTAGCAATCGAGTCTAAATAAGGGCCTCAACTAATTTAGCTGAAATTTTAGTAAGGTTAAAATAGCAGTCATTAATGGCATTATGAGAAATGGGTTTTAACAGACTTTTCCGTCATTGCCAGATAGTTTCATTCCATGACAAAAAAGCGCTTTCAAATAGTATTCGAGCTAACTAAGCCATGCTTTAACGACGAGATCTGCTAAGCGAAGCGTCTTTTTAGGTCCTGTTCAACCCATCTATTTGTTCGGCTATCGATTTTGTTACTGGCATGTTAATACCCTTTGCTTTTGCTGCTCTAATCGGACGCCAGTAAATTTCCTCAACTTCCATCGGACGTTTGTGCTGATAATCCAAATACATGCTTGGCTTATAAACGCCCATATTGTCAGTCAAAAAGAATATATGCTCTTTAAATTCTTTGGTAATTACTTTGTCGTGTGCCGCTGCGGCTGCGGTTACTTCATCCATCATTAGAGAAGCTAGGTTTCTGGTTTCTTGATTTTCGACAATTTTATCTGTTGTAGTATCTTTGACGGTGCAGAGTCCATTAAAAGGTATATTCCACATGAGTTTTTGCCACCTCGCTAAAATAATATCGTCACTGAGATTGGTTGAAATTCCAGCTCTATTTAAGTTTTCTGATAATTGAATGAGCGAGTCTGTAATCCCAGCTGGAACTTCATTCGAATAATGTTGGCCCAGCGTTATCAGGCCGTAATCAATGTGTTTTATTTTACCTGGTCCAATTTTATTGGAGCATAAGAAACAGAGGCCGCCATAAACAATGGATTCTTTGGCTAATTCGGCGGCATTTCGGTCTACGCCCAAACCATTTTGTAAAACCAGAATTTCAGGTTTGTATTTAAGCAGTGGCGTCAGCAAATTTTTCAAAAGATGGTTCTGAGTTGTTTTTAATGCCAGGACGACAACATCGACTTCAGGCATTCCCGCAGTAGAATCGTAAGCATTCACAGCGGGTAAAGAAAAGTTACCATTGGGCGACTCAACTTCAAGACCATTGGCTTCAACATGATGATAATCACTGTTAAAAAGAAAGTGCACATCAAACCCGGCTTTCACTAGCAAAGCTCCATAATAACCACCAACCGCACCAGAACCGACAATAGCAAATCGCATTAATTTTCCTTAAGTTATAGGCATTAAGCATAAGAGCGCTAACCACACCTGTCAATTATCAGAACTATCTCAACTATTTTATGAACTGCTATTTCATTAGTAAGACTTTCAAAATTTCTTCGGTTTTTTACGGTTTTTCATTAGCTAATAGCGATGACCTGCTATCGACCTACCAACTTTAGCAATTAAATCATCCTTTCATCAGTAATGTTGTAATTCAATACACAATAGACTTCACAGAAAAGAAGGTGTCTTCGTCGGTACCAACTCAGGGGCAACCTTTAAAATCGCGATGTAGGTGGCCAAAAACGCACCAAAAAGTGTCGAACATACTTTGCATGTTGGCATATGACGGAGAGCGTTACCTCTCAACTAAATCGTTAGAGAGTATTGCGAAAAATATGAGCGACGATCTTGCTTGATATTGATACAACAGCAGAATGACAGCCTTTCGTATTCGTTAAATTGTTCAAGGGGACTTATTTATTAAGCGTGTAGGTTTCGACAGTGCATTGCTTTTGAACCGCCTAGGCACCACATAAAGTACCTAATTATTAGAATCCGCAATTTTTAAAGCGCCGTTTATTGTCTTAGGCAGGATGATTTTAAGTTAACGTAAATATTAATGGGTGGGCTCTCAAAGAGTCAAGATTGTCAAATAAACCGTGTGGTGACTGAAGCTTAAGACCGCTCTTTTTTATTCCTTAAATCACCTTCAAAAACGGCAATTTGAAGGACATCTCGAAGCCGCTAGCGTTACACTATGACTATGATAAAAACTTTAATAATGGCAAAAGAAGCACCGCCGCTCTCGCGCTCTTCATTACGATTTGCACTTTATTTTTACCTGAAGTCGCGTAATACGTTGATGATCATATTTGCCTGCGAAGCAGCGCAAGCGGCCTGCACCATTTTGCTACCTTATGCAATTAAAGAAATCATAGACGCGGTGACTTTGGCGAATTCCACTGGTGCCGATATATTTGAAGCTTCCGAAGATGCATTGCTTTTATTTGCCTTACTCAATTTGGGCATTGTGTTGTTTAGCCGCGCTAGTGGTGCTGCCTTGGTAATGACCGGACCCTTTTTGCGCACCGAAATCCGAAAATCATTATTTAGTTACCTACAACATCATTCTCATCGTTATTTTGTGTCGCACTTCGCTGGTTCACTGGCCAGCCGGATTGCCGAAGTTGCCACGAGTTGTATGCATGCACTGTGGACCATCACCTTTGACTTTTACCCTCTAATTATTAAATCGGTGGTCGCATTAATTTTACTATTTAGCGCCAGTAGTGACTTGG
>CAWVZP010000335.1:0-2796 GCA_963934675.1 uncultured Gammaproteobacteria bacterium | reverse complement strand
CGAGGGTTGGCACCCGTCATGGTGGCCATCGGTGCTATGGTTTTTGCACAGGAATGGTTGTCCATCGGTACAATGCTGGGTATCGGTTTAATTAGCCTTGGGTTGGTTAGCATTACATTACTCGGTGGCAAGCTTGGCCAGATATCGCCCGAAGCGTTGCGCTGGGGGCTAGTGACCTCTGTCTTGATCGCGGCTTATACCGTTACCGATGGAATGGGCGTGCGTGCAGCGGGTAATAGCATGAGTTATATATTATGGCTGTTTTCACTGGAATGCATGCCAATTTGCTTCATGTTGTTGCTGACCAAAAGAAAAGATTGGCTTACTTATGTTGCAAAAAAACCTGGGAAAATACTACTCGGTGGCATTGCATCCTCTGCGGCTTATGGGCTGGTAATTTTTGCGATGGGGCTCGGTTCAATGGCAATGGTGTCATCGTTACGCGAAACTAGCGTTATTTTTGCCGCTTTGATCGGAACGCTAATATTTAAAGAATCGTTTGGGCAGCAACGAATTATTGCAGCGGGTCTGGTTTGTGCTGGTATTATCCTAATTCGTTGGCTGGGCTGAAATGATACAATTTCAAGCTAACCACCACCACCAAATATCCATACATTCAATTTATTGTTAAAACTATGATGCTAACTGATTCTTTCCCTACCGCTGACCTCAGTCACAAGCCAACACCGCTCGAACGCTTGAATAATCTAAGTACTGATTATCAGACCAATATTTGGGTAAAGCGAGACGATTGTACTGGTCTCGCATTTGGCGGTAACAAAAGCCGTCAGTTGGAATACTACGTTGGTCACGCCAGATCACTAGGCGCAGATATGTTGTTAACCACTGGGGCTGTGCAATCCAACCATGTGCGTATGACCGTTGCGGCCGCACGCAAAATGGATATGGATATCGAAGTACAGCTTGAGCATCGAGTCGATCGAGATCAAATTGAATACCAAAAGTCGGGCAATCCATTTCTAGTTAAATTGATGGGCGCCAAAATACATTACTATCCGGTAGGTGAGGACGAAAATGGTGCTGATCAGGCAATGGCGGATAGGGCTGAGGTATTGAAGCAGGCGGGTAAAAAGCCCTATGTCATACCGCTATCAAATGTAAAAGCACCCTATGGTGCGCTTGGCTATGTCGAAGCTGCGGAAGAAACACTACAACAGCTTAAATCAATGAAAATAACCCCCAGCCGATTCATATTACCCACCGGCAGTGCATCGACTCATGCTGGTTTTTTATTGGGATTGCGAGCGTTGGCCTGCAATATTCCAGTTAACGGTGTCTGTGTTCGTCGCGATGCGATCAGCCAGCAACAACGTGTTTTTAGTAAAATGCAATCCGTCATTAAGTTGATGGCGCTAGATGTTGATATTGATATTCAACAGGTCGTTTGTGACGACCGTTTCCTCGCGCCTGGTTATGGTCAGTTGAATGACGCTACAGAAAAAGCAATAAAACTGTTGGCGCAAAGAGAAGGGCTTTTACTAGACCCTACTTACTCTGGGAAAGCGTTTGCTGCTTTAATTGATTTTCTAGAGAGCCAGTGCCCAGGGCCAGATCAGCATGTTGTTTTTTTGCATACTGGTGGTACACCGTCATTATTCGCTTACCCAGAGTTAGTTGATCAAGAGGAAAGTCAACTTTAATGGAATACCAACAATTGGACATCGATACCATTTCGCATGTCATCAGTATATCGGTAGCGCCGGTGTTTTTGCTGGCTGGTATTTCGGGCTTACTCATGGTCCTGACTAATCGGCTGGGGCGCACGATTGACCGTTCTCGGTCCTTGCAGAAGACTTTGACCGCTAAAACGCAATCTAAACATAAAATAGTGATAGAAAAGGAAATGGCGAACTTGGTAAAACGCAGTCGTTTTATTAATCTGGCCATCAATCTCGCAACCGTGAGTGCGTTGATGGTTTGCTTAGTGATTATTACGCTGTTTGTTGGAGGGTTGTCGACCTATAACGTAGCACTGGCGGTCGCAAGCCTATTCATACTTTGCATGACATTGTTGAGTGCTTCTTTCTCGTGCTTTCTGGTTGAGGTTTTTATTGCAACACGAACGCTGCGATCGACATTAAATAGTATAGAGCGGTTTCGAGAATAGGATTGGTAGTGTCAGGGCTATCGTCTCAATTGCGCCTTAGCCTTTCAGTCTTTAAAAATACTAATGATTTTTTGAAAAAATGAATTTGGCTTTGGCTTAGCGATATAGTCCCGAACCAAACTTTCTCTGATTTTTTGAATGGGATAGTTTTTAGTTTTGCCGCTAAAGAGAGCGTTTGTTACTACCTGAGTGACGTTATTAGGCAGGGGGCCCTCTTCGAGGACTGGGGGCCTGTATTTTGGTATGCTGGGATTGATAAGCGTAGTGTCGTCTGTCATTGTGATATCGCAACTGCAAGTTAGCCATTAATTAATATTAGACTACTTTAAAGCAGCAAAAAAAGCTCGGTAGGCTGCACATTTTGGCCGCGAATATCAACTACAATGTTTTAATTTGTGAATCAGGTCACGGGTTACTTGACGCTCATATACTGGATGCTGATGGTCACCATCGCCAATTGTTTAGTCGAACTTGGATCGAGAAGTAAAGCCATATCAGAACTTGTGGGGCTATTAACCGAAACCAAGTCTCAAGAAAATCACCAAACAGCTATCGCAACGCTCTAATCAAAAAGGGTTGATGTCGCTATTTGGGCACACCGGTTTAATATGTTTAATCGGGTTGGAAAATTTTCAGGCTGAACCGAGTGAGCTGGTTTGTTGCTTTTA
>CAWVZP010000334.1:0-2798 GCA_963934675.1 uncultured Gammaproteobacteria bacterium | reverse complement strand
TCTCAAACATTTGACATAGCAACCACAACCGATACCGCGAAAGTCTGCGCCACAGCCGACATTATAGTGCTAGCTGTAAAGCCTCAGGTACTACAACTTGTTTGCGAACAAATAGCCCACTGCAACATAAAATCTGAATGCCTTCTTATTAGCATCGCAGCTGGCGTTCGCGAAAGCGACATCAATCGCTGGCTGGGTGGCAATCGAAGCATCGTGCGTTGCATGCCCAATACGCCGGCATTGGTGCAACTGGGCGCTACAGGGATATTTGCCAATACTCTGGTTAACTCAACACAAAAAGATAGGGCGGAAACCATTCTCGATGCTGTTGGTCTTTCGGTCTGGGTTGAAAAAGAAGACCATCTTGATGCTGTGACTGCGATATCGGGCAGTGGACCCGCCTACTTTTTTTACTTTATCGAGCTATTGCAAAAATCGGCTGAAAAATTGGGGTTACCACCTGAGACAGCGAAAGTGCTTGCGCAACAAACCGCACTTGGCGCAGCGTCGATGGCTCAAGGTAAAGATATGGCCGAACTTCGTGCTCAGGTCACATCTAAAAATGGCACCACTGAACAGGCTATTTTATCGTTTCAAGAAAACAACCTGGCTTCCTTGGTCGACAATGCAACACAAGCCGCTCATGATAGGTCAGTCGAACTTGCAAGCGAACTGTCGGGTCGTCCTTAATAGTCAAACTGCCGATCAACCTGAATTATTATTCTAAATTAATAAACGAGTCTCAAAATGGGTTCTAATTACCTTACGTCACCACTCGCATTCATCATTACAACATTATTCGATTTGTATATTTTATTGGTGCTGCTCCGGTTTATTCTACAAATGCTGCGGGCTGATTTCTACAACACTGCGTCACAATTCATTGTCAAAATGACTACACCGCCATTGACAGTGTTGCGTCGCTTCGTGCCCAGCATACTGGGTCAGGACAGCGCTGCAATCGTGCTCTGCTTGATGATTATCTACGCCAAGTTTATATTCTTACGCATGCTTGAAATACCGGTTGTTTCAATTGCTGACGTTCCTACGCCGATTGGTCTAGTCAGTTACTTGGGCCTTATAATTTATAGTATTGCCGATTTAGTTTCGTTGTTTATCAGCGTATTTCTGGTTGCGTCTATCATCCAGGTCATCATCAGCTGGATCAACCCTGGACAACATAATCCAATTATCAGCTTAGTGAATACCATTACCGCACCAATACTGCGCCCAATACAAAAACGCCTACCCCCGTTGGGTGGCTTTGACTTTTCAACAATGGTAGCTATTCTGGCCTTAATGGTCGCTAAAATGTTAATCGTTCCACCGATGATTCAGTTAGGTAGTTTTTAAAGATTGTTAGTGATTAATGATGACTTATTAGGCTCATCAGATGAATGTCGTTCGAATAGGGTTTACAAGCGCCATACGAATCTGAGGCGACACCCAATCACTAAAAGGATACTTTTAGAGGTGCTCGATTTTTAACCAGCACCTTACAGGTCGGTGATCTGAACCATCAGCCTTGTTGTCAATTTCAACTTGCTGTATGTCTTCAGCCAAATCAGTCGAAACAAATATGTGGTCGATCTTGCCTGATATCTTAATATCGTCCGTCATTTCATTTTTCAGTGTTGATTGATTGATATTAGCAACATCCGCTTTTTGCCAACAATCGACCAGGTCGGTATGGCCCAACAAATAGGAATATTCATCCGAACCCAATTTACAATTGAAATCACCACAGACAATAGCGCTACTTGGCATTGAGGGTGGTGCTTCCTTATTAATTAATCTATTACTCCAGTCATCACCATCGATATCGCCCTTGCCACTCCACGCACCGTCTTGTTTTGGTGACTGACAATAGACTTCAGACAGATACTCTACTTGCGCCAGTCGCTCTTCTACTTTTAAATAACCAGCGTGAAAGTTATAAACGCGGATCGCCTTAGTATTGATTTGAATGACCGCTTCGACAAATCCCATTTGCATATTGAACCTGTCGTCATGATGTATTTTAGGCAAATTATAGGTACGGGTACTGACAATTGGCCAGCGTGAAAGAATCATGTCGCCATGTTGACGTCGCCGATTGGTGATTGTTCCGTCTGAGTTTTTGACACTATCGTCTACATCAAAGCTTGAACCAAAAACTGTAAAATATTGAGGTAGAATCTCGGATATGGCTTTTGCCTGATCAACTCCCCCACTGCGTTGCCAGCCAACATCAACTTCCTGCAAACAGATAATGTCAGCCTGATCAATTGATTTACAGATGCGATCCAAATCAATTTTATAATCCAGCCCTCGGCCAAACTGTATGTTGTAACTGACTATGTTCATCTGCACCTCGTTGGGCCATTAAATTTTTACGCTAAACTCAATAAAGCGATCGCACTAACGGCAAAAAACATCGCAACGATCTTTCGCCAGTTCAACGTTTCCATTTTCAACATCACTGCCACCAGTAATGCCATCAAAAAACTCATATTGGCAATCGTAATCACGATACTGGCTTCGCCAAACGTTAGCGCCATTACCAGAGTTCTGACAATGCCATAAACCAGCAACCCCGACACAATTGAGTAGGCCAGTTTTTCACGCGTTATCGAATATTGCTTCTCAATGCCTATGGCGTAAATCAAACCCGAAACAATCCAACAAACAGCCGAAATTAGCATTAAAGAATCAGCATTGGCACCGCTTAACAAACCGGCCTTGGTCAAAACGCCATAGACAGCACGCAATAAGGCACCAACCACAACGATAATCAAGCCTGTTTTAAGCGTTGCGTG
>CAWVZP010000333.1:0-2824 GCA_963934675.1 uncultured Gammaproteobacteria bacterium | reverse complement strand
CAGACATCCGGCATAGCAAAGTTCATGCCCATCATTTGTGTATTTACGAACATGCTACGCTCCGTTAGCCCATGTGAATGCGTTCGCGATTAATATGCCTGTCGTTTTTGCCGGCATAGGGCTGCATTATACGAACGCTTGCTGAGGCTAAGCCCCCTGGATGGTTTTCGTTGTGAAAATCAAATGGCAGGCTGACCTTGTATCGTCCTTCACTATCCAGCTCTCCATCGATTCGGGCAGGTAATGTGCCGGTGATTCGTGGCTTTTGAGTTTTTAGCGCTGGTCGATATTGAGGTCGCGACGCTTTCTGACCGTTACTCGACTTCGACAGGTCCAGACCATGACCTTCGTGGTTCACTTCGATCGCCAAATATTCGGTTTTGTTACATTGGGTATTCGGATACTGATCCAGCCCAAAACAGTGGCCAGCTTGTAACCGAGTCACGCTACTCTCACCAAAAAACTCTGTCCTACGGCCAATAGGCTCTTCTGCACGAAGCTGGCTTAGGTGGCTTGCCTTGATATCTGTTTTAAAGTTTTTGCCATAAATATATTCGGTACCCTGCCCCTTATCATCAATCGTAGTGGTATCCGATACATCGAGTGATGGCTCTTGGGCATTGTAGTCACGTACGACTACTTGTTGGGGTAAGCGCTGTTTGCGATAACTCCAACCAAAACCACAATCATCCTGTGTTTGCAACATGGCAGCGACATCAAATATTAACTTTGGCTGTGAAAAGTCGTCATAATCTGGGTCATTTAAAAAAACAATTGCCTCTCCACTAGTGCTTTGCTCAAAATAATAAAATACCCCTTCGTTCTTCATTAGTCGAAAGGTGAAAAAATCAGATTCATTATACTGGCAGACGTACTCACGTTTTAACCGCGTGTTATCTCTACTGACCCCTTTAGGCTTGTAATGAGTTATTTCCACAGTGCCTGCCTTATCTAAAACCTGAGCAATGAATGCTGCAATGGTTTGCCCGGCATCAACCTCACCTTCGACACCTACTTCATAAAATATCCCATTGGTTTTGTAGTTCGACAGCTGCCAGATTTTGGGCACACCCCCCCCTTTATAATGAACGAAATTCTGCACTGTTTTGAATGCTTCAAAACTGCAGGGTATGCCATTCACGAGAAATTCAACCCCGTTTTGTTCGCTAATAAAACGTGCCCCAGAGTCGAGCAGGTCACCCAGATCGATGTCTGATGACAAGGCCGCCTTGAATTCAATTTCATAACGATAAAGCTCGGATATTCGCTCGCGGCCGGTGAAGTTCACCACAGTGAACTGATCACCACCGGTAATGGCATCACTGAGAAATTTAAATTTAGCTTGAGTCATTTTTAATTTTACTTACTTAAAAAGTCCTCAGGCTGGTCAACTATAACGACCCAATAATAAAAGTTATGATTCATAAATAACCTGATTGACC
The DNA here is from genome assembly GCA_963934675.1 of uncultured Gammaproteobacteria bacterium. Classification (GTDB taxonomy): domain Bacteria; phylum Pseudomonadota; class Gammaproteobacteria. Next base: position 1,382 of record CAWVZP010000333.1, on the reverse strand, counting down.
GTGTCAGTGTTGCTTTGTTCGAATAGCCAGGTCGATTGACCCAGTGCCGACCAGTTTGATTGGCCCAACTGTGTCGATTGCAGGATATCTTTCGATAACATTAGTATAACGTTAAATTCCAGTGGTTGAACCAGATAGATGGTCAGTATTGATTCAATAAACGCGACGGCTTTATTCTCAAACTGCATTTCGGTAAATTGTTGTTTATTCACTGGTCCCAATAAAATATTGAATTTACCAGTCCTGTCGACAACCTGCTGGCCGATGCAACTGGTTTGGCCGAGCTGATTATTTTGTTTACCCAGAATGCACCTTTGTTTATTCACTATTGGCACTAATCGCTTAACGCAAGGCTGGATTTCTACTGTTATATCCTGGAAGTAGTCTGCCAATATCGTTTGCAGCCCTTGCATCGATTTGACTCTCTGGCTGAGAATTCCGGCATACCTGAGCAGATAGCCATATTGAGCCTGATTCTGCCTAAAGTCTGCAGGTAGACCAATTAAGCTAAAAATAATTTCCCAGTATTTTTTTGACTCGAACTCAACCGTGTTGACAGGGAACTTGTACTTTAACCAAGCCTGATATAGCAGAGGATAAAGGTGATTATGAATGACATCGAGGAATCTTTTACGATTTTCAAACTCGTCCCACTCATCGTCGAGTAGCTCTTCGGTATAAAACCCGGGCAGTGGTGACGACACGCCGTAAAGGCCAAAAAATGTGGTGGTGATCTGATACTTATCGTCTTCTAACTTGCTTATGTTGGAGATGTCACTTTGCGGATAATCCAGATTTAATTCTGGCTGTATTCGGATATTTGATAGAGCATTAGCTTGATTTTTTTTAGCACCCGATAATTTTTTCAGCAGTTTGACTGCCTGAAAAAAATCGTAGGTTTCGCCATTTTCTAGTATGTCGGGTTCTATATTAATGGCCGATCTCCCACTCGAATAGGCCAGCTATAAACTTCTGCACTTGAACTGTCGGTCAAACTGAATTCGGTAAAGCTATTCAGGCTCGCAAAACTGCCCAGTAGGTGATTGAGCAACATGCCAAACAGATACATGTCACCAGTAGAGATAAAGTTAACAGGATTAACGGTGACGTTAATTGCCTGTCCGCGCATGGCAACACCACCAATCAGCCGATCACAGCCTTTTACTTTTATGTCCTCAATACCTTCGATGCGCTTTCTGTTGGCGACATCCTGTTTATTACCAGAGCTGCCAGAAAATATGTAAAGTTCTAACAGAGCCTTGAGGTTATCGGTATCGGCTAGCGATAGATAGTTGAGCGACAAATGTGATAACAACCGCCACAAGATTGAATTTCCGGTCGGCGCATCCTGACTTTCGGAAGGCGCAATAATATTCGAAAAT
>CAWVZP010000332.1:0-2856 GCA_963934675.1 uncultured Gammaproteobacteria bacterium | reverse complement strand
GGAGCTTCTCTACTCAACATTTTCTTCCAAATACCAGCCTTATCATTGGCAATAAGTTCTGCCGTGGTAATGATTATGAGCGGACTGATTTTATATCAAACATCTGCAATGATTAATGGTGGAGAAACTAATTACATCATGGCAACTGCTGGTTTGTTCCTGTCTATCTTGAACCTTTTTCAAGCACTTTTACATCTTTTAGGTATATTTGGTGGTGACGATTAGATCTTGATACTTGTGGTTAAGTTTGAAGCCCCTTTTTAGGGGCTTTTTTTAGGACGTTTTCGAGGTATTAAAAATGGACTGGATACAAATCGGTTCGGCTCTCATGTTGATCGCCATGCTGTTTATGATTTTCCCAAGAGCAAAAGCTGCCGTCAATCAATCTCCAAAAGGAACGGGGAGCGACTGGATGGGATTTATTATGCCTATGGTTGCAGTTATTTTATTTATATTTCTGCTGATCACATTGGTTTAACCGAACCTCTAGACACACTCTTTTCTGATACTGATTGCCTAACATTTTTAAACGACACCTATTAGCCTGAAGTCAGTTGGCGTGCCCAAATGAGCCTGGCAAGCACTAAATCTTCTGGCAACGTTATTTTTATGTTTTCTGCACTACCTAACACCAATTTTGGAGATTGCCCGATGGCTTCAACCGCCGAAGCATCGTCTGTGATTTCGAGTTTGTTCTCTATAACGAATTTCAAAGCATCCATTAGTAAATCAGCCTTGAATACCTGGGGCGTAAAAGCTCGCCAAAGGCCTGTTCGACTCATCGTCTGATTGATATTGCCATCAACATTCAGCCGCTTGATCGTGTCAAAGATTGGTGCACCTAACAAGGCACCTGCACTATGCTGCCTGGCTGCTTCTATGAGTCGATTAAGATCATTGATGGTCACTAAGGGCCTAACTGCATCATGCACTAAAGCGTAGCAATTTTGATTAATATCGGCGCATAGTTTTTCTAGGCCATTGAAAACACTTTGATGTCGGAATGCCCCACCCTGCGCAATTATCAGTGGTTTGGTGGAGCGCGTCTGATAGTTAAGATTTGTCCAATATTTGTCTGTAGTGCTTAACACAACAACAGCGCCTGCAATCTGTTGATGCGACAGCAACCGGTCGAGCGTGTGCTCTATGATTGTTTTGTCTACCAATGGCAAGTATTGCTTGGGTAGTTCGCACTGCATGCGCTGCCCTGTACCAGAGGCCGGAATAATAGCCCAGACAGGCAGTGTATTATTCATCATTTAACTTATTCATTAGATGGGCCGGGAATCAGCTGAATGAAGGTTTCGCCTTGCTTGATCATGCCAAGGTCATTTCGTGCTTTTTCTTCGAAGGCATCCAGACCATTTTGTAAATCGAGTACCTGGGCTTCTAATACACTATTGCGTTTTTGTAGTAACAGCAGCTTCCCTTTCTGTCGCACAAGCTCTTTCGATAACTGGACGACTTCGGAGAGGCTGCCATCACCTACCCATAATTTGTACTGTAACCCTATGAGTAACGCTATTAATACGCAAATCAGTATTTTCATTGGCTCATAGGTATTAGCCTTACCTTACAAATTATGTCTTACAAACAATAGCTCACAAGTTACGGAAAACTGATCTGCCTGGGAAAACGGCTTCCAATCCTAGCTGGCTTTCGATCCGTAACAATTGGTTATATTTAGCCACACGATCAGACCGCGACAACGAACCTGTCTTAATTTGGCCCGCGTTAGTTGCTACCGCTAAATCTGCAATAGTAACGTCTTCTGTTTCGCCTGAGCGGTGTGAAATAACGGCGGTATAATCGGCCTTATGTGCCATTGATATCGCATTCAACGTCTCAGTTAGCGTGCCAATTTGATTAAATTTAATCAAGATTGAATTAGCAATATTGTTTTCGATGCCGCGCGTGAAAATACGCGTATTGGTAACAAACAGATCATCGCCGACTAGTTGAATTTTTGCACCGAGTTTTTCGGTTAATACAGCCCAACCATCCCAGTCACTTTCATCCATACCATCTTCAATGGTTATAATTGGATATTGATCTACCCAGTTAGATAAGTATTCAGTAAAGCCATGCGCATCAAATGATTTTTTTTCTGAAGCTAAGACATACTTACCATCATGATAAAACTCAGAACTAGCAACATCTAAACCTAAACAAATATCATCACCGGCTTTGAACCCTACAAGCTCAATTGCTTGAAGAATAACTTCAATTGCTTCTTCATTTGAGGATAAATCAGGTGCAAAGCCTCCCTCATCTCCAACAGCGGTATTCAATCCTTTTTTGCTCAACACTGATTTGAGTGCGTGGAAGACTTCAGTACCGTATCGCAATGACTCCGAAAAACTACTCGCACCAACGGGTAAAACCATGAACTCTTGCATATCGACACTATTGTCAGCATGCGCGCCACCGTTAATGATGTTCATCATAGGCACAGGCAATGTCTTAGCGGCGTCTCCACCCAAATAACGATATAGTGGTAATTGCGCCTGTAATGCAGCGGCATGGGCGTTTGCTAGTGACACGGCTAATAATGAGTTGGCGCCTAACTTACTCTTATTTTCAGTACCGTCGAGGTCGATCATTGCCTGATCTAACCCAGATTGATCAGTGCTATCGTGATCCTTAACTAGAGCAGCAATTTCATTATTGATGTGCCCAACTGCCTTGGTAACACCTTTGCCCAGATAGCGACTTTTGTCGCCATCGCGCAACTCAATGGCTTCTCGCTCACCCGTTGAGGCACCTGATGGTACAGCTGCCCTGCCAACAATACCTGAAGCCAGTGTTACTTCAGCTTCAACGGTAGGGTTACCTCGTGAATCAAGAATTTCTCGA
>CAWVZP010000331.1:0-2861 GCA_963934675.1 uncultured Gammaproteobacteria bacterium | reverse complement strand
GAAAAAAGGGAAGGTGTTACACACAACCCAGAGACAGAAATACCGTTGATATCAGCCCTGCCCGGCGCACCAATCGAATCATCAGCCGAAATTACTCTGGCAGCCGAATCGCAGGTGGCAACCTATTATCAATCAAAAAAGGGGCCATCAGAAAAAATTACCGAAGACTATTGTTGTAGTTTTGCTATTAACCAAGACTACCTGTTCATCTTCGATGGGTCTGACCTGTATTTCAGTGGGCACGATGAATCAGGCGCGCCTAAAATATTTGAAATACCACAACACCGGTTCTTCATCGGTACCGCTTTTCAACCCGAAAGGTCGGCGCTCAAAAATGAAATTCATCCACTAATAACAGGCTTCTTACAAGCCGCCGTAGAGATGAAAATCGCAACGGCATAATCCGGCCAACCCAAGCTAGGCGTGTCAACAGGCTCGCCTAGCTTGATAATCACAAAAAACGTCTCTTTTAAAACAAATCCTCAAACCAAAACTAACTCAAGCCAGCGGCTCATGTGTTCAATTTCCTCAACACAAACACTGTGCGGCATAGCATCGTATTCGTGCCAGGCTGGTTGATAACCCTGTTTTTCCAGCTGACCGCGAGTGCTATAAGCCAAATCGATCGCAATCACTGGGTCAGCAGAACCATGTGCCAGAAAAATAGGAATCGCCTTGTTCGCCTCACTCTTCTCATCAGCTAAAGTTTCAGCCAGTGGCAAATAAGTCGACAAAGCCATAATACCGGCCAGCGGCTTGTCAAAGCGTAACCCTGTCTGTAACGCAATCACCCCACCCTGAGAAAACCCCGCCAACACAATTCGAGCACTATCAATACCTTGAGCAATCTGGGCTTCAATCAGCTCAACCAACAAAGCCTGCGACGCGCGAATACCGCTTTCATCCTGCCTCTCAGCAATATCAGCCGCAGCAATGTCATACCAGGCCCGCATCACAAAGCCCTGATTGATGGTCACTGGAATCATCGGTGCATTAGGGAAAACAAAGCGAACATTCAAATCAGGGCTTAACCCCAACTCCGGCACAATAGGCTCAAAGTCATGCCCATCGGCCCCTAGGCCATGTAACCAAATAACACAGCTATCGGGTGGGTTTGATCCTGTTTCGACAATAAGAGGGGCATCGGACATATCGGCTTAACCTGCAAAAAATTGGATAGATTATACCTATCATCCCAGACTTGTTCGACTAAATGTAAGTGGTTACAAATCATCCAACGGGCTAGAAGTTTTGCCATTAGAGAAATTAGCTAGATGCGTGTAAATCATCGTAGTCGAAACATCTGCGTGCCCGAGCAAGCTCTGAATAGTTCGGATGTCCATGCCTCGTTCAAGTAAATGCGTGGCATAACTGTGCCGAAAAGTGTGGCAGGTGACACGCTTATGAATCTCTACTTTTCGCGAAAGATTACGGACACATCTTTGGATGGTTGTTTCATTTATGTGATGGCGACGAACGACACCTGACCTGGGATCAACTGACAATTTGTAACTCGGGAACAAATATTGCCACACCCATTGTTGGTCAGATTTGCCATATTTCAAAACTAACGTGTGTGGCATATACACTCGACCAAGTCCTTGATCCAAATCCTCAGAATGTTGTTTTTTTACCTCGGCCAAGTGATCCTTCATGAACTGCATTAATTTGACTGGTAAAGGCACAGCGCGTTCTTTGTTACCCTTGGCATCTCGAACAATGATTTGACTATAGCCAAAATCAATATCCTGCACACGAAGGCGAATTGCCTCCATAATCCGCAGACCAGCCCCATACAACAAAGAGACCACCAACCATTGCACACCCTCGAGATTACTCAGTATCAAGCTAACTTCGTCCCTGCTCATTATGATAGGCAATTTCAACCTAGGTTTTGCACGCACAAATTGACTGATATCACCAATTTCATGACCTAAAACATTTTTGAAATAAAACGAAATAGCATTTAGTGCAACACTTTGGGTTTTGGGCGCAACCTGACGCTCAATGGCCAGGTAACCAAGGTATTTTATGACACCATGCTGATCGATGTCTGTGCGGTTCTGGTAACGGTTGAATTCCAAAAACTTCTGCACCCAATCGGTATAACCCTTTTCAGTGCGGATGCTGTAGTTCATTCGCCTAACCTCTGTTCTTAAGCTATTGATCTCAGTTACTACCGTTTTCTTTTGTGCCGAATCTTGCGGTAAAGACGATGGTTTTATACGGCTAGTTATTGGATGAGTCGAACGATAGTGGGTGTCATGCTCCGGACCTAAACTTAGACACGAAGACTTCCAGTAGTCCCAATCAATCTCCTGATATAACGGAGCATTAATACTTTTGAATAACAAACTAATTGCATCGATGACCTGTTTTTTTTGCCAGGCCTCACCCGAGTCTTCATTAATCGACTTTGACAAATACTCGGAAACTGAACTTTTGGTATGCTGTTTGAGGCGAGTGTCACCGTTTCTCCTGATGAAAGTCTCACAATGACGTACATACCAGGTAAACGAAGATGACTTGATTTGATGCTCAGTCAGAACGACTAAGTAATTGTTCCAAAAGCGTTTTTCACGACTATCCTTATCCATTGACTTACTCCCTGTCAGTCATTTAGAATGGAGTATATGCGATTATCAACCCAAGAACTAGAAGGACGCCTGAATAGTACCTACTATACAGGCGTCCTTCTAATAAGCTGTTAGGCTTCAAATTGGTGTAACCATCACAATATAAGGAAAAATTTAGATGAAGTATGGAACAGAGCCTTTAATAGAATATTTGAAGATATTCAACCTTCATGGCGAAAGGGATATAACCCTAACTATGAATCAGGGGGTTAAGATTCTAGTGGG
>CAWVZP010000330.1:0-2898 GCA_963934675.1 uncultured Gammaproteobacteria bacterium | reverse complement strand
TGAAGGCGTCATCGGCGCTTTATATATCGAGAAAGATGGCCAAACTAACCCAATTGATACCACGATGGCGCTTGCTAAAGGAGCTCGTAATCAAGGCGTTAAAATTTTTGAGGACTGTAAGGTCAATAGCATCATTACCGAACAAGGAACAGCCGTCGGGGTTAAAACAGCACAGGGTGATATTCAAGCTAAGACCGTTGTATTGGCTGCTGGACTCTGGTCTCGCGATATAGCCGCCGAAATTGGTGTCGACTTGCCTTTATATGCCTGCGAGCATTTTTATGTTGTCACCGATGAAATGCAAGGGCTGACCAAACGCCCGGTACTACGCGATTTTGATAAGGGACTCTACTTTAAAGAAGACGCGGGAAAGATGCTTGTTGGTTGGTTTGAAAAAGATGCGATTGGCTGTTCGATGGATAAGATTAGCGAAGATTTTTGCTTTGATCAATTCGAAGTTGATATGGATCATATCGAGCCCAACTTGATCGGCGGCATGGAGACATTCCCCGAATTTGGTGAAGCGGGTATCCGAACTTTTTTTAATGGTCCAGAAAGCTTTACCAATGACAACCTACACTTGCTAGGTCGTACTCCTGAAGTCGATAACTTTTATGTTGCCTGTGGCATGAACTCAAAAGGTATTGGTGCAGCGGGTGGATTAGGCAAGCTGATGGCTGACTGGATAATTGACGGTCACCCATCAGGTGACGTATGGGAATGTGACGTTCGGCGCTCACATCCAGTACAGCGAACACAGGAATACGTCGAGTCAAGAATTCCGGAAGCGCTCGGCCATACCTACGACATGCACTGGCCATTTTACCAGTACAAATCTGCTCGTAATTTGATGCTATCACCGCTTCATCAGACACTGCTTGATGAAGGAGCCTGCTATGGCGAAGTCGGTGGTTATGAGCGACCCAACTGGTTTGCCCGAAATGGTGCCCTTGCAAAATATGAATACAGTTACAAACGTCAAAACTGGTTTGAGTTTTATGCTGAAGAACATCGTGCGGTTCGATCATCGCTCGGTATTTTTGATATGACCTCTTTTGGTAAGTTTGAAGTTTCAGGCCCAGATGCTCAATCTGCTTTACAATACATTTCAGCCGCCGATATGAATGTCGAAGTCGGCAAAGTGGTCTACACCCAATGGCTGGATGAACGCGGCGGTATTAATGCTGATTTATCCATTGCCAAAATTGACGACAACCGCTTCTGGGTCGTGACCGGTATTGGTTCGTTCAATCGTGATTGGTGGCATTTGAAGCAGAATTTGAAGGGCAATGTCACATTAACCGATATCAGCCAGCAACAGGCCTGTCTTTCAATTCAAGGACCAAACGCACGAAATGCATTACAGAAAATTTCCAACATCGATCTATCCGCCCAAGCGTTCGAATTTGGCGTCGGTTGCTTCGGTCAGATCGCGGGTGTAGACGTTTGGATGCAACGTTTGTCTTATGTGGGTGAATTGGGTTGGGAATTATTTGCGCCCACAGCACAAGCCGTTGGTGTTTTCAAATCTATTCAACAAGCTGGAGCAGAGTTCGATATTTGCAATGCGGGTTTTCATGCTTTGAATAGCCTGCGTCTCGAAAAAGGCTTTCGTCATTGGGGGCATGATATTGGTGCTGATGATAACTTAATCCAAGCTGGACTCGGTTTTGTTGCAAAACCAGACGCCGGTGACTTTATTGGTCGTGAAGCCTTTATCACACAAAAGGCGGCTGGCCTGCCCGATCGTCGGCTGGTGCAATTTTTGCTCAAGGACCCAGAACCATTGTTGTATCATAATGAAACCATTGTAATGGACGGCGAAATCGTTGGTTACCTGACTTCAGGCATGTACTCGCATAGTCTGGGTGGCGCAATTGGTATGGGTTATATCAACCGCTCTGGCATAAATGCCGATGCGCTTGAGAATGCAGATTTTGAAATCGAGATTGCTCGCAACCGATTTTCAACCACAGCATCATTGAAGGCTTTTTACGATCCTAAGGGCGAAAAAATGAGGATTTAGTCAATCTGGCTTTCGTTATCAACTTATCGACTTTACATCCTATCAACTTAGTGATGACAGCGGGAATAGAAACGGAAACGGGATTGAGGTTGATGTAACCGATATGTGCCAACTTTGAGTAAAATTCCATTCATAAAGCTCACGTTGATATTTATTATTATTGGATGTCAGGTAGAATAGTATTTTTATGTTTTTGGATATTTGCTATGCAGTCTGTCAACGGTAACCTTACCTTTTTTTCTAATTCAAGGGCTGATCAAACTAATCTTTATCCAGAAAAATTAAAGTCAATTGCCAGTCTAGAAAATACGGATGAAGCCATAGATGAAATTTCTCAATGGCCAGGCTATGAAGTAACGCCTCTGCATAACCTTAGTAGCCTGTCAGCAAACCTCAATGTTGACAAAATATGGTACAAAGATGAATCAAAACGCTTTCACTTAAAGAGTTTTAAAGCACTTGGCGGTTCTTTTGCGGTTGCTCGTCAATTACAGAAAAAATTATCTGAAGTCACTGGAGAAACACCTTCAGTGCAGGATCTACTCGATCACAAATTTGACGAGATAGTAAGCAAAACTGTCATTACTTGCGCTACCGATGGCAATCATGGGCGCTCAGTGTCCTGGGGTTGCGAAATGTTTGGCTGCCCTTGTGTTATCTATATTCACCGTGACGTTTCAAAAGGTCGTCAACAAGCAATGGAAGCTTTTGGCGCGGACGTGATCCGAATAACCGGTAACTATGACGACTCAGTAAAGCTCGCAGACAGTGAAGCAAAACAACATAATCGTATCATCGTTTCTGACACCAGTTACGACGGTTATATGGACATTCCGAAAGATGTTGCACTAGGCTACACTGTGTTATTAGCC
>CAWVZP010000329.1:0-2934 GCA_963934675.1 uncultured Gammaproteobacteria bacterium | reverse complement strand
GATACCAGCTGCTGGTTTGCCCCCGCCGAGACGAGAGACGAAAAAGACTCGGATCATCGCGCCTGATACTGAAATCGCTATTAAAATCAACCAGTTATACTCATTACCAAATGTCATGGCGTAATGATTACTGATCATCACGAACAAAACTGGCAAGGTGAAAAAGGTATTATGTACTGAGCGTTGCTTACCCCTGATACCGTGAATTGGGTCAGGCTCTCTGCCTTCTACCTTGGCTTTTACAAGATCTTTTTGGCCAGGAATAATAACGAAAAAAACGTTGCCGACCATGATAGTGCCCAGCATCGCGCCGAACATAATATAAGCCCCTCGACCACTATAGATTTGACACAGAGCGTAGGCTGCAACTGATACAAATATGAGCATGATAAAAGCGAACAAATTTTCCTTTTTACTCAGGGCGGACTTGCACAACAGGTCGTAAAATATCCAGCCACCAACAATAAAGCCAATGCTGATTAAAATAGCCGATGCTTGGCTGAGTGCCATTACGGATGAGTCTATGAGATATAGTTCAGCGCCATACCAATATATCAGACCAAAAAGAAACATACCTGATAGCCAAGTACTGTAGGCTTCCCACTTAAACCAGTGCAGCGTTTTCGGCAATTCAGCTGGCGCCAACTGATACTTTTGGGCATGATAAAAACCACCACCATGAACTGACCAAATTTCACCAGAAACACCTTTTTCAGCATCTTCTGCCTTCTTCGGAGGTTCCAAAGAACGGTCCAGAAAAACAAAATAGAACGACGCACCTATCCAGGCAATGCCGGTAATAATATGTACCCAACGGCCCAGCAAGTTTAACCACTCAAGAATAAAACCTTCCATTACTTAACTACCCCGATAAGTTAAATATAACCCAAGCGTTACTAACAGTGGAACGTGAAAATTTTGCTCTTGCATCTGCAATAGTGAACCGTGTGGGCACTAAATTAAGGAAGGGCTTACTGGTACTATCAAACTTAGCACCAATAGTATGAAAACCGGCAGCGGCAAGGTGTTCAGGCATACTCAAAAGAATCTTTCCGCAAATGCACGAATTCATCAAATTCTATGGCGTTTAATTGCGTCAGCGATAAGCGCTCGTTCATTTCCAACCCAAAATTAATTGCAAAACCCGAGATAAACTTCAGGCATCTTAAACTTGTAAACATTTATGTTTTCTTAATTGTAAACAATTAATTATCTTAAAGTAAACAATTAATCTATTTTCTTCTAGATCACTAGCTCCATTTGTCTATATGCATTAGTCTCTAATTGAAACAATCACTAAAACTCATGCGTAAAATCTGAATGAACAATAATTTAAATGACCTATCGTTATCTAACACATTAATGCGCCCTAAGCCGGAGAGAAGTTCACATGATGTCACCATTTATAATCAAATCTTCGATGCAATTTTGAGCCAACGTTTGTTGCCCGGCACCAAATTAACCGAAGAAGAGTTGGCAAAGATATTCAAGGTAAGTAGGACCATAGTCCGCCGTGCCTTACTCAGACTCTCTCAGGACTGTATCGTTGATATCAAACCGAATCGAGGCGCATCAGTCGCTTGTCCGACAGTCAAACAGGCCAGAGAAATAATCCAGGCACGACGCATCATCGAGGCTGAAATCATTCGTGAAGTCGTTACCTTAATTGATCAGGATCAGATTTACGCACTAAGACAGCTGGTTGATGAAGAAAAGAAAAATGTAGAGCACCACATTCGAAGTAGTGGTATTCGGTTATCCGGTGACTTTCACCTTGAACTCGCAAAAGTGTCTAAAAACACAACGTTAACCAAGTTTATTCGAGAACTCATCCCGCAAACTTCATTAGTTATTGCACGTTACGAAAAACCCGGTTATGCCACCTGTTCACATGCAGAACATTACGAATTAATAGATATTATTGCGCAAGGTGATGCCCAAAGCGCCGTATTATTGATGGATAAGCACCTATTGCGCATTGAGGAAAAACTTGATTTGTCTGAACATAATGTGCAGGTGGATTTGAAGACGTTATTTTGCGAGGTCGGATAAAAAGGTTACGGCTTATATTAGTTTTACACCTTTGAATAACTACAAGTTGGAACAGCACACCAAGCTAACGAAATAAGAAGTTTCTGATCAAGAGAAACGCTAGCTTGGTCTAAGAACACTTTAAATGTTAATTTCTGATGACATTAAAAAATCAACTTTTCAAGACCACAAATAATTCAGAAACCCTCCGTTCATCAGAAAATCACCTTTAAAAAAAGCATCACCAGACTGATGATTCTTTTTACCCAATCGACCAAACGCGATAGCTAGAAGCATGTCGGACTTAGGATAAATCTACTGCGGAAATGCCATTTCGGACAAATTTCTCGCTAGGATTACCTAAGTCTGACAGACTCCTAGACTCCAATACTGGATAAGTAACTTTTTTATACAATGATGGTTCGTATAATTGATGGTCACGACAAACGAGTTAAATTAGCCGAACCTAACTTAGTTCTTTATTTACGAATAATAAATTATTACTTAGGCTTAATGTTATCTGACGTATAGAACCGCTTCGAGAAAACAGTTCGGCACTCATACTTTCAGATAAACATAATGACTGTAAGTCTTGTTGTTTACCATTTTTCCAACTAATTCTTATAGCTGGAGACTGATCATCGTTTAAACTGTAAACAATTGGCACCTGGCACCAAGTAAACGCTAGGCCAAATGCAGGCACATCAATTAACTGCCATTCATTCTCCACATCGAGATAGCGAAATGGCAGAGGTTCTGGAATAAATTCACAGCGTCGCAGTAACCCAAATTGAAAATGTACAACGCCATTTCTAACTATTACACCCAATTCACCAAAACGAGTAAGAATTTCTTCTTTAACCTGCCCAGTCATACCAGGTTGCCTGGCACCCGCATGTTTAG
>CAWVZP010000328.1:0-2935 GCA_963934675.1 uncultured Gammaproteobacteria bacterium | reverse complement strand
ATACCAAAGGATAGGGTCCCGTAGTCACCAAATCGATGGTGTAATCATCAACCACATTTAGTGCACTAAAGTTAGTGAAAATACCTTTGAAATCTTGGCTGTTTTTAAGGCGGTCAAATGTCCAGCTAAAATCAGCTGCAGTCATTGAATTGCCGCTATGAAACTTAACGCCTTTACGTAAGTTAAATCGAACGGTTGTGTCATTTAAACGCTCATGACTGGTTGCTAAACGATTTTCGAAACCAAGATCTTTAGTCCAACGGATCAATGGATCAAACGTCATGTGCGCCAGTTGTAAAACACCGCCCGATAATTGCTCATGAATATCGAGTGTGACGGGATCGGCGTCATAGGCTAGGCGTAGTGTTTTTGCATCGACGACTGTAAACGCAAGCATCCCCGCGCAAAACAGGCCTCCCATTAGCTGTAGTTTATTCTTCATACTAGTTTCTCCGTTAGTGACTTATGATTATTGATTAGTGAGTTGAATAAATAGGCGGTTTTTACGAAAGCCGCCAAAAAAGTAATTTCTAGTTGGGTTCTTTGGTTATTCTGCTTGATTCGTAAATATTATCAAAGCGTGGCATTAAGCTCAGTAGTTCAGCACTATAAGCATTTTCAGGGTGTTCGAAAAACCGCTCACTTTCTGCTGTTTCCAGAATTTCTCCATGGCGCATGATAGAGACTCTGTCGCACATTTGCCGAATAACCGGCAAATCATGACTGATGAATAACATGGTTAAACCGAGCTCATCTTGCAAGTCCTTCAATAAATTAAGAATCTGTGCCTGAACCGACACGTCAAGTGCTGAAGTAGGTTCGTCGCAAATTAATAACCGAGGCCGACTGGCTAAAGCGCGTGCGATAGAAATACGCTGGCGTTGGCCACCGGAAAATTCATGCGGATATTTTTTACCTGACTGACGACCCAAACCGACGTGATCAAGTAGGTCGCCAACAATCTGGCTGACGTCTCCTTGCGGTGCGATTTTGTGAAATAAGATCGGCTCGGCAATGATATCTTCAATCTTCATGCGTCCGTTGAGTGACGAATAAGGATTTTGGAAAACCATCTGGATTTGTTTACGTGCATTTCTGATAGCGACCTTGTCTGGATTGCCAACCAGCTCAAGGCCGTCGAATTGAATTGATCCACTATCAGGTTTTTGTAGCCCTGCCACCATGCGTGCAATGGTTGATTTACCCGAACCACTTTCACCAACAAGGCCGTAAGTCTCACCTTGCTTAACGGTTAAATTGACATTCGATGTTGCCTGCAAATAACGACGATTGCGTTCAAACATTGCATCACGCGTGATGAATCTTAGATTCAAGTCTTTAATGACAAGTAAGTCATCACTATGAGTATGACGAACACCCTGTCCTAACCAATGAGTTGTAACATCGATGCTATCAAGACCTTTCTCCGTGGTTTCAATATACTCAACGAGTGGGAATCGGTCGGTTTTGATATTTGACCGAGGTACAGCACTGATTAGGCTTTTGGTATAGTTGTGGCTTGGCGCACCGAGAATTTGGGCAGTGTCGCCAATCTCTACCAGATTACCTCGGTACATCACTGCCACTCGATCGGCGACATTAGCAATAACGCCCATGTCGTGCGTCACTAGCAAGCATCCGACATTATGTTGATGGCAAAGATCTTTGATCAGCGTTAGGATTTGATCTTGCACCGAGACATCGAGCGCCGTCGTTGGTTCGTCTGCAATAATCAATTCTGGCTTGCCGGCGAGGGCAATGGCAATGACAACCCGTTGGCGCATGCCGCCAGAAAATTGGTGCGGAAACTGTTTAATTCGAATTGCTGGCTCGGGAATTCCAACTTGGGTCAGTAGCTCGACCGCATATTGACTGGCTTGCTTTTGATTCATGCTGAGACAATTAACGATAGTTTCAACCATCTGATTTTCAATCGTAAAAAGCGGATTTAACGAGGTCATCGGATCTTGAAAAATAAAACCAATGCGCGAACCTCTAACTTGAAGAATTTGCTTGGGGTTAAAGTTAGAGATTAAATCGTCGTTAAGGTAAATGTCGCCAGACGTGACCCGCCCAGGAGCACTAAGTAGCTGAACAATACCATTACCTATAGTTGATTTACCTGCGCCAGACTCGCCGACTAGGCCTAAAATTTCACCGGCATGTAATTCAAAACTAACATTATTAGCAGCATGCTCGATCTTTTCGCGCCCTGGGAACTCGATGCATAAATTTTTAATCGTTAGTAAAGGCATAGATATCATTAGGCTGAGCAGTTTTCACTACAAGTTAAAGCGTGGATCAATCGATAGAACTGGCCTGTTTTGTTATTGCCTGTATTGAAGGTAGCCCTAAGTTAATAATACCATCTTGGAGAGTAAATCGGTACAAAAAAGTTATGAGCTTAAAGTTAGTAAGTTTCAACTTCTCCTAACAACCAGTCAATGCCGAGTCTTTGTTCTTCGACCAATCGCTTTCGCGTTTGATAGTTCAATTGCGGCACTTCATGGAGAAGGTTTAGATAGGCTTCTGCTTCAAGCTTTAATAGATCGCAGTCGGTATTCGCGACTAATATGGCTGGATTATTTTCAGTAAACGGACGCCAGCCGAATTCATCACCTTTATTGGCAACTCGCTGTGTGATCTTGGTTGTCTGTATGGTGCCTTGACCTTCAACAAATAGGTACAAATTTGAGTCATTGAGTTGCGCCGTTTCACCTTTGAGAACGACCAGTGATTCGGCCACACGTGAAATTTTATCGGTAACCGTCGAAGATAATGGCTGATATTGAGGTAGGGATTTTATTACAGGGCGTAATAGCCAGCGACTTTCAAGTTGGTTTTGCAGTCCGCTTTGACCAATGAAATTCCGAAAAGTCTCTTCATAAAATACGCAAACGGTGACAGGTGTCCGTGCGACAACACTGGCGTTTCT
>CAWVZP010000327.1:0-2957 GCA_963934675.1 uncultured Gammaproteobacteria bacterium | reverse complement strand
CCTAGTTGATAGTGATTTACTCAATAGATATAAACCATTCCGTACACTGATCCGTACACGATTAGTGGCTCTGAAATAAAAAAGCCCCAACTATCAAATAGTTAGGGCTTAGTGTTGGTGGAGACGGCGGGAATCGAACCCGCGTCCGCCAGCCCTCTGCCATTGGCTCTACATGCTTATTCCGACTTTAATTTAACTACATGCTACCCGCCGGACGGGGAAGACATGCAGCTGGCTCGGTATTTGTTTAGTGCTTTGGCCCCGAACAAGCCTCCATCACGATTCTATGAGAGCGATGCCGGAATGTTCCGAAGAACCTGGACGCATAGACACGTATCCAGTCCGACAGCAATCTACCGGAGTTTAAGCGGCGATAGCGTAGTTGTCATCGTTTGCAACTATAATTTGCAGAAAGTTTAACGAGTTTGTCTACATTCTCGGCATGCACCTCAGGTTTTGCGACCCACGTCGAAACCAAGTCGTCCCCTGAATTTTTATTATAACCTAACGTTTGCTGTTTGTGTTGGAGCATGTGACATTTTCCGTTATTATTTGCGCTCATTTTTTCCGCCCCAACCTCTGCGTTGCCGCCAATATGCTTTGTCTCACTGGTAGTCCTGCTTTATCCGTTTTCAGACTTCAAAAATTACATCAACGATTTTTAGATCAAGGGGTGAAGCTCAGCAAGATTAGCTGTCGTTTTATTCATTTGGTTGATTTAACCAGCACTGAATTGTCGCAAGCTAACGATAGTATCCTGCGTAGTTTGCTGACCTATGGGCCTATATCGGACGTGGTTGATTCTGGCGGTATTGATTTTTATGTCATTCCGCGTCCGGGTACGATTTCTCCTTGGTCGAGTAAGGCAACTGATATTGCGCATCATTGTGGCTTGTCGGATGTCCGTCGTATTGAGCGCGGTATTCATTTTAGGGTTGAGTTGACTGAACCTTTGAATGGTGAAAATGATGCTATTTTGATTCAGTCATTATTGCATGACCGTATGACTGATCAGGTTTTTCGGTCTTTAGGTGATTGCGAGCAGTTGTTTCAAACCCATGAACCTCGACCTTTGCTCGAAGTTGATTTATCTGTTGATGGGCAACAGGCGCTGGAATTGGCGAATATCGAGCTTGGCTTGGCGCTGACAGGAGATGAGATTAGCTACTTGATCAATGCTTACACGGGCTTAAAACGCAACCCAACTGATGTTGAGTTGATGATGTTTGCTCAGGCGAACTCGGAGCATTGCCGGCACAAGATTTTTAATTCAGATTGGACGATTGATGGCGAGGTGCAGAATATTTCTCTGTTTGGCATGATTAAAAATACCTTTGCGATGAATAAAAATGGGGTTTTGTCTGCGTATCACGATAACTCGGCTGTTATTGAAGGCTTTGCGGGTAGCAAGTTCGCGCCTGCGACCGAGGGCGCGCAGTATGGCTATGAAGAGGCTCGGATCGATATCTTGATGAAGGTTGAGACGCACAACCATCCGACGGCTATTTCGCCTTTTCCGGGTGCTGCGACGGGTTCGGGTGGTGAAATTCGGGACGAGGGCGCGACTGGGATTGGGTCGAAACCGAAAGCGGGGTTGTGTGGTTTCTCGGTGTCTAATTTGAATATCCCTGGTTTCGAGCAGCCCTGGGAAGTCGATAATGGTAAGCCTGATCGCATTGCTTCTGCACTGGATATTATGATTGAAGGGCCGATTGGTGCTGCCTCGTTCAACAATGAATTTGGTCGTCCTAATACCTGTGGTTTTTTTAGAACCTATGAGCAAACCGTGAAGACGCATGATGGCGATGAAATTCGGGGTTATCACAAGCCGATCATGGTGGCTGGTGGTGTTGGTTCGATTCGACCTGAGCATATTGACAAGGGCATTATTCCCGCTGGGGCTAACATTATTGTATTGGGTGGTCCGGCTATGTTGATTGGTTTAGGTGGCAGTGCGGCCTCGTCGATGGCCAGTGGTAGCAGTAACGAGAATTTAGATTTTGCGTCGGTACAACGGGGCAATCCTGAGATGGAACGTCGGGTTCAGGAAGTCATTGATCGGTGTTTCGCTCAGGGTGAGTCTAATCCTATTATTTCAATTCACGATGTCGGTGCGGGTGGCTTATCGAACGCCTTACCTGAATTGGTGAACGATGCTGGCCGAGGTGCCGAGTTAAATCTACGCGCTGTGCCAAACGATGAACCCGGTATGTCACCGATGGAAATTTGGTGCAACGAAAGCCAGGAGCGTTATGTACTGGCGGTATCAGATGAACGATTGGCTGATTTTGAAAAACTATGCGAACGTGAGCGTTGTATTTACGCCGTGCTTGGCAGGGCAACGCAAGAGAAAACGTTACGGGTTAAAGACGCGCATTTCGATAATCATCCGGTTGATATGCCGCTTGAAATTCTATTGGGTAAAGCACCCAAAATGCACCGTGATGTAAAGCATGTAGATGTCACTCAACCTGCATTTGATACCTCGACTATTGATATTAAAGAAGCGATGTATCGTGTGCTTCGCTTACCTGCCGTTGCGGATAAGACTTTTTTGGTGAGTATTGGTGATCGCTCGGTGAGTGGATTGGTGAGCCGTGATCAAATGGTTGGGCCATGGCAAGTGCCTGTGGCGAACGCATCGGTCACCTTAACGGATTACATTGGCTTCACTGGTGAAGTCATGAGTATGGGTGAGAAGGCCCCACTGGCTATTTTAGATGCACCTGCCTCAGGCCGTATGGCAATAGGCGAAGCCTTGACGAACATGACGTCAGCTTATGTGGGTGATTTGTCTCGTACCGTATTTTCAGCTAACTGGATGGCTGCGGCTGGACATGAAGGAGAGGATGCTCGTTTGTTCGATACCGTAAAAGCCGTGGGTATGGAAATTTGTCCGCAGCTGGGTATTGCGATTCCAGTTGGTAAAGACTCGCTGTCGATGAAGACTACATGGC
>CAWVZP010000326.1:0-2961 GCA_963934675.1 uncultured Gammaproteobacteria bacterium | reverse complement strand
CTACGAACAGTTTTGTGAAGGCTGGAATGACATCATGGTGGCGCCAATAGGGAATACCGTCAACCTGTTAGATTCACTGCGCGATCGAGTACCGCTATACGCGTTAAGTAACGCCAATACCTTACACAAAAATTTTTGGGAGAAAAAATTTCACGCTGAACTGAGTCATTTTCAACGAGTATTTGTATCATCAGATTTGGGTAGTCGTAAACCGGAGCCTGTGATCTATCTTCTGGCGCTAGAGCATATTGGAGTTGAAGCGGAAAATGTGATCTTCTTTGATGACCTGGCAATCAATGTGGAAGCGGCAAGGACGTTAGGCATGACTGCGGTGCAGGTGCATTCGCCGCTGGATGTTGAAAATTGTATTGCTGCCCATTTTTAAAAAACAAAATCATCTTATGCCCAGCAGATGCTTGGTGAATGAATTTTATCGGGTTCTATGATTTAAACCTTGCCGATTTCCATCAGTATCCACTGCTTAAATACCTCTGCCGCTTTGCTTAACGGCCTATCCTTACGGTGAACGAGAAAGTAACTTTCCGTGGTGACTAGATAGTCATCCAGCGGTGCCGCTAGCTGTCCGGTGGCGACCTGTGGTGCAAGCAACTCATCGTAACTCAGGCATAAACCACAATGGTTTATCGCCATTGGGACAGTCGTCACGGCGCTATCTGTTTTATGTATCAGTTGAGTACTGGATGGTTGTAAATGATATTGTGCCAGCCAAGTGCGCCAGTCGGGTAAATTGCCAATCACGTCCAATAATGGCCATTGCAATACGTCACTGGGTTGGTGTATTTGGGCGGCGATTTGCGGACTACAATAAGGGCGGAGCTTGGGTGTGATCAAGCGCGTAAAATCGAGTTCTGGCCAGTCACCCGTACCATGACGCAGAGACAATTCGGCCGAACCGGCTGAAAATTCACTGTCCCAATTGGCGTTAATGATTCGAAGCGCCAGGTTTGGGTATTGAACCGTGAAAAACTGTAGCCTAGGTGCTAGCCAGAAAATACTTAAGGCGGTATTCACTTCAATCGTCACGCCACCGCCCTTCAGGGGCAAAAATATGTCGGAGGTGCCACGCTGCAATTCTCGCAACGCCGATTGAACGACAGGAAGGTAAGCTCGACCCCGTTTTGTCAAGTTAATCTGTCTAGCTGCTCGATTGAAAAGTGGTTCATTCAGGTAGTCTTCGAGCAGACGCACCTGTTGGCTGACCGCTGACTGGGTCATATTGAGCTCTCTCGCCGCCACGGTGAAGTTCAGTTCACGGGCAGCAACTTCGAAGGTCCGAAGCCAGTTTAGCGGAGGTAAGTTATTCGACATATCATTCCCAACATGCATTTTTGAAACTGTAATGTTCAAGTAGTTTCGTTGCAGTAGATCAGTCCCAAGCCAAGCAGGCCTCTTGGTTGGCCATTAGCTGAGCTTATGGTGACTTGCATTAATTATCGTTTGCCGTTTTTACAGGGCTTACTACCATGTACTTCAGAGACAGCCTTATTTATTAGTTTAAACTAAGTACGTTTTCATAACCTTTTTAGAGTCAATAATGTCATGTTAAACGGAATCACGTCACGCGATTTAAGTAATGAAATCAGCATAACCAATATCACCCAGCAATCCAACAGCTTGCAGATAGAATGGGATGATGGTCACCACGCGAGTTTTAATTTTCTGTGGTTGCGGGACAATTGTTCCAGTGGTTTTCATAGCGATACGCAAGAGCGAACCTTTGACCAGCTTTCTGTTGGCGCTGATATTCACCCGCTGAGCTTTGACTTTACAGATAGTCAATTACACATAACCTGGTCTGAAAATAACCACGACAGTCAATTTTGTCAGCAGTGGTTACGTCTGCACGCCTATTCTGGCAGCTTGAGTCAACGGCCGAAATCGACGTATCGAAGTTGGGATAACTGTTTTCTCGACAGTATTCCAGAAGTCGATAACCAGGCGCTACTGAATGATGATCGAGTGCTGTTTGAATGGATGACGGAACTGGATCGTGATGGCCTGACTATTGTGCGTAATATGCCGAAAACTGACGAAGCAGTTGTCGACGTAGCAGAGCGCATCGATTATCTGCGCCGAACTAATTTTGGCGTTACCTTCAATGTGGTTTCGGTACCTAATCCAATCAACCTAGCTTATACCTCAATTGCTTTACCCTTACATACTGACTTGCCAAATCAGGAATTACCGCCGGGTTATCAGTTCTTACATTGTCTCGTCAACGCGAGTGAAGGCGGAGCCTCCCTATTTGTTGATAGTTTGAAAGTTCTCGAAGATTTGCGTAGCGAAAACCTCGAGCATTTTCGATTGCTCAGTGAATACGCCATCCCCTTTCGTTTCCATGATGACGAACATGACATCTGCCAATATCATCCGATAATCAACCTGAATACTTTTGGCGAAATCGTAGAGATTAAATACAATGCGCACTTGGCAGATACCTTCGACCTTCCTGAAGAAGTCATGCATGACTACTACTTGGCCTATCGCAACCTAATGGGTCGACTGCGAGAACCTCGTTATACGATTAAACTGAAACTTCAGAGTGGCGACATGGTGGTGTTTGACAACCGCCGAGTTATGCATGGCCGTGATGCCTTCGACGCCAGTGCCGGTAGCCGTCAGCTGCGAGGCTGTTACGTTGATCGCACCGAATTTCAGAGCCGATTACGGGTGCTTGGCGAACGTTTCAAGTCGGATTTAGAAGGCTCCTAGCAGTCTATTGGACTTAGGTCAGTGTAGGCAGGAAAAGCAAAGCGCCTCCTGGCGAGACCTCCGATGATTAATGTTGAACGCACCAAACTCGGTTAGAATTACTTCACCTTTTCCCAATTGAGTCTTCACAATGTATCAAATCAAACGATCAAAATTTGCCTTCATTGCTTCAAGCTTGATATTCACTAGTTTGATTTCAAATCAGGTTAGTGCTGGTTGGTGGGATGA
>CAWVZP010000325.1:0-2976 GCA_963934675.1 uncultured Gammaproteobacteria bacterium | reverse complement strand
CACTTTTATGTTGTTTGTTAGTCCGGTCATAAAGACTCTCAAGGCAGATATTGGCAAAAGCCCACCGCGATACCCGTCACAGCCGGATTCGATTGGCCTAAACCCGATAGCAGGCGAGAGTTTTTACGAGCGCGCCTGGAACAGGATGAAGATCTCGCTCTGGTTGCCCGTATTTACCCCAATCAAGACTCAGGTGTTTTAACATCGACCGCCTGGGCACAAGGCTTCGTCGAAATTGCTGAAGGTGCAACGGTCAAAACAGGTGACGAAATCAATTACCTGCCATTCTCTGAGTTTCTCGATTAACCTAAGAGCACCAAGATATTAAGGCAACTACGATGATCATTCAAATACAAAAAGAAGACTTTGATGTTGGTGACATTAATCGACAATTGTTGGGCAACCGCACAGATATAGGCGCAATAACCAGTTTTATAGGCCTCGTTCGTGACTTGCCCAACAGCCAGCTGCAAGAGATGACGCTGGAGCACTATCCCGGCATGACCGAAAAAGCGTTAGAAGCCATCGTCGAACAAGCCAGTCAACGTTGGGATCTTCAAAACTGCGCCATCATTCATCGAGTGGGCAGCTTAAAACCATCCGATCAAATTGTACTGGTCAGCGTTTTATCTACACATCGAAAAGATGCTTTTTCAGCCTGTGAATTTATTATGGATTACCTTAAAACAGATGCGCCATTCTGGAAAAAAGAAGTCGATGAACACGGTGAAAAATGGGTGGAAGCCAAAATAAGCGACGCTGATGCTAGAGGCCAATGGAAGTAAGCCTGTAATGCCTCCATTTTAAAGCTATATTAATAGAAATTTGTTAGATTGATTTCAATGCTCATTTGGTATAAAACCTCTTTGTGAACATTAGCGCCGCCAATATCAATACCCTCGTCCGCCTGCCTACGGCGAATGATCAGCAACGTCAAACATTTGACCGTGGTCGTGCGGATGCTAAACATGACTTTATTGATAGCCAACGAACCCGACAAGATTCAAGCGAATATGTGTTTCAGGGTGAAATTTTAGAGTCGGTTAAAAACAACAGACCCTATAAGCCTGAATACAATCAACAAATAGACCCTCAAAACCGGCAAGCCATTTCCAATTATCAAGTCACCAGCATCAGCCGAACCGAAACAGAATCACTTGGACAGTTAATTGACAGGTTTGTTTAGCTCGTCGGACGCCCCGATAAAAATTCTAAAGCGATTTTGCACCTTCGGACAATAACCACTGAAAAAATCCTGATACAATCACTGCCAACTTGTTAAAGCGGCAGCACACAACTAATGGATGTATCCCACCTGCTAGATTCCCTCAATGATCGCCAACGCGAAGCGGTCAGCGCTGATCCTGGTGCCATTTTAGTATTAGCGGGTGCCGGTAGTGGAAAGACGCGTGTTTTAACGCATAGAATTGCATGGGTTTGCCAGGTCAACGGGCTATCACCCTTTAGCCTTCTAGCAGTCACTTTCACCAATAAGGCCGCCAAAGAAATGCGTTCGCGAGTCGAAGAGCTTCTCGGCATTTCGGCTGGCGCAATGTGGGTTGGCACCTTTCATGGACTAGCGCACAGAATGCTACGCGCTCACTGGGAAGCAGCCAAACTACCCCAGACATTTCAGATACTGGATAGCGACGATCAACTCCGTATGGTGAAACGTGTCGTGCGCCAACTCGATCTTGATGAAGCCAACTGGCCGCCAAAACAGGCACAGTGGTTTATCAATCAAAATAAAGATGAAGGTTTACGTCCGCAAAGTATTGATCCAGGAAATGATCATGTCCAGCGCCAGATGCTTGCGATCTACCGTCTTTATGAAGAGCTATGCCAACGCGCTGGCGTGGTCGATTTTGCTGAGCTATTGCTCCGTGCGTTAGAACTCATTCGCGACAACGACGATTTACGCAATCACTATCAAAAACGCTTTCAACATTTACTCGTTGACGAATTTCAAGATACCAATGCCATTCAATATGCCTGGATACGTTTGATGGCCGGCACTAGTACACCCGCTTTTGTGGTCGGTGATGACGATCAGTCTATTTACGGCTGGCGTGGCGCTCGTATTGAGAATATTCAGCACTTTGAAAGGGACTTTGGTGGTGCAAAAGTAATAAAGCTAGAGCAAAACTATCGATCAACCGGTACTATTTTGAAGGCTGCAAATGCCCTCATCGATAATAATCAAGGACGCTTAGGCAAAGACCTGTGGACTGAGAGTGCCGATGGCGACCCCATCATGCTTTACTCAGCCTATAACGAAAAAGACGAGGCTCGTTTTGTTATCGACCGAATTCAAAGCTGGGTCGATGAGGGTCGTAGTCGAAACGAGGTCGCTATATTGTATCGCTCTAACGCCCAGTCCCGTCAGTTCGAGGAAGCACTGGTAACGCGCGGTATGCCGTATCGTGTGTATGGCGGGCTACGATTTTTTGAGCGAGCTGAAATAAAAGACGCCTTAGCCTATTTGCGCATGTTATCTAATCCAATGGCCGACCACGCCTTTGATCGAACCGTCAATCATCCACCTCGTGGTATTGGTCAAAAATCTATCGATATGATTCGAGAGCAGGCCAAACTTCAGTCGCAATCACTGTGGAATGCAACCCTGGCTTTACTAGAATCGGCGCCACTCTCGTCACGAGTACGGACATCGTTGCAGGTTTACGTTAATTTAATACAGACCATGAAAGCCGATCTGGAACAGGCAACGTTGGATAAGAAAATGGAACACTGCATTCAACACAGTGGATTAAAAGCTCATTTCGAAAAAGACAAGTCCGAGAAAGGCCAGTCAAGAATAGAGAACCTGCAAGAACTGGTAGGCGCAGGCAAAGGCTTCGAGATGGACGCCACGATTGAAGACGAAAACATGAGCGTACTCGATGCATTCCTCGCCCACGCAGCGCTTGAGGCAGGCGAGGCACAGGCTGAGGCTTGGGAAGACTGCGTGCAGTTAAT
>CAWVZP010000324.1:0-3009 GCA_963934675.1 uncultured Gammaproteobacteria bacterium | reverse complement strand
AGTTCCGTCGGAACCCATGCCTGAAAGAATGATACCTACTGCACGTTCGTGTTGATCAGCAGCCAGCGTTTTAAAAAAAAAATCGATCGGTAACCGCAAACCGCGCGGGGCCAAAGGGTCGAGCAAAAACAGTGACCCATTCAATATCGACAAATCCTTGTTGGGCGGAATCACATAAATGCAGTTTAGTTTAACCTTCATGCGATTGCCGGCCTGCATTACTTTCATCGGGGTAGAACGTTGCAGTAACTGAGGCATCATGCCCTTGTGGTTCGGATCGAGGTGTTGAATGATTATAAAGGCTAGGCCTGATGACTCTGGAACGTGCGTTAAAAACTCTTCCAAAGCTTCTAGGCCGCCGGCAGAGCAACCGATACCAATAATGGTTAAAAGCCTCTTTGCAGCCGCAGCAGGTGTTTTTATTGATTCAGTTTTAGGTTGAATTTCAAAATCATTTTCCTTTTTCACAAATCAAATACCCAGAGGTTTTAAATTAACTATGCATAAATCGAGTCAGAAAGATAGCTATACCTGTGTTGCACAGACTGGCACGAGTAGGGTTCAGATTAACGCTAGTCATATACAAGAGCAGGTTTCTTTAATAAAAGAACTTGCCCTGCTTGTTGAGTGATTTATACCGGCTTTCTCAAAAGTGACTGGCGCCTCCATTTTCTTTATTTGTTTGACGAGCAATGGGGTTATAAAACATCTCATAAATCAGACCAAATTTCGCAACGTTTATGCGACTGCTCAAAAGCTTATTAAGAGTTTTAAAGTTAGCCGGATTATCCAATTTAGTCGTTTAATCTAATTGCTTACTCAACGCTTCCTTAGTGAGCTTATCACAATCGCGGTATAATCGTTTTTTTAAATCGATAGAGAGACAGTTTGAACAACTCTAATAATGATGGCACTACAAAACATTGGAAAAATATTGGGCAGGGACTAGGCGATTTATATTCTCACATTTTGAGTTTCATGTTTAAGAGACGCCATTTTCACGCGCTGTTAAAATTTTTACTTATCTTGGTTGGTCTTTCGATGGGCTTCGCCATTTTATTCCAAATGTTGATGACTTATGAAGGACAGCAGCACTCTTGGATAGCTGGACTTTACTGGACTATGTCGACAATGTCGACGCTTGGCTATGGCGACATTACGTTCACTTCGGACTTGGGCCGGCTTTTTTCGATTCTAGTGCTAATATCGGGGATGATCTTTTTGCTGGTTTTATTACCGGTTACTTTCATTGAGTTTTTCTACGAACCTTGGCTCGAGTCCCGTGCCGTTGACAGTGTATCGCGCAGTGTTGCAGTTGATATGAAGGGACATGTAATTTTAACCTTTTACGATAATGTTGCCAGTGCACTCATCGAAAAATTGACCCATTTCAACTATCCTTACGTTGTTATCTTACCTGAGTTGGAAGAAGTCACTCGACTGGAAGAGAAGGGTATAATGGCGATTTATGGTGAATTAAACGATCCTGAAACCTTTCGTAAGGCGAGAGTGGAGTCTGCTGAAATGGTAGCGACCACCCGCTCCGACATAGTGAATACGTCGGTGGTCTTTACGGTTCGTGGTATTACCGATAAGACTCGAGTTATCGCGACAGCACGAGAGCATGAGTCAACTGAAATACTTAAACTTGCAGGCTGCAGCCGTGTGTTGGATCTTAGCCGTTTGATGGCCGAGGCTCTTGCACGTCGGGCTCTTGGTGGTGGTGAGTTCACCCACGTGGTGGGTCAGATTGACGACTTACTGGTTGCGGAGGTTGTCGCCAGTCGGACGACGCTTGTAGGTAAACCTTATTTAGAGGCACAAAGAGATACTAGTGTCAGTATTGTTGGTTTTTGGGAACGTGGGAACTTTCAAATTGGTCAAGCAAACAATAGGGTTGAGGCCAATACGGTTCTGGTGCTGGTCGGATCACGCCAACAGCTCGATGATTTCAATAGTCAATACCAGCTCGAAAACATGGCTAAGTTATCGAAGCCGGTTATCATCATTGGCGGTGGTCGTGTCGGGCGATCGACTGCGGCTGCACTCAAACGACGCGGCATCGACTACTGTATTATCGAGCAGCTGAAGGATCGCATATCTGACGACAAAAGCACCATTCATGGCTCAGCTGGGAATAAGTCTATACTGCAGCGTGCTGGCATTGAAACTGCGGCATCCGTCATCATTACAACACGCAATGATGAAACCAATATCTACTTAACAATATTTTGTCGCCTATTACGTCCAGACATTCAGATTATCTGTCGCACTACGCTTGAGCGAAATTTGGCAGCACTACATCGAGCCGGGTCCGATATCGTTATGTCCTATGCGTCGATGGGGTCAAACGCTCTGTTTAATTTACTCCAGCGCAGTGATTTGTTGATGATCGCTGAAGGTCTTGATGTGTTTAAATTGCCCATACCTAAAGAGCTAGCGGGGCAAACGCTAGCTGAGACCAATGTTCGGGAACGTACCAACTGCAGTGTTATCGGAATTGATTTGAAGGATAAAACCATGACCAACCCAAAACCTGATGAGGTGTTGCCTGAGGTGGGTGAAATAGTATTAATTGGTTCACCTGCAGGTGAGGCCGAGTTTCTAAAATTATTTCCGCCAGCTTAAGTTGTTTTGCAATTAGGTTCGGAGTCTGTCGTAATTGGATGATGGTATAGGCAGGGAACACGGTTTTTAAATTTAGAGATACAATTGGAACATTGGCAAAGATATTGTCCAAATGATTCAAAGAAATAGTACGATCAATTGACTGTAGTTTAAAAAGTGCACTGAAAGATTGTGAACTGAAAGTATTAGTCGCAGTCAGATCGAGAAATTAAATAAAGAGGGGTGAGAATTTTTAATGAAAAAAGTTGGCTTGGTTGGCATATTGGCCGCCATTGTAATTCTATTCTTTATGTTTGATCTCGGTCAATACCTGACCCTCGATTACATCAAAACTCAGCAGTTCCAAATAGAACAGTTTTATTCAGAAAACCAAGTTTTAAC
>CAWVZP010000323.1:0-3099 GCA_963934675.1 uncultured Gammaproteobacteria bacterium | reverse complement strand
ACCGCATCCACGCCTGCACCGTTGGCAGTTCGCAAACAGGCACCCAAATTATGTGGATCTTGAACGCCATCAAGCACCAAAAACAAAGACTGATTATGCATTTCTACGAGACATTGCTCGATGCTGGTAACCCCTGAAGTCGATGCGACATAGTGCATCACACAACCCTGGTGCTTATCACTCCCAACCAAACCGTTGAGCACAGTCTTCGGTTCAATTCGGATCGGTAACTTGAGCTCTTTTACTCGCGCAATGAGTGAAATCAAACGGGGATTTTTTGACTCAGTACAAATCAATACCAAACATGACTCAGGCCTGTGTTGTAACATTTTAGCTATGGGGTGAAATCCATAGATATACAAATCGCTCATGTCGTTTTCGGATCAACCTTTGGTTTTCTACTCACTCTTGGCTTCTTACTCGCCTTCGGTGTGGACTCGGGCTTTGGCTTGGCTTTTGCTCCAGCTTCCTGAGTAGATGACTGATCAGATTCCTGGGCTGTTTTCTTAACTATTTTTCTGGCTGGTTTCTTTACCGATTTTTTAGGTGCTTTTTTAACGGTGGCGTTAGCCGTATCTTTACCTTCTGCCTGAGCGGGTTTCTTTCCTTTTTTAGTATTGGCTGCGGGCTTATCACCAGACTTTTTTATTTTCTTTTTCTTCTTAGGTTTAACGTTACCATCATCGTCACCCAAGTTTGCTACCAAGTCGAAATCAATTTTCTTTTCTTCCATATTGACGCCCATGATTTGAATATCTAATCGGTCACCTAGCTGATAACTACGGTTACTCGACTCACCTACCAAACGATGTCGCACCGCATCATAACGATAGTAGTCTCGCTTAAGTGACGTGATATGAACCAGGCCATCAATCATCAGTTCTTCGAGCTGAACAAAAAGACCAAAACTGGTCACGCCTGAAACAATTCCACTGTATTGTTGACCGATACGCTTTTGAAGAAATTCACATTTTAGCCAGTCAGATGCATCACGCGTTGCATCATCGGCGCGACGCTCGTAACGCGAACAACTCTCACCGAGGCTGGTCATTGCAGCAAGGTCATATTCGAAACCATTATTACTGCCTTGGTAAATCCATTGTTTAATACCCCGGTGTACTAACAGGTCAGGATAGCGCCTTATTGGCGAGGTAAAATGGGCATAATCTTTTAACGCCAATCCAAAGTGGCCTACTTTAGTGTCTGGGCTGTAATTGGCTTGCATCATCGAGCGCAATACAACCGTTTGAATCATCGAAAATTCGGGTAGTGGTTTAATTTGTTCGATGATTTTTGCGTAATCGGTCGGTGTTGGCTTTTCTGCCGTAAATGAAATACCGAAGCCGAGTAGAAACTCAGCCAAATTTGGCAGTTTATCGGAATTAGGACCTTCATGATTTCGATAAAGCGTTGGTATTTTTTTCTTTTTAAGTAAACGTGCCGCACAGATGTTGGCGGCTATCATGCACTCTTCGATAAGCAAATGAGCCTGATTACGCACGACGGGTTCGATGCCTTCTATCTTGCGTTCATCGTTATATTTGAAAATAACTTCATTGGTATCGAACTCTATCGCATGACGTCTTTTGCGTGCTTTAGCGAGTGCTAAATAAACCTTTTTAAGATTTTCAAGATCGCCTCTTACTCGCTGTAGAGCAGGCGCACCCTCTTCCTTGTTTTCAAATATAACGGCTGCTACGTCATCATAAATCAGTCGAGCATGAGAATGGATAATGCCTTCAAAAAAATCATGTTGCTTGATCACACCGTTTTGGCTGATTTCCATGCAGCACACCATACAAAGACGATCGACATCAGGATTGAGAGAACACAACCCGTTCGATAACACCTCTGGCAACATTGGCACCACTTCACCAGGAAAATAAACCGACGTACCACGATCAATCGCCTCTTGATCCAACGCTGAACCTATCTTGACGTAATGTGCAACATCGGCAATTGCAACATATAAGCGGAATCCCTTGTCGACCGGCTCACAATAAACCGCATCGTCAAAATCGCGCGCATCTGATCCGTCAATCGTCACAAAAGGCAGGTTACGAAAGTCTTCTCGGCCTAGCTTATCGGCCTCTTCTACCTGATGCGTGAAATCCTTGATTTCAGACTGCACATCCTTATTCCAATGATGTGGAATGGAATGGGTGTTTAAGGCAATAGTCACTTCCATGCCCGGCGCATTGTCCTGCCCCAATACCGACTCAATAATACCAATAGGTTGATTATGTTGAGTTGGGTAATCGGTAATTCGTACAACAGCAATATCACCAGGTTTTGCAGTATGCCCAACATCACGATTGAGTAGAATGTCACTGGTTAAACGTTTGTCATCAGGGATCAGAAAATCGATACCCCCTTCACTGTGATAACGGCCGACCACACTTTGATGAGCACGTTCTAATACAGCAATTAGCTCTCCTTCCGAGCGCTCTCGACGCTTGTCATAACTCTCTATTTTTACCGCCGCTTTATCACCATTCATCAATTTACGCATTTGACGTTCAGCAAGAAAAATATCTTTACCGCCTGATTCTGGCTTTAGAAACCCAAAACCATCCGGGTGGGTTTGGACAAATCCTTTTTCAAGGTCCATGTGATCAAAACTTATATAACCGCCCCTTCGATTACGAAATATCTGGCCATCGCGAGCCATAGCACGTAAGCGTCTGCGTACAGCCTCGATACTGTCTTCGTCTTCGTATTGTAGTTTTTCTGCTATGTGCTCATGTGAAACAGGCACTTTCTCTTCGTTGATCAATTGCAGTAGATAGTCTCGACTGGCAACAGGCTTATCATATTTAATACTTTCGCTGGGCAAGTTAGGATCTTCTTTTGGCAATGTTGAGGGAGATGATTTTGATTTTTTTGGCATTGGGGATTCCGCACTAAGATCGCGAGTATATATAATCTCACGATAACGCACTAGCAGGTTGTGTAGTGTACTTCGGGCTGGAGAAATGAATGATGCTGCCTTGGACAGAAATCTACGCATTTTCATAGTTTATTCGAATACTTATGGACTTTCTTGTATGTCTTATATTGTTCTAATTTAGCTAACTTCATAATACTCCAATCTAACGT
>CAWVZP010000322.1:0-3099 GCA_963934675.1 uncultured Gammaproteobacteria bacterium | reverse complement strand
GCGAAGCTGTTGCTGTAAAACTGGATGTAACCAAACGTGATCAAATGGTCGCAGCGGTCGAAACCACCGTCGAAGCATTTGGCAGTATTAACGTCATTGTCAATAACGCTGGTATTAATAAGCCGATGATGTTTCTCGATGTCACCGAAGAGAACTGGAATCAAATCATGACGGTTAACGGCCTCGGCACGCTGATCGGTATGCAAGAAGCCGCAAAGCAAATGATCAAGCAGGGCAAAGAAGCCGGCCCCTATAAAATCATTAACGTTGGCTCTATTCTCTCGCGTCAAGCATTTGATGATGTCATTCCTTACAGTGCATCGAAGCATGCTGTGCTGGCGATGATAAACGGCGGCGCTAAGGCGTTAGTCGACCACAATATTACCGTCAATGGCTACGGCCCCGGCGTGGTTCGCACCGAATTGTGGGAACAGCTCGACAAAGATTTGGTTGCCATCGGTAAATTTGAAAAAGAAGGTGATTCGATGGATGAACTAGCCAAAAATATGATCTTGATGAAGCGCTACTCCTACCCCAAAGATGTCATGGGCACCGCGATTTTCCTCGCCTGCTCAGATTCTGATTACATGACCGGACAGTTGATCATGATCGATGGCGGCATGGTGATGCAATAGTAACAACGTCAATCGACGCACTCGTTCTGAGTGCAACGTAGCATTATACGTCCACCGTTCACGCGGTTATCAATAGTTTAGTAGTGGAGCACATATGACCGAATTAACACCGACCGAACCCAGTATCATTACCGATAGCTCAATCGATCCTAGATGGGATTGGAGCCGCCCAATCGCTTCACCCGGCCGCATGAATGTTGATTTTGAAGAACGTGTGGACTTCCGCCGCCTGCACAATTATCGCGTGGGAAGAACTCGCAAGGCGCTCGCCGAATCCGATCTAGGGGCAATCCTGTGCTTTGATAACAACAATATCCGTTACTTAACTAGTAGTGTTATCGGTGAATGGTCGCGTGATAAGTTTGCCCGCTATGCTCTAATGACCGGTAATTCAGACCCTTATCTGTGGGACTTTGGTTCTGCTGCCGCACACCACAGAATATATGCCCCCTGGCTCAAACAAGATCATTGTCGCGCTGGTATGTTGGGTTTACGTGGTTCGGTGTCTGAAGAGGCTGGATTATTCAAGCGAGCAGCGGCCGACATCGCCGATCTGTTGCGCACGGAAGGTGTTTTCGATATGCCACTGGGTGTCGACGTGGTCGAACCACCGATGTTATTCGCACTTCAGGCCGAAGGTATTGACGTGCGCGATGTTCAGCAGGTTATGTTGGATGCACGCCAAATCAAGAGTATGGATGAAATCGTATTACTGAATACTTCGGCTTCTATGGTAGACGGTGCTTATGACTTAATTGCGCAAAACCTCAGACCAGGCGTGCGCGAAAACGAAATTGTTGGACTTGCCAATAAATTTCTATATGACAATGGTTCCGATGACGTCGAAGCCATCAACGCCGTCTCTGGAGAGCGTTGCAACCCGCATCCTCATAACTTTACTGACCGCATGTACCGACCTGGTGACCAGGCATTTTTTGATGTCATACAGTCTTATATGGGTTACCGCACCTGTTATTACCGCACCCTCAATGTCGGCAGTAGCACACAAGCACAGGTTGATGCTTACCGACAAGCGAGAGAATGGATTGACGACGCTATAGCACTCGTCAAACCCGGCTGCACCACAGACAAAATCGCCGCCGTCTGGCCCAGAGCGCAAGATTTTGGCTTCGAGTCAGAGATGGAAGCCTTTGGTTTGCAGTTTGGTCATGGATTGGGGCTAGCGCTGCACGAACGTCCTATCATCAGCCGCCTGGTATCGATGGAAAACCCATTCGAGCTAGAAGAGGGCATGGTCTTTGCTCTCGAAACCTACTGCCCTGCAGCCGATGGCAATGGTGCCGCACGGATTGAAGAAGAAATCGTCGTTACCGCCGATGGTTGCAAAATCATTACCCTATTCCCGGCGCAGGAATTATTCGTTGCCAACGCCTATTAAACTCATCAATTAGGATTTACCTATGCCAAATTATGTCTACCAATCACTAGTCGATCCAGATAAGAGATTCGACCTCTCGCATAGCCTGCACGATAAGGCGCTAGAAGCTCA
This sequence comes from uncultured Gammaproteobacteria bacterium, assembly GCA_963934675.1. Lineage (GTDB taxonomy): Bacteria > Pseudomonadota > Gammaproteobacteria. The sequence goes on along the minus strand of CAWVZP010000322.1, from coordinate 954 downwards.
TCCCGAAACCGGTGAGGCGATTTGCCGCATCATTGTGTCTGGCGCCACAATACGTCGAACTGGTTTGAAAAAATCGACTCGGGTGAATAAAAAAAGCCCGGCCGCTACTGCCTGCGGTTGCGCGTCTACGTCTGCACTGGAATCGCTTGGCATGGCAAAAGCAACGCCACGCTATAACGCTAAGTCAACTGCCGCTCACTCACATGGTCATGGGCATTCACACGCGCATAGTCATGGTGGGCAGCCGTGCACCAGTAGTCACAAAAAGTAACAAAGGATTTTAAAAGCTTATGACTAAAAAAACCGACGAACAGGCCGAATATAAACGCATGTACGATCAAATGATGCGTATTCGCGCGTTTGAAGACAACGCGAATAAACTCTATCTATCCGGCAAGATGCCCGGACTTACTCACATGTACTCAGGTCAGGAAGGCGTCGCGGTCGGCATTTGCGAAGCGCTTAAAAAAACCGATTACATCACCAGCACGCATCGCGGACATGGTCACTGTGTCGCTAAAGGCGCCGATTACAAATTAATGTTTTGTGAATTACTTGGGCGTGAAGAAGGTTATTGTCGTGGCAAAGGTGGTTCGATGCATATTGCCGATCAAAGCAATGGCAACCTCGGTGCCAATGCCATTGTTGGTGGTAGCGTGGGTATTGCGACCGGCGCTGCATTAACCGCAAAACAAAAAGGTGAAGATTTCGTCACTGTTTGCTTTTTTGGCGATGGCGCATTGGGTCAAGGCGTGTTGTATGAAGTCATGAATATGGCAGCTTTATGGTCCCTGCCCGTAATTTACGCCTGTGAAAATAACCTTTATGGCGAATATACCAAAGTAGAAGAAATGGCCGCTGGCGACATTAAGGCACGGGCCGAAGCCTTCGGCATCGAAGCCCATGAAGTCGACGGACAGGACGTACGTGCAGTGAATGCACTGTCGGTTGAAC
>CAWVZP010000321.1:0-3122 GCA_963934675.1 uncultured Gammaproteobacteria bacterium | reverse complement strand
ATCCAGGCTTTGTTTTGATGAATTTCTGCCTTGCTCAACCCCGTTAATTCGTAGGGTAAAACAAGCCATTCGTTATATTCATGCAGGTAGTAATCTGGCGCTGAATGCGCTTGATTGAGCTTTGGTTTGTAATACGGCACGGCGACTCGAACTTCTTTGGGCATGTTTCGTTTGGTCTTCGCTTGCAGTCGATTAATCACCGCTGTTACATTTCTTCCGGTGCCATAAACATCGTCAACAATCAGCAGGTTGTCAGTTGCATTCATATTCTCAAATAAATACTGCAGCCCATGAGCACGAATTTCGGTATTGCTATCGAGTTGCTTGAGGTAATCACTCATCCCCCGATATGATGTGCGAATCGCAATATGGTCAGTCTTTACGCCCAGGTACTGCAAACATTCCTGAACATAAATACCGACAGTTGAGCCGCCCCGCCAAACACCAACAATAAAATCAGGTCGATAGCCACTTTCATAGATTTGTACTGCTAGACGAAAAGAATCTTCAAGTAATTCCTGCTCTTGAATGTATCGTTTGTTTTCGACATGCCTGTTTACGGATTTTTTGTTTTCGGGGTGCTTTTCCACGAAGTTGATGCCCTCCCATTTTAATCCAGTTATGATACTCCTCAACATCGAAAATTCGAATCAATCAATGTCCGAAAAACTCTATTTATCCGCACAGCATCTACTGGAAGATTCTTTCTTACTTGGAGCCAATATAATTCGGCACGGTTTTAGGCCGACGATTATCATTGCGATCTGGCGTGGCGGTACGCCAATGGGTATTGCAGTACAAGAATTGCTCGCCTATCACGGCATTGAGACTGATCACATAGCAATAAGAACGTCATCCTATTCTGGTATTGACGGTCGATCTACCAACATTCGCGTTCATGGCATGAACTATCTCATCAAAAACTGTTGTCAGGAAGACAGCTTGCTGATCGTCGATGATGTCTTCGACACCGGACATACCATCAATACCGTTATCGAACATCTACGAGACAAAGCCCGACTCAATACGCCTCACGATATTCGAGTCGCCGTGCCCTACTACAAACCAACCCGCAACCAGGTCAACTTTGTGCCCGATTATTACTTGCATGAAACCGAACAATGGTTGAAATATCCGCATTCACTTGAAGGGCTAAGTGCGAAAGAAATAGAAAAGAACCGTCCTGAGTTATTTGAAATTATTAAAGATCATATTTAAGAGTTCCTCTGAAAATGAAATTTTCTGCAATTGGCGCAGATGGTGAATTCATCGGACATAAACAATGACCTGCAGCAAGGTTAGCTTCAATTCAATATCGTTGTTTCAACAAAACATAATGCGCTGCGGCCGTGACTAAATCATTTTTTTCTGAGTCGGTCAGTGGCCGTATTTTTTTTGCTGGATTACCTAAATACAAAAAACCAGATTCAAGGCGTTTCCGCGGTGGCACTAGAGAGCCGGCCCCGAGCATGACCTGATCTTCAATCACCGCGTCATCCATAACGATTGAACCCATACCAATTAAACATTGGTTACCCACTCGACAGCCATGCAACAGAACCTTATGGCCAACCGTGACCTCATTACCGACATGCAATTCGGCGCCGTCTGTAATCGGTGGATTAACGGTAGAAACATGCAAAACTGAACCGTCCTGAATATTAGTGTTATTACCTATGCGAATGATATTCACATCGCCACGTATTGCCGTGAGCGGCCAGACCGAGCAATTATTACCAATCACAACGTCACCAATCACAACCGCACTATCGTCAATGTAACTCGACTCACCAATGGTTGGCGATATGCCCACAAAATCTCTTATCATAACGGTTCCTGACAGTTGGTTATTTGATCGGTATAGTAGCGAAAAATTGATAGCATGGTTGCATAGTAACAACATTGGTATGAAAACAGATATCTTAAACAAGCTGCAACTCTACTCCGAGTTGATACGTCTCGAAAAACCGATTGGCATTTACCTGCTGTTGTGGCCGACACTATGGGCATTGACCATTGCTGGCAAAGGTTCACCGGATGGCTGGATACTGTTTGTTTTTATCGCTGGAGTTTTTCTGATGCGATCAGCTGGTTGCGCAATAAACGATTATGCCGACCGTTACATCGATCTGCATGTGGAACGAACCAAGAACAGACCTTTGACCAGTGGTAGGATGACCTCCAGAGAAGCGTTATGGGTATTTGCGATACTCTGCTTAATAGCCTTCGCACTGGTGCTGAGTCTCAACACCTTCACTATTACACTATCAATTGGTGGGATATTGCTCACTGCTAGTTATCCTTTCATGAAACGGTATCATTACTTGCCGCAGGTTCATTTGGGTGCGGCCTTTGGTTGGGCCGTGCCAATGGCTTTTGCAGCACAGATTGAAGCAGTTCCCAAACAAACCTGGCTGCTTTACGTTGCGACTATAGTGTGGACCACTGCCTATGACACGATGTATGGCATGGCTGACCGTGAAGATGATCTGAAGATCGGCATGAAATCAACCGCCATTTTATTTGGCGAATATGACCGAGTGATTATCGGTTTGTTGCAAGGCCTTTTTATTCTGACACTGTGGTTAATGGGTAACGATCTTGAATTTTCGTCCATTTACTTTTATGCGTTATTACTTGCATCTGGCTTGTTAGCTTATGAGCAATTTATGATTTTCTATCGTGTCCCCCAAGATTGCTTTAATGCCTTTTTACATAATCATTGGGTTGGTGCCATTGTATTTTTTGGCATTATCGGGCATTACTATTTAAATTAGCCTGTTAAATTTTTAGCGCCTTAACGCAGCAGGTTTATTGCGACGTTGCTGCTTGATCTCCCGCAATGAAATATAGATACCACTCACGCATATAATCGCGATACCCAACCATACTATAGTATTCGGTAAATAATCAAAAAACAGGTAGCTGAGCATTGTTGCGACAATGATTTCGGTATAGTTAAAGGGCGACACTAGAGATGCCGGTGCGTATCGGCAGGATAAAATCACTAAAAAATGACCAGTTGCAGCGATCAATCCAATAGCGGCAAATAGCAAGATAGCCTCGCTATCTGGCGGGACCCAAATCATCGGGACCCAGGGTGTTATCGCCACTGTGCCGAC
>CAWVZP010000320.1:0-3157 GCA_963934675.1 uncultured Gammaproteobacteria bacterium | reverse complement strand
TTGACAGCCTTTTTTATGTTCAGGATGAACGGTATGTCACGGGCGCATGGATGCGTAGGTGTGACGATGTTCAGGATGAACTGGGCGTTTGAGTGCTCCTCGACAATTGCTCCTGCATTGCTCTGATAAGTTACATCCATGTAACGATGTTTATCGATAATTATCCCCTAATATCACTAATTCCCATCATGAAATATTATTAGAAAACTGATTTAGTAAGGGAATCGTGAGCGCAAAAAGTTTATTATAGATAGTCAATGAAATCGTCCTATGAAATTAAAAGGTTCATTCTAAAATGTCAGAAATAACTTCCCGTGTAGCTGAGTTAAGTCAACGCGTTGATGACCTTAAAGTACCCCCGCATTCGCTGGAAGCAGAGCAATCGGTAATTGGTGGCTTAATGCTCGACAATCGAGCCTGGGATGACATCGCCGATGTCATCAATGAAAATGATTTTTACCGTCACGACCATGCTTTAATTTTTCGCGCGATCCATGATCTTGCCGCGAATGACCAACCTTATGACGTTGTTACGGTATCTGAATGGATTAGCTCTAGAAATGAACTCGATTCAATTGGCGGGCTGGCCTATTTGAGTATTTTGGCTAACGACACGCCAACTGCGATTAACGTCAAAGCCTATGCCAATATTGTTCGTGAATATGCAATTCTTCGTGCCTTAATTCAAGTGGGAAACGAAATTTCAGCCAGTGCCTTTAATGCTGATGGCCGTACCAGTAAAGAACTACTCGATGAAGCAGAGCGTAAAGTTTTCAAGATTGCTGAGCAAGGTGCCGGCAATAAAGAAGGCTTCGAGGCCATCAACGACCTGCTGACAAAGGCAGTTCAACGGGTTGAAGAAATGTATAAAAGCGACGAAGCGCTGACTGGTATTTCTTCTGGCTTTGCTAATTTTGATGCAAAAACCTCAGGCCTTCAAAAAGGCGATTTGATTATCATTGCAGGCCGACCATCAATGGGTAAGACCAGTTTTGCAATGAATCTAGCTGAAAATGCTGCCCTTAATACTGGCAATTCGGTTGCGGTTTTCAGTATGGAAATGCCAGGTGAGCAATTGGCGATTCGTATGATGTCCTCACTCGGGCGCATTAATTCACATAATTTACGAACGGGTAAGCTCGAAGATCACGATTGGCCCCGACTAATTTCGTCCGTTAACATGTTATCCAAATCAAAGTTATTTATTGACGACACGGCAGCACTGACGCCGACTGAACTGCGTGCCAGAACAAGGCGGCTAAAAAGAGAACACGGCCTCGATCTAATTATTATCGATTATCTACAACTGATGGGTGTTGGTGGCAATTCTGAAAACCGAGCCACAGAAATATCTGAAATATCGAGATCTCTAAAAGCACTCGCAAAAGAACTAGAAGTCCCAGTAATTGCGCTTTCTCAGCTTAACCGTAGTGTTGAGCAACGCCCCGATAAACGACCAATCATGTCTGATTTGAGAGAATCAGGCGGTATTGAGCAGGATGCCGACGTCATCTTATTTATCTACCGAGACGAAGTTTATAATCCCGATAGCGCCGACAAAGGCACCGCGGAAATACTCATTCGAAAACAACGAAACGGTCCTATTGGAATGGTGAGACTCGCTTTTCTGGGGCAGTATACCCGCTTTGAAAACCTCGCAAACGAAGATGCTTATGGCGGAGGAGATTTTGAATAGTCATGGTCAATACAGACACTCAAGAGTTAGCATTGATCTTAGTGCTATACGCTACAACTATCAAAAATTAAAAACACTCTCAGGCGATAGTCAACTAATAGCGGTAGTCAAGGCAGATGCTTACGGCCACGGTGCAATACAAGTCGCAAAAGCATTACCCAATGCTGATGCTTTTGCGGTTGCTGCAGTCGGCGAAGCGGTTTCGTTAAGAGAAAGTGGCATTACTCAAAAAATTCTTATCATGGGTGGATTCATTAGCCCAACAGAGCTGCAAGTCTGCATTGATTTGCAACTCGATCCTATTATTCATCAGCAATTCCATATTGATTGTTTGCGCGATAATCCGTCACTGAATCAAATCCAAGTTTGGATGAAGGTCGATTCAGGTATGGGCCGGTTAGGTTTTTCAGCCAACTCGGTGAACAACGCGATAGAACAGTTAAAAAAAATACCGACACTGGGTCAATTACGAATGATGTCTCACTTTGCCAGTGCAGATGAGGTCGATAACGACCAAACCGAAGCACAGATGAAAACTATCAATAACCTTAAACTAGATGAATATGAATGGGGAGTATCAAACTCTGCTGGTATTATTGCTTGGCCACAGTTACATAAGACTTGGGTTCGATCAGGTATTGCTATGTACGGTGCCAACCCAATGTCAAACCGCAAACAAGTTCCCCTGAACCTTCGTCCAGCCATGACGATGACGACATCAGTACTTTCAGTCAACCCGCATAACAAAGGCGATGTAATTGGTTATGCCGGGTCTTACACCTGTCCTGAAGACATGACGATTGCCGTAATAGCGGCTGGTTATGCCGATGGCTACCCCAGGCTAAAAACTAAATCTAGCCAAATCAACATACAAGGCCAACTGTGCAATATTGTGGGTCGAGTGTCTATGGATATGATAACCGTCGACATTAGCGTTTTGAAAGGTGTCAAAGTGGGTGATGAAGTTTGCCTATTTGGCGTTAATCCAGAGGCTGAAGACATAGCCGATGATTCATTAACAATTGCCTATGAAATATTTTGTAATGTTGGTGCGCATGCTAAACGGGTTTATATCAATATAGCCGAATAATTATTCAAAATTGACTAGTAAAACGTAGGGTTTATCCGTAGAATCCTGCCTTCAAATATGCACCTGTAGCTCAGCTGGATAGAGTACTCGGCTACGAACCGAGCGGTCGGGAGTTCGAATCTCTCCAGGTGCGCCATATTATAACCCCTGCTAGTCAATGACTTGCAGGGGTTTTTAGTTTCTAGATCCCAACTTTTTTTTTGCCCCCAGATTTTCATAGAAAGATAAAGGGCAGGCACTCTTAAATAACATCTAATCTACAGCAAATAAAAGCCGTCTGTTTCAGAAAATAAATAACAGTTTGTGATTAAAAATGGAATTTAACCTAAAATTTGGTTTTCCGGGTATAGCTGTCCGCGAAAGCTCGAAGC
>CAWVZP010000319.1:0-3170 GCA_963934675.1 uncultured Gammaproteobacteria bacterium | reverse complement strand
AATGCCAATTGAAAAACGTCCGTGTCGGGTATTCATTTCACCATTTTCTTCAAGCATTTTGATAACACAAACAGTGCTAGAAAAACTCAGTGCGAAGGCCAGTAATGCGGCTGATTTAAAGTCCAGTTCAGTAAAGTAGGGGGCCGATAAGGTGCTGAGAAAAAGAGCCAGACCGGTGAATAGAATTGTCCAAATACCGGCATTGGCAAATGTACCTACCCATATTTCCGGCTTGAGTAAGTCCTTGATGTTTAGTGTGAGACCAATGGTGAAAAGCATTAAAGTGACGCCCAGATTGGCCATTTCCTGCAAGCCGGGTGTCATGCTGACGCCGTACATATTTAACATAAATCCGGCAGCGAGATAGCCAATGAGCGGCGGTAACCCTATTTGTTTAACACCAAAGCCACAGGCGAAAGCAAATAATATCCAGAGTATGTCCATGTTGATTGCTCGTACGAAATTAAGTTTAAGGCTACTAAAACGCGATAATTAGTGTTTACCAATCGTATGCTAATTTTGTAGTTTTTGCTCACTCGACCTGTTGACTGCGACTAATAAGCGCTGAGAGCAACTCGTTCTGCTAGGACCTTACAAATGGGTATCATACTGCTCTCTCAAATCACCAAAAAGGTGCATAAACAGTGCGTAGGGTTCGGTAGTGCCAAGCATTATTGAATCACACTTTTAAAAATGATTGGCGACTTCAAGCGCTATGATATTGCTTTAGCCTTCAAAATGAATTTGATCGCTAATCAATGATTAAAAATTTAAGTAGTGATACTTTCTGTCATGTCACTAACTGTGTTGATTGGCATACAGTCTTTGGTACTTTGAAATACTTGATTATTTCTTTAATGATTGGTTTTATTCGGCTCAAACCATTGCAATATTGGGCCTCACAAAGTGACGAGGCAGCAGGTCTCAACAGCTCATTGCCTGGATTGTAAAGCTTAAACGAGTATCGTCCTGTTAAGTGTCGTCAAGCTTCTGCCAAAATATGAGAGGCCAATGTTCATGAGCCTGTGGTAAACCAACGGTGTCGATAAGTGCAGGGGCGCTGACTGGTTAATCATCTCCGCGCAATGCTGGTGCCAGAACTGACTCGAAAGGTAGTCCTGTTAAGCCATGAATACTGCGCCAAAGAAAATAAAAGATCGCCAGCATCATCAACATGGATGGAATTGCTATCATCGGATAGCTGATCAAGGTTAAGCGCCCAAGCTCTTCATTGAAGGCAGCGCTACCTGCCGGACTAGCGACTATCCATTTAGCCAATATGTAGTTCATAACCGAAGAGAAGAAAAAAGTACCACTCAACATATAAGTGGCATTGAGCAAACTTTTATTAAAAGCTTGTTCGTAGCCTTTATCGAGGAGGATCTGATTGATTTTATCCGTATCCAGAACCACTGGGTTATATAAAAGAGTTTTGATCAACGGCTTGCGCATTTGAGCGGTCACTAACACTACTAGGCCTATAATGCCGGGAATAGCGGCCTCTTTTACGGCTATCCATTGCGTGTCAAGCTGAAACAGACCGATGCCACCCGTCAGCATCACACTAATCAAACCCAGTAAGGCGATGTAGTTAGTCACTCTATGTCGGATGAGCTCGTATAAGCCCCAGGTTATTGGAAAAGCCAGCGCGACAATCAAAGCACCCACGGCCCCCAAATCAGTCTCGCCACTGAACTTCATCAGGACAACAGATGGAATGATGATGCTGACTAATAAGTCGATAAGAGGGCGGGCTTTACGTGTCATTGCTATTCTCTAGATTGTTTAAATTGCTCAAGCGTATTCTTCCTTAGTTTTACTAATAGTATCATTTTTACCTGTTCCAACGGCCGCATTCAGTTGGGAGTAGCAAAGCCAAAGCAATTCACAATGATACCAATTGAGATTGATTTACAGTATTTTGTCTCTTGATAAGACACCCTAGTCAATGTTTCCAGATAGAGCATAATAGCATCTCTATTAGAAAAGATTAAAAGCATTTACTGATCACTAATATACGGATTATTGAGACACTAAGTTTGGTTTAATTGATTTATTTTGTCGGTGGTTCAATGGCAATATGAGGTCAAGGAAAGGCTTGAATAAGTGCAACCAAGCACTATGCGCACCACGATTCTCTCGATATAAGCTCCTAGTTTGTCTGTAAGTCGGATAAAGCCAAAATCAAACGGTGGGTTAGTAATGATTGGCAATTGATCGACACTAAGGCCGAATTTGAAACGAACAATGTCATATTGGCTTTGCTAAGCTCCAAAATAGGTCAAACCATAGGTAGATATTACAGCTAGTTACCTCGAATAAAGTCACTTGATTCGATGTAACTATATTCGCTATTAACTGTTCATCAAACTGAATCATATAAAATAAATAAACGATCATTTATTTGAGTTCGGCGTTCGCTTAGAGCTAAGCCTGCAACGGCTCTGGTCGTTTACAATTGGTGGGGTGTTTTAAATACGGGCTATTCCTAGTTTTCTGAGTGGGCAAACAGATTAATCAGCATTGTTTTATTGGTTCTTCATCACTTCATGCTAGCATTGGCATTTTTATTGGGGCAGCACTTTATGGCAATAGTTAACTCAGTACTTGAAATGATTGGCAATACACCGATGTTGAAATTAAACCATTTCGATACAGGTCTCTGTGAACTCTTTGTTAAGATGGAAAGTCAGAATCCTGGTGGCTCAATCAAGGACCGCATAGCGGTCAGAATGATTGAAGCGGCTGAAAAAGAAGGCAAAATAAAACCTGGCGGCACTATTATTGAAGCGACTGCGGGTAATACCGGGCTTGGGCTTGGGCTGGTTGCTGCACAAAAAGGTTATAAACTTATTCTTGTTATTCCCGACAAGATGAGCCCAGAAAAAATTAGACATATACGAGCCATGGGAGTTGATGTTCGAATCACCCGATCCGATGTGCAAAAAGGCCATCCGGAATACTATCAGGATTATGCGGCACGTCTTGCGAGTGAAATCCCCGATTCTTTCTACATTGATCAGTTTTCTAATCCAAATAATCCACTGACACATGAGAACGAAACTGGCCCTGAAATACTGGCACAGATGGAAGGTCGGATTGATGCCATGGTTGTTGGTGTTGGTTCGAGTGGCACGGTCACAGGCCTTGGACGCTTTTTCAAACAGCAT
>CAWVZP010000318.1:0-3199 GCA_963934675.1 uncultured Gammaproteobacteria bacterium | reverse complement strand
AAAAAGTAGAATGACAAAATAAACTCATCCTGGTCAGCTGTTTGCAACGGAGCCACTCATTTTACCATGGGCATTTATTTGCGCTAAAGAAAAAGCCAGCGAACAGGAATTTCGTCAACAGTGTTTGCAAAATTTTACCCGTTATAAAGCATTGGATTTTATGTTTGATGAAGTAAAGGCTATTGCTATTAAGTCGGATTGGCAATCACCTATGGCAAAATTATAACTCATGGTAGTTACCTTCATTTCGCAGTGTGAAAAAAAAGCACTTAATCGGTCACGGCGAGTGTTGGATGCCTTTGCAGATCGTATTGGTAATAACACGTGGCAAACCATTATTACAAAAGATGGACTTGTTGCTGTAAAAACCTTGTTGAGAAGAACCGCATCAAAAAATACTGCAGTGTCTTGCCACAGGGTCCGATCTCGCAGTCGCTTCGATTTGATATGGGTGGTTGGTGCAAAACACAAATTTGGTCCGCGGGGTGTTGTCCCTGTTAACACTACTAGTAAGGGGTTTTTTATGGACGTTGATACAGGTAAGCCCATCGACGGCGTATTTTATGCGAATACTCAATTGCAGCGATTAGATCAGCATCTTTTTGCGGTGGGTTATGTGGCCGAACAATTGAGTAAGCAGCTTTTACCCGATCGAGAAGGTAATTATTCGTCAGTTATATTTGCCAGCGGTTGCTTGCATGATGTAGGCAAAATTGACCCTGTATTTCAGAACTGGGTAATCAAACCGAGCAATCAAAGGTTACCCTCACAGGACGGTCAACACATAGACAAAGGCCGCTTTAGTTTTGACAAGCACCCTAGGCACAATGAGGTTTCATTGCTGTTGTACCACTTGCTAGACAGACCAGAGCTTAAATTCATTAACCAGGCAAATAAGCGTTGTATTAAGCATGTTATATATTGGCACCACGCCAAACCGTTTAGGAAATCAGCAAATGATTTTTGTGATTACCAAGGCCTTTTTACAAAGCTTAGTAAAAGTTTAGTCAAGCAAAATGTTTTAGACCTGAGTACACAGGCGATCAATTTGTTAAATGACGTGGTAGCTTTAGATAGTGAATATCGTTTTGAAAGCAGCTCAATACTTTCTCAGTGTTATGGAGGGTCTGTGAGTGCCGAAGAAATAGAAGCCCTTGAAGACGCACCAAGTTTGCCCGCGTATAAAAGTTATACCGGGTTCGACGAAGTTCAAGACTATAGTCAGCAAATTAAAACCAACGCTAACAACAACATTGCCCGTACCTGCGTTATATCAGCCGACAGGATGGTATCGGCACTCACTTCATCTATGCTCGATACGCACATTAAAAATCGTTCCCTGAATGAATTAGTAACCCAAGCACTGTTGCAAGAATCGTCATTAGCTACTCATATAGACGACTGCCTAGCAAAGTTTCCACAAAATCAGCGTTTGGATCAGCAAACTCAAAGTGCTAAAAACCTGGCAGATACTTCAGGCGTTGCGGTTTTAGCCGGTGCCGCAGGCTGTGGTAAAACCAAAATCGCCTTAGAATGGTCAAAACTAACAGGAGTGCAACAAATTATTTGGGTGTGCCCCCGGGTACAAATTTGCCAAGGCCTTTTTTACGACCTTGTCTCAGAACAATACTTGCCTGATGCACAAATAGAAATTAATACAGGTGAGTTTAAATACACTAACCAATGGGACCAGCCTACACCAGAAGGTATGGACTTTTCTGGTGACGTGGTTATTACTACTATAGACCAGATATTTAGCGCGATTATTAGCCATACCAAGGCTGACCTATTGATCAAACTGCTCAATGTGCATGTTGTATTTGATGAATACCACGAATACATCAATATGCCTGCCTTTAATCTATTGTTTGCTGAATTGGTGGCCTGTAAAGGGGAGCAGAATAATCTAGCAAATACCTTATTGGTTTCGGCTACACCTCACTATTTTTATGTTGAAAAAGTTCTGGGTATCGATCGAGGTGACATTGTAACTATGGCATCCTTTAATACCCGTTCGTACCGACTAGAGCGGCATATTTATGACGAGTTGGACGTCACTCACACCAATCCGCTGTATAGCCCAAAGGATCACAACACCATTGTAATCAGCAACACAGCAACTACAGCGCAGGCTTCGTTTATGGCCAACCAAGCGGTCGAAAATGCGGTCTTAATTCATTCCAAATATAAAAAGAGCGACAAACGTAAACTGTTTGATGAGGTATTCCAATCGTTTAAAAAGGATGGGACAGGTAAATACACAGTACTTCGCAGCGGACCAATCGTGCAGGCTGCGCTTAACATCTCGTGCACCACCATGGTGTCAGAAATTACAAGTGCCGAGAACTGCCTACAACGCTTGGGCCGGTTGGACCGTTTTGGACAGAGTGCCAAAACAAATGTCTATACTATTGCCATTCCAGAATCTATTAGCCAGGGCAGAGCTAGTGGAAGCGCTGCACGTTTTCTTACCCGAATGTTTAGCCTGCAGTCTGCACTCGCTTGGGACCAGCTCTTGTTCTCCGAGCTAGGTGACGAAGAATTTACCTTGGATAGAATTTATCAAATTTATTGCCAATTCCACACCTTAGAAAGCACCACTTTGTCTATTGCCAATGACCTGTGTGCAGCCCTTAAAGACAGTGTCAGGTTAATTAACTGCCAAGTTGTAGACCCGATCACCGCACCACCAAAAAAATTACAACAGGGCAGAAGTAAAATAAAAAAGTCTTCCCTACGAGGCAATAACCGATTTGTTCAAATGGCCGTTTGCGATGTAACAAACCACAGTCAAACCTGTTTTTTAGATACTTATGCCTACGTTGTAGGCACAGACGAAAGCATAGAAATCGACAGCCTTACTGCCAGCTGCAGTGAGATAGAAGGTTATGGCAACAGCGAAAATAATTTGTTAGCTCACATGAAGAAAAAGCACCACAACATTATGGGGGGTACTAAAGCCTACAATGACGCCATTTTACTTAATGAAGCCAGAGATCCAGAGCGGCCTGTATTTTTGAGTTATACCCCTGCTGACTTAGACCAGGTTGGCGGGGAATCGGCACGCCATAGTGCAGCAATTTACTATGCCGAGTGCGAAAAACAGCCCATTGGGGCTATATCGATCAAAAAGTTAATTAATAGGAGACCTTTGCACAAAGGTCTTGTTATGACTCACAAATAGCGCAAGCCTCAAAAA
>CAWVZP010000317.1:0-3250 GCA_963934675.1 uncultured Gammaproteobacteria bacterium | reverse complement strand
TTTATACCGCTCACAGTTGGGGGTGGTATTCGTGAAGTGGCCGATGTACGTCGAATGTTAAATTCTGGTGCTGATAAAGTGAGCATTAATACCGCCGCGATATTCAATCCAGAATTTGTTCAGGAAGCGGCGCAAAAATTTGGATCGCAATGCATTGTTGTGGCGATTGATGCTAAAAAAGTTAGCCAATCAGGTGAAGTTGACCGATGGGAAATATTTACTCACGGTGGACGTAAAACAACTGGAATTGATGCGATTGAGTGGGCAGTAAAAATGGATTTGTTTGGTGCGGGAGAGATTCTATTAACCAGTATGGACCGAGACGGAACCAAAATTGGCTTTGACAACGACTTAACCAGCCGAGTGTCTGAAGCGGTTCGTGTCCCCGTGATTGCGTCAGGTGGAGTCGGTAATCTGGATCATTTGGTTGACGGTGTTCTAAAGGGCAAAGCTGATGCCGTATTAGCCGCCAGTATTTTTCATTTTGGTGAGTATCGGATAGGGCAGGCTAAGGCCTATATGCAACAGAAAGGCATCGAGGTGCGTTACTAATGGAAAGCTGGCTCAAAGATATTCAATGGGATGACAAAGGACTAGCACCCGCAATTGCCCAAGATGCGAGTAGCGGCGAAATTCTAATGCTGGCCTGGATGAATGTTGATGCGCTGGCTTTAACACATCAGCATCAGCGTGCTGTTTATTGGTCTCGCTCGCGCCGCAAGTTGTGGTTTAAGGGTGAGGAATCAGGCCATGTTCAGACGCTAGAGGAAATTCGCCTCGATTGTGATTCTGATGTTATTTTGCTTAAAGTGAAGCAAATAGGTGGCATTGCTTGTCATACCGGCCGTCGCCGTTGTTTTTTCCGTGTTTTAAACAACGGGCAATGGCAAATTGATGAACAAATAGTTAAAAATCCTGAGGAGATTTATCAATGACTGATGATATACTTACTCGTCTGATGGCGGTTTTGGAGTCAAGAAAAGGTGGAGACCCATCTAATTCTTATGTCGCAAAATTATACGATCAAGGTGTTGACACCATATTAAAGAAAATTGGTGAAGAATCTGCAGAAACTATAATTGCCGCAAAGTCGGGGGATAAAGAGCAGATAGTTTATGAAATTGCAGACTTGTGGTTTCATAGTTTAGTATTACTAGCGCAACAGAATTTAACTGCGCAGCAGGTCCTCGACGAGCTTGACAGGCGTTTTGGTCTGTCTGGCATAGAAGAAAAATCTGCGCGAACAAAGCAATAGAGGTATAGAGATGGGTTTTGGTGGAATTAGCGTTTGGTCATTGTTATTAGTTTTAGCAATTGTAATTTTGTTGTTTGGTACTAAAAAGTTACGCAATATTGGTGGCGATTTAGGTGGCGCAATTAAAAGCTTTAAAAAATCGGTAAAAGACCAAGAGTCTGACAGCACTGAAGAAACAGTCGCTAACGAACAGTTCACTGAAGGCCAAGTGATCGAAGGAAAAGTGACTGAAGAAAAGGTTACTGAAAAGAAAGATAAAGCCTCTTAATTGATAGAACGCTATCGATAATACCCTACCATAAGAATGTTTTTTGCTTATTCTTAGTCAATTAAATCTATGTGTTTAAAGGGCCGTTAGTTGTGTTTTTTTATTCAATTTCTATCACATTCATAGTTAGAGACTCCTAATGTTTGACATGGGTTTTACCGAAGTTGTGCTAATTGGCATTGTTGCGTTGGTCGTAATTGGGCCTGAACGTTTGCCCAGTGTGGCGATTACCGTAGGCAAATATGTAGGCCGACTGAAACGTTTTGTGACTAATGTCCGCACCGATGTGGAAAGTGAATTTAAAACTGATGAGATTCGTAAGTTACTCGCTGCTCAACAGGAAGAATTGAGTTCGCTAAAAGATGTAGTCAGTGAAGCCAAAAAAGGGCTTGATATGTCTGGCGTTGCAAAATCAATAGACGACTCTATGTCTAGTGTTTTAGGGACGTCGGAAACTGAAAAACCTGTCGAACTAGAGTCAACGCTAGAGCAAAGCCCAACCGAGCCAAAAGTTTCATCGGAAAAAGATGCTAGTGCTGAATCAACAACGCCTGAAGTTGTGCCTGAGAAAAACAAGAGTGCATCATGACTGATTCAGAAAGTGAGGTAGGTAGCGGTAATTTGATGTCGCATTTGGTTGAACTACGTGATCGAGTGCTGCGCATGGTGATCGCTATTCTGGCGATATTCCTTTGTTTATTTTACTGGGCTAACGATATTTATACCTATCTTGCTGTGCCTCTGACGAGCCACATGCCAGAAGGCTCAACTATGATAGCGATTGACGTCGCGTCACCATTTCTGACCCCTTTCAAGCTAGTTTTAATGCTATCAATTTTCCTTGCAATGCCGGTTATTTTGTTTCAATTTTGGGCCTTTGTTGCACCTGGGCTTTATAAAACAGAAAAACGTATCGCAAGACCATTATTAGTGTCGAGTATACTTTTGTTTTACGCCGGTATAGCATTTGCCTATTACGTCGTATTCCCGCTGGTATTTGGTTTCTTTACTTCCGTTGGCCCCGAAATGATTAGTATTTCGACAGATATCGGGCGCTACCTTGACTTTGTGTTATCGTTATTTTTTGGATTCGGCTTGGCTTTCGAAGTGCCAATCGCGACTATTATTCTAGTTGCTGTCGGTATTACTACCCCTAAAAAGCTAGGACAAATGCGGCCCTATGTGATTGTTGGCGCATTCGTTATCGGCATGCTTTTGACACCACCAGATATTATTTCGCAAGTCCTGTTGGCGGTGCCAATGTGGATATTATTCGAAGCAGGCTTAATCGCATCCGCCATCATGTTTAGAGATCGAAACATGGATTCAACTGATGATGACGAAGTGTCAGAAGAAGATTTTGCTGCGGGTAGCGAAAGTCAATCGAATGTTGTTGAAAAGAATAAAAACTAAGAAGTCCAACAGGTTAAGTCAAACTTTTACCATTTATCTTGTAATGAGTATCGTTTAGGTATTAAATAACTTCTTATTAATGCAGATTATAGAGGTTTAACTATAATCTTCTTATCTAAAGTTTATTAGTTGGTCGCCCATGGATATTTCTAGTTCAGTCAGATCTCCGCAGATATTACCTTCTGTAACAACTAGTGCTGTCGAAGGTATCAATACTCAGCAGCAACTATTAGAGCGAAATATAGAACAAGTCTCCGAAGGCCAAGGGGCTGAAGCTCAAAACACTAATTCACAAGACAAGGGGATGGCAGAGC
>CAWVZP010000316.1:0-3253 GCA_963934675.1 uncultured Gammaproteobacteria bacterium | reverse complement strand
AATCGCAGTTGATAGAATTGAGGCTATTTTTAAGAAGGCCAATAGGAACTCACTCAATAGAAAAGTTCGGGGTGGCTGGCGCGCGATTAAAAAAACCATCGATAGAGTGATTTCAAAAGGCAAGTTAAACAGAGGGAGATAAATAAAGAGTGGATATTCATGATTGGTAACGAACAATTAAAGCCATATTTGCCAAAGCTGAGCCAATCGATCAGGTTGTGAACAACACTTAATTTCGTCTGTTAAGACCCTGCCCCGACCCGCTATCTGAAAAGCGCAATGCCGACAATATTGAGCATTACCCAAAAGGCCGACATTGCATTGTCTATCTAAAGGCGACTAACGAGAATTTAACCGAATTGAGCTAAAACGATAGCTCAATTCGGCAATCTGATCTGGCCAAGCGCTTTAATGACTTGACTGAGTTTTCACCAGAACACGCGAATACCGTGCTTTTTAGCCTCGGGCCGCATTAATTAAAGCGTTTAGCGTCTTGCTAGGGCGCATAACCGCTTTTGTTTTACCTGGATCTGCATCGAAGTAACCGCCAATATCAACAGAAATACCCTGCGCTGCACTCAGTTCATCGACAATTTTTTGCTCGTTATCCGCCAATTGCTTCGCCAATGTTGCGAACCTGATTTTTAACCCCTGATCTTCAGTTTGCTCAGCCAATGCTTCGGCCCAATACAGTGCGAGGTAAAAATGACTGCCCCTATTATCGAGTTCGCCCGTTCTTCTGGATGGCGATTTACCGCAATCCAATAGTCTTCCGGTCGCCTTATCCAGCGTATCAGCCAGAATGCGAGCCTTGTCGTTGCCGGTTTTAATACTGACATCTTCAAGAGAAACCGCTAAAGCCAGAAATTCACCCAGAGAATCCCAGCGCAAATGGTTTTCTTCTACCAATTGTTTGACGTGCTTAGGCGCAGAGCCACCGGCACCCGTCTCAAACAGGCCGCCACCCGCCATGAGCGGCACAATCGACAGCATTTTTGCACTAGTCCCCAGCTCTAAAATTGGAAATAAATCGGTGAGATAGTCACGCAAAATATTACCGGTAACTGAGATCGTATCTTTGCCACGAATAATGCGCTCCAGCGTGTAACGCATCGCTCGCTGTTGCGACATGATTTGAATATCCAGCCCAGTAGTATCGTGGTCTTTTAGATAAAGGTTTACCTTTTGTATCATTTCCAGCTCATGCGGACGATATTCATCAAGCCAGAACACAGCCGGAATTCCAGACAAACGAGCCCGGGTGACTGCCAGTTTTACCCAATCACGAATCGGGGCATCTTTGGTCTGACACATTCTCCAGATATCGCCTTCTTCGACTGTTTGCTCAAGCAATACATTGCCATCTTCATCAATAATTTGAGCGACACCCGCTTCAGGAATTTCGAACGTCTTATCATGCGAACCATACTCTTCCGCTTTTTGAGCCATTAACCCGACATTCGGGCAGGTGCCCATAGTTGTCGGATCAAAGGCACCGTGTGTTTTACAAAAATTAATCATTTCCTGATAAATCCTTGCGAAGGTACTTTCAGGAATAACCGCCTTAGTCTCTCTTGGTCGGCCATCTGCTCCCCACATCTTGCCACCAGAACGGATCATCGCCGGCATAGAGGCATCAACAATCACATCATTCGGTGCATGCAAATTAGAAATACCCTTAGTCGAATCGACCATCGCCAGTTCAGGCCGGTGTTCATAACAGGCGTGCAAGTCTTTTTCAATTTCATCACGTAAAGAGGATGGCAGAGTGCTGATTTTGTCATACACACTACTAATACCATTATTGGCATTCACGCCCAGCTTATCAAACAGATCTGAGTGCTTTGCAAACGCATCTTTATAGAAAATCTTAACGGCATGACCAAACACGATTGGGTGCGATACTTTCATCATCGTTGCTTTAACATGCAACGAAAACATAACGCCCGTCTCCCGTGCATCTTCCATTTGCGCCTCATAAAAGTCACATAACGCCTTTTTGCTCATGTACATACTGTCAATGATTTCGTCTTTTTGTAACGACACCTTTTGTTTTAAAACAATCGTGTTGCCACTGGTACCCAGCAACTCCATTCTTACGTTGCAAGCCTTTTCTATGGTCATGCATTTTTCGCTGCTATAAAAATCGCCACTGGCCATATGAGATACATGGGTGCGCGATGCAGGGCTCCATTTAGACATCGAATGCGGGTTCTTACGCGCATAACTCTTGACCGCGGCTGGCGCGCGACGATCGGAATTACCCTCGCGAAGGACAGGATTAACCGCGCTGCCCAATATTTTTCCATAACGTTTTTCAATAACGCCCTCAGCCTCATTTTTCGGGTCTTCAGGATAATCAGGAATATCGTAGCCGTGCGATTGAAGCTCCTTAATAGCAGCGATTAACTGTGGTATCGCAGCACTAATATTGGGCAGTTTGATGATGTTGGTACTAGCAACCTGGGTAAGTCGTCCCAGTTCAGCCAGATTATCAGGTACTTGCTGGTTTTCCGGCAATTGGTCAGAGAATTCAGCCAGAATTCTCGCCGCTACCGAAATATCCTTTTTCTCGACTTCAATATCAGCCGCAGAGACAAAAGTTCTGATGATAGGCAGCAACGAGTAGGTTGCCAACTTAGGCGCTTCATCAGTCAGTGTATAAATTATTCTGGTTTTCTCAGTCATTGCTACCTGTTTACAAATAGTGTGAACGCCCATCGAGAAATAGATACATCATTGAAAAAAAGCAATATTTTCGTTAGGCATAAAAAAACGCTCTTGGACTTGTTAAGCTTAAAGTGCAAAAAATCGAGGAAACAAGAGAATTTAGCATGCGATAAACCCGCACTGCCATAGCCAGTATATTCCAAAACCACCCCGAACACGAACTGATGATTCCGAATAAAACCCGGCGAGATTGATTCGATAAACATCCCAAAGCACCCTCACAAGCAACGTAGGCCTGATAAGCCAAGGCACCATCAGGCTTAACCAACGCCCAAATACCACCAAACAGACAAAAGAAGCATAGTCGTGAAAACCAATCAGACGACACTATGGTTAAAGCTTTGCCAGAAGGTGTTTCGCTTTTCCGGCCTACGCAACTAATCTTTTTGGCATAAATAAGCAACCTTCAGCCTCATCCATTTGACCAAAACCTGAATAATTTTGGTCCACGACCCTGTATCAACATCAGCTTTCACCCACCCACCAAATACGTTTGCAAACGAAGAAGGTTTAACACACAATC
>CAWVZP010000315.1:0-3253 GCA_963934675.1 uncultured Gammaproteobacteria bacterium | reverse complement strand
GGCTGACTCAGACGTCGCGCCATCAATATACCAATAAAAACCGAACAAATAATGGCAAGTGAAACAAAAACCAGTAGAACAGCAAGCTCGCTAACGGCGTAACCTTCGGTCCAAGAAGTTGAAAACAAATTGACTAACGTTGTCAACGCTTGAACATTAACAACGTCATTCTCGATCAGTCCCTTTATTGTTTCACGGTTGTTTTCACTCAGGCTCGCCATCCAGCTTTCCTGAACGTAAATATAAAACCCAAGCATACCAAAGATGAAAATCGCTAGAGTGATCACTGCGGTAAAGATCATTGCGATTGCCAGTTGCGTACGCAGGTGCAGATGTTTGTATCTCATAGCAGCGGCTCGAGACGATAGCCAACCCCTCTTACCGTTTGCAAAAATCCCTTAACACCGACCGTTTCTAACTTTCGCCTGGCGTTTGAAATATGACTGTCGATGGTGCGTTCTAATGCTTCCCCCTCAGGGAGGCAGGCATCAATCAGTTCCGAACGACTATAGGCACGCCGGGGTGCCGCAGACATATGTGCGATTAATGAGAACTCGGTATGCGTTAAAGGAAGAATTTTTTTATTCTCCCCATCACAGACGAATACAGCGTGGGCACTTGAATCTATATCTAACATGCCCACTCGCACTAGATACTCTATATCAGCAGAGCCTTTTGTGCGGCGTAACACGGCCTTAACTCGCTCGATTACTTCAAGCGTGTTAAAGGGTTTAAGAATGTAATCATCAGCCCCAAGCCGCAATGCGGAAATCTTCTCAATGTCTTCTGACATTGCCGTGAGCATTATGATTGGCGTATTTGAAACCCTACGGATATCACGTAATACATCGATACCATCGCGCTTTGGAATTTTGATATCAAGAAGAATCAGGTCTGGACTGAATTGTCTGAACAACGTGTAGGCAATGTCACCATCGGCTGCTTGAGCAGTTCGAAATCCAGCTACTTCTAAATAAGACACCAGGATTGCTGAAATTTCTGGTTCATCCTCGACCACTAATATTAGGGAATTGTTCATAGATTGATTATGCATGTTCGTTTGTTAAACGTCCGTTGAGTTAACTGTTTACGATTATTAAACAACTAAAAACTGCCTGTACTTTCGTTGTTTTTTACAACATTGAGCCACTATACGTTTATCTTAAACTGAAAACATGCGCCAAGCGATATCTAGTAGCAAGGCTACCCGTCAATCTAAAAAGTGGGGTTTTTTTTGCAGTCTCCACATTACCTCCACACAGCCTCCATTAAAACTGTGCAGAGCGTGAGTAAACTTCGCCCCAGTAAGAACGGTAAGGGGTGAACTTCGGCGAACCGCTAAAGATTAAGATAACAGTTAAAACAGGAACAGGTAATGAACGAAATTGATGCCCGAATATTAGAATATAGTAGTTTTTTCACAGTAGTCACCCTAATTGGCGTTATCTTTTATGTGCTCACAATTATTGAAACAATCTTCGACGTAGCGACAAAGCGACGCAATGAATGGCGCGAAACAGTGGCGAACGGCGCGATCGAAATCGGCAATCGTATTCTTGATAACACGATTGTAGGGGCTATCTTCATCATCGGATTCTTCACTGCTGAGCATTTCGCCTTCTCAGAAATTCCAGTGACCTGGTGGAGCTGGATACTCGCGATCATCGCTGTCGATTTCACCTACTACTGGATGCATCGAATTGAACATGAACGTCGGATTCTCTGGGCAGTCCACAGCGTTCACCATTCTTCTCAAGAGTACAATTTAACAACGGCACTTCGTCTGTCTTGGTTAGAGAGTCTATACGAATGGCTGTTTTTTGTTCCTTTGCTCCTGATAGGGTTTGATGCGATTCAAATACTGTCGTCATTATTAATGGTCGTGCTCTATCAAACTTGGATTCATACCGAAAAAATAGGGAAGCTCGGTTGGCTCGACGGCATTTTTAACACGCCATCAGTACACCGCATTCACCATGCCACTAACGCGATCTACATCGATAAAAACTATGGCGGGTTCCTGATTATATGGGACAGGCTGTTTGGCACTTATCAGACTGAAACTGAAAAACCCGTTTACGGCATTACCAAACAACTGGAGTCATCTAACCCTGTGACCATCAATTTCCATGAATTTGGATCGATCTATAAGGACGTAGTTCAGGCTAAAGGCGCCTCAAATAAAGCCCGCTATGCGTTTGGACGCACGGGTTGGCAACCGCTCAAGAGCACTCTAGAAACTGCAGACCAGTAATAAAATTGGCTTGCTGTAAATGACAGTAATGCCACTATTTTTTACACAATGGAGAAGCAAAAATGGCTTCTTTACTAATAAACTTAAACTTTAATCTGGACATAATTGTGAAATATTTCTACGCAACCTCTATTATTCTTAGCTTGTTCCTTAGCACTGTGTTTGCGGCCACTGCACAAGCCAAAGAAAATCAACTGCCAGTAGAGAAGAATTGGGAACTAGTCATCAGTGGACTGCTAATCTGGACACCAGAGTTCACGGGCTCTGACGAGTATGAGATTATAGGTGGACCGAGCATCGAGAGTTATTTTAATCTTACTGAACAAAGCACACTGTTTGCAAACAACTCGGGGATCGGGTTGGACTACCAACTCTCTGATAATTTGAATACGGGCATTCTGGGTAAAGTCAGGTCCGATCAGGATAGATCGAAGATCAAAAACCTGGATGGATTATTAAATATTGATGAGGCTTTTGAGGTGGGTTCGTACTTGTCATATCAACTGACAAACCAATGGGAGATTAATATCAGCGGCTTATTTGATGTCTCAGACACGCATGAAGGTTGGACTGCAAACCTGAGCGTCTCTCACGAATACATGATACCCAATACGCCGATTACCATGACCACTCTGGCTGGGGTCGATTATGCCGATAAAAATTACAACAATACCTACTTTGGCGTTAAATCCCCCACAAATGGCACATCCACCCAATCATCGTTCGTTTTGGACGGCGGCTTCAACAGCGCTACCTTCGGTACAACCTTTTCATACGCAAGTTCAGAAAACACCACTTTAATCGGATTGATTTCTGCGACTCAAATTATAGGCGACGCGAAAAATAGTCCAATCATCAAGGAAGACACATTAATTACGGTTGGGCTTGGTGTTGCCTACACTTTTTAAGCGAGCTTACTAAATTTCATTTAGGATAAAATACTATGATAAAGCTACCGCACTATTTAGTAATAATAATTTTCTTTGCCTCAACGCTGAT
>CAWVZP010000314.1:0-3272 GCA_963934675.1 uncultured Gammaproteobacteria bacterium | reverse complement strand
CTCCAGAACCAGTCAGTATTGCCATTTCTCCAATAATATCACCTGCTTGCAAAGTGGCTATTGACTGTCGTTTGCCGTCTTTTTGGCGTACGACTTCGCAATAGCCTGTCAGTATTAGGTAAACGTAACCATGGGTGCTTGCATTTTGCACAATAATTACATCTTCCGTGTTGTAACGGTTAATGGATTGTTCCGCGAGTAGGTTGCGCATCCAACGATTGGGCAATGGCTGGCCCAACCACAATGTGAGGTAATGATTGATTTGTGATGTGTAAATACTGCTATCACCATCAATCACGGTGTAACGCTTTCCTGCGCTCGCTAGAGAAAAAATAGTTGTTAGTTCCTCTGGCAGTTTATCAACATGGACAAAAACGACTCTCTCAGCCCTCGATCCGAGAGAATCGTTCGGGTCACCATGTATGGCACCAGCACCGCCATCCGCTATTAACAGATGGAAATTATCGGTATATAAGCGTTCGAGATTCTTTACAGTAGACTCTCTTACAGCGCCTGCTTTCGCCATTTCACGCACTGCAGCCATATTTTGATTATCGCCAACAATACAAATGTCTCGGCGTTGGCCTTGGTGCAGGGTCGAAAAAGTAGCGCCTATGGTGGGAATGCTGTGTACCGTGGTATGCACTTCGATGGAAAGTCCGTAGTAGTTCAGGGTGTCACCGGGTGTCACTTCGACCAGTTGAAAACATTGAGCAACGACATCGGTAGACCAGCCAAGACTACAACTGAGTTTTTCGATTGCCATGTTATAAATTTCTCGAGTGGTTATAATTTCAACTTGTTTCGGCATTTCGATGAGTGGAAACATTGAACAATGATCGTCATGCAGATGAGTCAAAAATACAGCCGATACTTGGTTTTTAGAAATTCCGCGTGCATATAAATGTTGATCCAGAAAAGGAATCGAGTCGATTAGAATATAGTCGCCGTTGTAGCACAGAGCTAGGCCCGCGCAGGGTTCAGTCGTTGAAAATCCCGACGCCCCACCTAGAATTTCGATCCCCATTTTGGTTTGCCCGCCAGGCACATAGTCCATCGGCACGGGGTAGGGTGGGGTAATTTGATGATCTTTATTTAGATCGACGGCCACATCTCCGCCTTGGCTAGAAACCCTATATTGATCAGTACCGATATGCTGGATTGCAAACTCACCGGCAACAGCTAAATCATTCACAAAAGGAATTTGATTGAAGAAATCTTCAATTGGAATAGATTGACCGCTGCCATCCTTGAGTGCCAGGTATTCAGAAATAGCCAGCCACTCTTCACGAAGCTCTATTGGCGTTTGCCACTTTTTGAGTTCGTTTCTGGTCGGTCCGAATAGCGTGAAACGCAACAAACGTAGGGCTTGGCTAATTGACTCTGAATCGCCTACTAAATTTATTTTGCGGTTTTCTGCAAAACCCTTAGCAACGAAAAGAAAAAAATAAAATGGAAACTCCAGATTATTTAGAAGAGAACCGTTTTTTTCCTTAATATCGGTTAAAACCAAGGTGTCAAATTGTGAAATATTTTCGCGTAATAACCCTTTCAATACTTCGGGTGGTTGGCCAAAAAGTATGGCTTCGGTTTCACCTTTGATAATTCTACTTCCAGGAGCGGGGGTAAGAATTTCTGGTACTGACATGTTATTTAACTTTTTTTTGAGTGATCGAAGATGACACGAAACCAGTGCACAGTGACATTAAGGAGCGTCTTAATTTAAAGGTGAATAGGTGGTTTGAACTTTGATTAACATAAGCTCGTCTTTGAGAGTGTTTATTTTCTGGTGATTGTTTTTTCACCCTCATTAATAGATTTCTTGAGGTGATGTGGCAATCGTACAGGCAGAAAATTTGAGTCATTGGGCATAAAGTCCAACATCGGTGACCACGGTATTGAATTGATGCTAGGAAATCATTCATCACAAATACCGAGACTAAATTCAGCCCCCATACTGTGAACTATAAGATGCGTGTCTCCGTTGCGCTCAACTGCCTTCGCCGTATTGGCTAAGTCAAAAAAGGCGCTTCGGCTAATAAGTGCCTCGAGTCCATTTCGAAAATGGATATAAGGTCTTGGTAGTCCGGTAACTGGGTCTGTTTCGACACGAATAGGGTGTTGTTTGTCAGCAATGATGCTATCCCCGAGGGTTGTTGTAAAAGTTAATGCCTGATGGTCATTGTTGTTTAGCAACTCCATAGTAGTCGCCACAAATGGTGCGTCATCAACTTGTATTTCGAGCTTTTCTCCAGGCGTGACCAAATAGTGAGTGTTGACCTCTCGACGCAGCACACTGGCAAATAATTTAACTAGAGCAAGGCGTTTAAATGGACGGCCTTCATGAAACCATTGACCATCGGCCTTAATGTGAATATTGATCTCACCAACCTGTGTCGGTTCCCAGTTTTGCTTGGTTTGACCCGAAGATTCAGCCTGTTCAATACTAATGAGTAATTGATCTAGTTTAGGCATATTTATTCTCGACTTTTGTTTGTGGTAAGACGGAAAAGGTGAATTCCTAGTTATAATTTTTTGGGTCGTCAAGAGCCGTCGCGTCCGCCGTCTAAATTCAATCTAACTAAGCAATAAACAGCGACATCAAATTAGCTTAGAAGAGATCACCGAGCAAGCTAAACAGTATTACTATTTTCTCAGATGAGACTTCCTACACAGTTTATAGTTTAACAGCCTATCAGTCTCTAACGGATAAAAAGTAACGATATTAATGTTTATTTAAAAGTCATCGTTTCGCATGCCACAGGCGTTTCATTACTTAACCAGTCACCAGCTCTAAGAAGTTTAAATTCTATAGCGATATTTGTCGGTTCTAAGGTGAGATGTGTCGATTTGAGCCTCCACTTCAATAGACAAACTCTATATTATCTTGGTTATATTTAACCAGAATGTTTCATTTTGGCATTTCAAAATTACAAATTTTAAAGGCAGTCGGTCTTTGCAAAGCGAAGATCAACAAGAGATAATGTTTATCGGTTATGGCGCTCCTAGGGGCTCTACTTTAGCAGCCGATCATCTTTATGATTTTGATGTTCTGAGCTAATCTTAAATAGCCAGTTTAATTATCGTCTCGGAAAGTCAGATCCAAATTCAATAAAGTGTTAAAGCTAAACTAAAAACCTAGTGGTAGAGAGTGTTTATGTCCATAGCAGAAAAAAATCCTCAAGCGGTTGATCGTAAAACCAAACGCAATCGAGGTAAAACTAAAGGCCGAGTGGTTGACATTAACGCCCTGCTGGAAGTCCAATCATTAC
>CAWVZP010000313.1:0-3274 GCA_963934675.1 uncultured Gammaproteobacteria bacterium | reverse complement strand
GTTGGGGTGTTATCTATTCATAGCCTTGTGATTGAGCCCTACCAGCAAAATTTTGGCCGCGTGACTGACGCAATAGATCAGGCAAAAATTGACTTATTATGGATGCAGAGTGAGGTTAAACGTCTACCATCCAGCAGTGCGACTAAAAAGAATGTTAGCTTTAATGGGTCTTTGGCGAACTTAATTAATCAAGCAGTCGCTAGTCAAAAGCTGAATACTTATTTGACTCAAATGACCCCGATGGGTGAAAGTGAAATTAGGATTCGTTATTCAGCTATTGATTTTAATCAATTAATTACATTTATAGCGACACTAAAAGAGCGAGGCCTGATTATTAAAGACCTGCGTATCAATAGCACCAGTGATATTGCGACAGTTGATTCTACTGTTGTATTCATTAAGCCAGCGTAGATTGACAATGAATAAAATTTGGAAACCCACATTATTTTTCGTGTTTTGCCTGACTATTTTTATTGTTATCAAGTTTCCTATTGCCATGATTCTTAAGCAAATTGAACTATCAAGCGACATTAAATTATATGGTGTAAGAGGGCAGATAACGTCAGGTCACATTGCGGCGGCCTATACTAACAATTTCCCTATTCGTGATATCAATTACGAGGCTGATTTATCCTGTTTGCTAACACTTCAGGTTTGTTATCAAATCAACTATCAAAATGGTATGGCTAATATTTCTTTCAGCCCATTAACCAACACTACAGTGATTGAGCAGCTCGATGTCGAATATACAATGGCAGAACTCGCCCCTTTAATGAATCAGCTATTGGTTAAACCAACAGGTGAGCTCAACCTTAAAATTGAAAAAATTGGTTTGAATCAAAATAAAATCAGTCATATTAATGGTTTGGCTATATGGAATAATGCTGGCGTAGTGGGAGAAGACATCAATCTAGGTGATTATCAACTCGGCGTTGTACGTGAAGACGATAGCTACCGTTTTGAATTGACGGACAGAAAGGCGTTACTCGATATAGACGGTACGGGTCGACTTAAGCCGAATGGTGAATACTTAATCGATATTAAAGTACTGACCGACTCGGGCCTTGATAACAATATTAAGAGTATGTTGGCGTTAACGGCAACAAAGAAAGGGCTAAATGAGTATACAATTAATCGACAAGGTCAACTGCCAGCTCATCTAGCCAGTCAGTTGTTATTTTCTGATGAGTTTTAAATCAACAGATAGATTGATAGTTAAATAAAAAAGCCTAAAACTAGGCTTGATGCTGACTTGCAGATTGTTATCAAATTGGGATTCTGCTATCGTTTCGTTCCAACCAAGCTTCACAGCTTCACATTCCTCCAAGCATATTCTAACCTATGAGTCGTTTTATTTTTATTACTGGTGGTGTTGTTTCATCACTGGGTAAAGGCATTGCATCTGCGTCACTGGCAGCCATTCTTCAAGCACGAGGATTGAGCGTTAATATGCTAAAACTCGACCCTTATCTCAATGTTGACCCAGGCACAATGAGTCCGTTTCAACACGGTGAGGTATACGTTACGGATGACGGTGCGGAGACTGATCTGGATTTAGGTCACTACGAGCGCTTTGCAGGTATTCGTTGTTCAAGAAAAAGTAACTATACCACGGGTCGAATTTACGAAAATGTTATCGCCCGCGAACGCCGTGGTGACTATTTAGGTGCAACTGTTCAGGTTATTCCACATATAACCGACGAAATTAAAAATTCGATACTGAGTAGTACCAATGGTGCAGATGTTGTGCTCGTTGAAATTGGCGGAACAGTGGGTGATATCGAATCATTACCCTTTTTAGAAGCGATCCGTCAAATGGGTTTTGAGCTAGGGCGCAGCCATACACTTTATATGCACCTCACGCTGATTCCGTATTTAGCAGCGGCAGGTGAAATTAAAACCAAACCCACTCAGCACTCGGTTAAAGAGCTGCGATCGATTGGTATTCAGCCTGATATTCTTCTGTGTCGTGCCGACCGTGAAATTCCCCCTGAGGAATGCCGTAAAATTGCACTGTTTACCAATGTAGCAGAGGATGCCGTCATTTCATTTAAAGACGTTGATCATATCTACAAAATTCCGCGCGAATTACATGAACATCGATTGGACGAAATCGTTTCTAGGCATTTTGGCTTAGATCTGCCCGAAGTAGATTTATCTGATTGGGATCAAGTGGTGGAAGCACTTCAATCACCTGAAAAAGAAGTTAAAATTGGTTTTGTGGGTAAGTATGTTGATCACACAGATGCATACAAATCGCTTAATGAATCACTTATTCATGCCGGTATTCATACCAGTACTCGTGTAAAAATAGTAAAAATCGAAGCAGATTCTATTGAAACCAATGGGTCTGGATGCCTCAAAGGGTTGGATGCCATACTCGTTCCCGGTGGATTTGGAAGCCGAGGAGTAGAAGGTAAAATTGCGGCCGTAAGTTATGCTCGTACCCATAAAGTGCCTTATCTGGGTATCTGTCTGGGCATGCAAGTAGCCGTTATCGAGTATGCCCGAAATGTACTTGAGCTTAAAAGTGCACACAGCACTGAATTTAATCCGAAAACTCCTGATCCTGTTATAGGGCTTATTTCGGAATGGGTTAATCAAGACGGTTCGGTCGAAATGCGTGATGAAAATACCGACTTAGGCGGCACCATGAGACTCGGTGCGCAAACCTGTAAACTGGTGCCTGGTACTTTAGCGAGTAAGGCTTATGACGCCGAAAAAATTGATGAACGACACCGTCATCGATATGAATTCAACAATAATTATCTGAGTAAATTACAAAGTGCCGGATTAGTCATATCAGGTCTTTCGGTCGACAACGAACTAGTTGAAATGATTGAAATTTCGGATCACCCTTGGTTTATTGGTTGTCAATTCCATCCTGAATTTACATCACAACCGCGAGAAGGGCATGCATTATTTAATAGTTTTATTAGTGCAGCGGTCGCATATCGCAAAGGGAACTCTGCAACAGTAAAAAAATAACCCATTTGATTGAAGTGCCTATTGAGCAGGATGATTGAGATGCATATAAAATTCCAATATTGTCGATTAAGTTCAAGCCGACTATCTCTAATGCAGCCAAGCTCCATTACAGGCAAACGCTCCTTAATAATAGATTAAACAATAGGAAATAACATGAGCAGCATCGTTAAAGTAATCGGTCGAGAAATTCTTGATTCACGAGGTAACCCTACCGTTGAAGCTGAAGTAACACTAGCTTCAGGTATTGTTGGCAGGGCAGCTGTACCATCAGGTGCCTCAACGGGTG
>CAWVZP010000312.1:0-3383 GCA_963934675.1 uncultured Gammaproteobacteria bacterium | reverse complement strand
AACAGCAACGACTACAACGTTTCGATTTACCGCTAAAGCCACTGGCTCCGTTCGAGGGTAATGTGACGTCTCGGGAACAAATAGGTATTTTATTTAGCCTGAAAGACTACCTCCAATTAGTCGACACGACAGGTCGAATGATTCGACCCGATAAACCAGGCGCAATAACCAACCCATAATTAAGAATGCTTCTAGCGTTTACGGGCAGCTATACCTGGAAAACGGCTTTTTAGGCTAAACTCCACTTTTAACCAAAAATCATTATTTATTTTCTGAAACCTATAAGTTTTTCTGGTTGTAGATTGGGTGATTTTTAAGACTGCCTATTGATGTTGTTCGTTCCTTTCGACTAACGCATTATCATTGCTGTTTCTCGGCCTTGATTTGGTGAACTCAATGATCAGTTTATCGAGCAGTGCAGCGATGGTCTAGTTGATCTATTAACCTCCATTGTCTGCATGGAATCCCTCTATTTTGAAAGGAAACGCCGCCAGAATTTGTTGAATGGCGGGCAACATAAACGCTTCACTAATTTGTTCAACGGTCGCAATTACCTGAGACTGCGTGACGGCATCTACGGCGTTAATATGGTAAATCCCCTACACTTGTCTTGATTGCCCTGATGGACAGAGTCAATGCAGATGTAGCCTAGTTGGTCATTAGGGCAATGCTTTAGTCGAATTCCGATCTCGACCTTCGTTGGCCGAGTTTTCGTTAAGCTGCATCTCTGGCGTTGATAGGTTTTAGATCGACGCAGGTTGTATAAGTGTGAAACCGAGATATTAGCGAGGTTTTGATACTGATCCTGTCCAAACCGTTAATAGGCCCGTTCGCAGAGCATTTTGATCACGACCCCGCTGGGTTGCTGGTGCCGTTCATCCATTTCTGTGAGTGGTCTTATATCTGACTGAGTGTAACGATTAGTGAATCCATTATGACGTGCCGTTTTAACCTTGATGTCACTGGTCTTAACGAACTGCTTAATGAGTCTTTAAGTCTGAGACATGGAATAGCCGGTGACCTTCATTAAATACTGAGCCACTGTACCTTTATCCAGCTTGCTGAGCTTTCGGTACTGGTGCTTTTTAAAAGCTTTATGGATCCACTGGTAACGATTCTTTTGAGTTGTTACAACATTGAAAGCAACAATGTCAGTACCGTTCAGGAATCGCCTAATATCCTCTATGCTGTTGAGTTAATCTAGTTTCAAGATCGTTTTCATTCCTCGATCATGAACGACTTAGTTGATTATTTCATGCTCATTTTATATTAGAATCATATACCTCATTCAGGCTCATCTGATGTTGGAGAAGACTTCAAATTGACATCAGTGGATAGGCCCTTTATTCTTTCCAAATTTAATACTCGAATGTCATTCGGCGATGCTAAAGGTAGCTTCAGCGCCATTTTTAGCAACTTATAGTCGGGTTAGATCGGGCTGGCCGCCCCCTATTTATGAAAATTCTGTATATAGCAGTGCACCGACATGCTGGTTGGGGAGCTGAGCATTGGTTATCCCGTGCTTTTGAGAGGCAGGGGTGTACCGTTGAACGGTTCGATTACCGGCAGAAACGGCGTCAGCTCAAGCCTTGGTGGTATATCAAGCGTGACTTGAATCGCTTACAAAGCGAGTTTCAGCCGGATGTGGTCTTATTGCAGCGTGCTGAAAAAATGCCAGCTGATGTAGCTCGAATCTTCAACGTGCCCGTGGTTTTCTGGAGTACCGAGCAACTGGTGCGACGTCGAGATGTCGATCAGTTATTAGCGGCCCACAACCTATTTGCGTGGGTGTATGTTCATACCTACACCTGTGTTGATTACACTCAGGCTCATTTTCAGCATCTTTCCTCACTGGTGTCTGTGATGCACAATGCTACTGGTGTCGAAACGCTTAGTGACAATACGGACCGACCCAGGCTAGCCATATTCAATAGAAACTTGTCTCCGAGGCGAAGAGAATGGCTTGCGGCGTGCCAAGGTTTGGTAGAGGTCATTGAGGGGCAATTCGGTGAGCGCTATTTCGATAATCTCAATCATTCGCAAATAGCGCTTAATATTCATTTCTCAGGAGAGAGTCTAGATGATTTTGAAACGGGTATCTATGAGGCTATGGCTTGTGGATGTGCGGTCATCAGTGAATCACTGAACCCGAGAACGGTAGCTGATCTGTCTATGCATGATGCGCTAGTGCAAGTGGACACCCCAGAACAAATGCGTTTGGTGATATTACAGTTGCAGTCTGATCCGACGCGTTTGGCTCAGTTGGTGGAGCAGGGGCGCTATGCGATTAGGGCGAATTTATGGGATGCGAGAGCGGCTCAAATGCTTAAGAAATTTCAGGAAATTTTATTGCCCTGAAAACCACTGGTGAAGCGCTGTATTTTACGATAGTGACTCCTATGCCTGCTCCTAGATATTTTGCTGGTAAAAAGATAGCCCACTTCGCGAACTGTTTTTATCCACTCAGATTCGTCAGGTGACTCTATTCTTTCCTAAACTGTGCAACATGGTTGTCAATAACTCGATCATTGGGCTGCCAGTTGCGGCCATTTAATTTTTCCATTAGATTATCGGTGTGAGGACACGATTGGAGCTGGAGACAAAAATTTCCAATAAATCGTATTATGTTGCTGTTAGGGTCATCGGGTAGCCGTTTACATCTCTGATGTTCGGAAAATCTTAGGGTCGGCCATTGCATTTGTAAATAACAAGCGTGATATTAAAGGTTAAATCAATAAAACACACATCCATAATTTAGAATAAAAAATTTTTGCTCTACTGCTTAAGCCTCAGTGAATGAAAGTTGGACTAAGTGAAATGGTTAATGAATTTAAGTAAATTTGGCTTTTCTAGTGATACTTATTCCTTTTGACCAAACCCAGAACGTAAAAATTCGTCGAACAAATATTTGGCCAAACAATTATTGTTTTTCATTTTACGTCAGTTCTATTGGGTAGGAAAAAACTTTTCACAGGCTCGAATGCCATGTACCCACTGCTTCCCAAGTTGATGACAGGCTTGTTTTATATGATAGGACGTGCCGACTAACGATTTAAACTGACTTTCAAAGTTTTGACTCAGATAGCACCAGTGTTTTGAGTCGATATTCAATTGTTTGAGAATTTTCGGCGTGCTTTCAGGGATTGCACCACGCTTATCATCGCGTAATATTCTGCCGGTCCAATCCACTAGCTCCAGGTAATCAGTGAGTCGAAATGGTAGGCCGTTAGGCATATCACGCCTCGGGTTGCCAGCGAAGGCATGTAGTCCTTCAGCTTGTTGTCGTAGATCATTCGGTTGCTCTGCCTTTTCTGCCTGCTCACAACGACGTTTAATACTGGTGTGATCTGAGTCAATCAGGCTATTCGCTATTCCGGCTCTTA
>CAWVZP010000311.1:0-3407 GCA_963934675.1 uncultured Gammaproteobacteria bacterium | reverse complement strand
GGTCAGTACAGAACCACAATCAGCACCGAAGCCTGTAAGAATGTTCACCACGCCCGCGGGAAAACCAGCTTCGTGCACTAAGCGAGCAAATTCTAACATCGGTGCAGGACCTTCTTCAGAGGCTTTTAATACAATGGTGCAACCTGCGGCAAGCGCTGGGCCTAGCTTTACAGCAGACAGAAATAGCTGTGAATTCCAGGGCACTACCGCGGCAACAACACCAATCGGTTCTCGGCGTAACCAAACTTCCATATCCGGTTTGTCGATAGGTAAATGCTTACCTTCTATCTTATCTGCTAGCCCTGCGTAGTAACGATAAAATTCGGCGACGTAGGCTATTTGAGCACGGGTCTCACGGATAATTTTACCCGTATCTCTGGTTTCTAGTTCGGCCAGTTTAGCAGCGTTTGCCTCAACAAGGCTTGCCAGCTTATACAATAATTTGCCACGTGCTGTTGCAGTCAGACCAGCCCACTCTGTTGAATATAATGCGCGGTTAGCTGCCTCTACTGCTGCGTTAACATCATCCGCCTGGGCTTCTGGCATTAAAGCCCATGGCTGACCATTTGCGGGGTCGACACTGGAAAACTGCGACGCGCCATCGCTAAACACACCATCAATATATTGTTGGAATTTTTGCATTTTAAATCTACCTTAATTTATCCAGCTTCATTTAAGCGTTAACTTAAGCATTAGTTTAATGATTAACCAAAAGCTGGCATAACATCCTTAATGAACCGTTCGAGTGATGCTTTTTTACGGTCGAACGGCATGCCTGAATCAATCCAAAAAGCGTATTCGTCATACCCTAATGCCTGGTAGAATTTAAGACGATCTATGACCTCCCGTGCTTCGCCAATCACGCTGCTTTTACGATGACTCTCGGTTGAAAACATAGGGTTGTTAGCCATTTCTTTATCGGTCGGGGCCTCTATTAAACCCTGAACAATAGGCTTTTTGTTCATAAACCAGGCACCGAAGAAATTATAGAAGCGGTTTATTTGCTCTGCGCCTAACTGTGCATCTGCTTCACTGTCGGCAACATAGGTATGTCGCAGCAACATTATTTTCGGGCGAGGCTTATGCGCATTGTTTTCGCAGGCGGCATTAAATTTGGCCATCAAGTCCTCGACTTCGCTATCATCATTCCACAGTGGCGTTACCTGCACGTTGCAACCATTGGATACCGCAAACTCGTGACTACTAGGGTCCCGGGCTGCAACCCATATCGGTGGATGCGGATTTTGTTTGGGTTTGGGTGACGAAGTTGTCTTTGGAAACTGCCAAAATTCACCATCGTGGGTGTAATCACCTGCCCATAATTTCTGCACGGCGGGTATCAGTTCGCGCAGTTTTTGTCCCGCTTGCCAAGCATCAAGTCCAGGGCTCAGTCGTTCGTATTCATAAGAATAGGCCCCGCGAGCAATACCTAAATCAAGCCGACCATCCATAATCAAATCAGCCATTGCTGCCTCACCTGCGAGTTTAATCGGGTGCCAAAATGGTGCGATTAATGTACCTGTTCCTAAGCGTACATTTTTGGTTCGGCGTGCCAGATCAACCAGATTAATAAATGGGTTCGGCGATATAGTGAAATTCATGCCATGGTGTTCGCCCGTCCAGATGGCATGCATACCCCCCTTATCGGCTACTTCGCAAAGTTGTATAAACTCGTCGTACAGCTGTTCCTGACTTTCTTCAGCCGTAGTTCGTTCCATATGTGCAAATAACGAAAATCTCAAAATTGATCCACCTTTTAAAGAGCGTCCTTCACGATAGGGCGTACTTCGCCATCACTTTGATTACCAAAATACAGGCCGTAATTGCCTAGCTTGCTCTCTTTAGCAAACCGCCCCAACATAGTTCGAACTGTTGTGTCAGATACTTTTAATAAGTTAGCTGAAGTCAATGGCAGGAAGACACCTTTGGCAGAGTGGTTGGTGGCTGCCTGACATAGGAAAGAAATGTGCTGTTGCTCTTTATCAATTACCTCGAAAACCGAGTAGATAAAGCCTGGTTTTGCATCCGTGTCATTCTGTTTAATCAGGGTTTCGAGGGTGGCAGTAGCACCCGCTTTACCAACCGTATCGGACGGCAGTTTCAATCCACCCTTTTCATCCTGCTGAAAGAAAACATCACCCGAGTGTTCTATCAAAGCAGACACAACCACATCAGTCCGTTGGGAGATTGATTCTGCTTCCATTGATGGAGTGACATAGGCACCACGAGAATAGCCTAGTCCTGGCGCTGCGTTGGCTTCGAATGCTTCTACTTTACCGATCAAAATAATGTGGTCACCCGCTTCTACCTGTTTGTAACTGGAGCAATCAAACCAGGCAGACACATCATCGAGTATTGGTGAACCATGTGGCCCTATTCGCCAGTTCACTGTACTAAACCGATCTACCACTGGTCGAGCAAAAGTATTCGACACTTCTTTTTGCTGCTCGCTGAGAATGTTAATCGCGAAACGGTCCGCCTTGACTAACACCTCGTAATTGGCCGAGCTATTGGCCATACAAACCAATACCAATGGGGGATCGATCGACACGCTGGTGAATGAATTGGCCGTAAACCCAAGTGGGGTGTTTTGGGTGTCGTGAGTGGTAACTACAGTTACCCCAGTGGTAAAGCTACCGAAGGCTTCACGTAGAGCGCGCGGTTCGAATTGACTCATTTTGGTATAACCTCTGCTTTGGACTTATTGTGCAAATTGCTGGTCAAGCGATCGATCTGTTGGCTGACCATCTGTTAATTGGATATCATTTAGTTGGCAACAGTTTATCGGATAAGGGGCTAGCAAGCCAAGCTTCGAGGATAATGTTAACCGCATCAGGCGCAGTCAAATTCAACATGTGACGATGACCTACCAGTACCTCAGCACGGCCGTTAACGGCGGCAGCTGCCATAGCTTGTGACATTTCAGGCGTCGAATTTGGGTCGCCATCTCCCGTTAATGCGAGCATTGGACAAATTACTTCGGACCACCGGGCTGCAAAAGTTTTATCGCCTCTGGCAAAAGCGCCATAGGCAGTTGCGTAACCTTTTAAATCAATTTCAGTCAACCAACCACGTACTAATTCACGGGCAGCACAATCTGATTCAGATTCATCAAACCATCGGGCTAATGGCGTATTAATATCAATTTTTCCAAGATCAATTTCAGCAGAGCGTGCTTCAACCATAGCGCGCGCCTTTTCAGATCTATTGTGAACACCATTCAACATGGCCACACGCCGAGTGAAATCAGGGTGACAGATAGCGAAGCCACCGGCAATAAGTGCACCCATTGAATGCCCGATAAGGTTAATAGCTCCAGTGTCAAGTGCCTTGATTACTGTAAAAAACCAATCGATATAATCGACTAATTCAGATCCGACGGGTAACAGGCTGCTGCCACCATGCCC
>CAWVZP010000310.1:0-3469 GCA_963934675.1 uncultured Gammaproteobacteria bacterium | reverse complement strand
GTGTTAGATAAGCGAAGAATAAAAACACAAAAAATATGCGCCAGCGACGCCTAATGCGCTGTTCCTTAACGGCTGAAAAAGCCAAGTCTCGAACCATTTTTTCATAATCATTTGTGGTACTTGAATAGCTTTCAGCTTTCTTAGATGAACCGAACATTACTTTGCCTGTAAATGAAGATGCTTCTTAAATAGAGGGTCTTAGGGCATATATCAAGACTAAGCTATATAACTCGTTCTATCTAGAATATTTTATCAGTTGGTTAAATATATCTGGCGTATCAGCATTAATAACGATTTCCTCAGAAAACTCAGTCCTAGGTAACTCTAGCCTGCTGGCGTGCAACATCAATCGTTTGAAACCTTTCTTCTTCATCGTTTTATTAAAGTCGACATCACCATACTTAGTGTCACCAATTAACTCATGTCCCTGCGACTGACAATGAACTCGTATTTGATGCGTTCGCCCGGTCATGAGCTGAATAGTTAAGATGCTGCATTGTTCTTTTTGTTGGCAATCAATGATCTTTGTTAATGCGCTTTGCCCTGCTGGATCAACTAATACTCGTCGCTCACCATTAGCTAACGTTACTTTTTTTAACGAGACTGTCACTTCCTTTTTATTTTGCGGCCAACTCCCCTTTGCAACCGCGAGATACGTCTTATTAAGGCTATTATCTAAAAAACAGCGCTGCATCGCCAATAACGACTGTCGATGCTTGGCCAATAACAAACAGCCACTAGTATCTCGGTCTAAGCGATGCGCTAGTTCGATTTCAGTATCAGGACGCAAACGACGCATGATATCGATGACTCCAAAATTAATCCCCGAGCCAGAATGAACCGCCAGTCCCGAAGGCTTATTAATTATTATTAAATGTTTGTTTTCAAATAAAATCGTCTTCTCGATGCTCTCGATCAAAGCAGGCGCTATGTAATTTTGGGCGTCATGAGTTTGATCAATTCTAACGGGGGGTACACGTACGATATCACCCATTTTCAATTTATATTCTGGCTTACAGCGTTTTTTGTTAACCCTGACTTCACCCTTCCGAATTATTCTGTAGACCCGGGTTTTTGGAACCGTTTTTAAGGTTTTAAGTAAAAAATTATCTAGACGTTGATCCACCTGAGTGTGATCAACTTCGACAAAAGAGACCCCGCTGGTGACGTGAGTTGTATCAAGGTTGGGGGTATTCGTATTCAATTGATGGCAGCACTCATAAAGTATGGTATATTTCCGGCCGTATTATTGTACTGCCTATTTTCAAGGCAAACACTACAAAAAACGCATTTTTATAGGAACCAAGTTCATTAGTCCAAATCATTCGATTCGGCAATTGGTTCCTTAGAAGATTAGCCCTAAAACGACGCGATGAATTAATTCTAGCAGGGCATACTTATTGACACAGGCTCTATGTACAGTCTCTTTTATAGTTTTTTACTGATCAAAAATATTGAACTGATAAGTGGTTCGAACAAATCACGACAGCTTTGCGCTGTGCCCGTTCTAAACAACCCAATAATGACATCAAAAAAACTGAAATTAACCAGTACAGAGCCTTTAATTGAAGGCAAACTCAAACATGAAACGTATTTTAATCAACGCCACGCAGACCGAAGAACTTCGAGTCGCCATGGTCAATGGCCAACGGCTTTACGATCTTGATATAGAAGTCCCCTCCCGGGAACAGAAAAAATCCAACATATATAAAGGTAAAATTACCCGCGTAGAGCCAAGCCTAGAGGCTGCTTTTGTCAATTATGGTGCTGATCGCCATGGCTTTCTTTCTTTTAAGGAAATATCTACACAATACTATCGGGAAGGCGTGAAAGCCGAATCGGGCAAGATTACCATTAAAGAAGCCATTAAGGTCGATCAAGAAGTCATCGTTCAGATAGAAAAAGAAGAACGCGGAAATAAAGGCGCTGCACTAACCACGTTTATCAGTCTTGCTGGCCGCTTTCTAGTTGCCATGCCGCAGAATCCTCGTGCTGGTGGCGTGTCTCGTCGCATTGAAGGTGAGGATCGTGATGAGCTAAAGAAGGTCCTCTCTGAACTGGAAATGCCAGAAAACATGGGCGTCATTGTTCGTACCGCTGGCGTCGGTCGATCAACCGAAGAAATGCAGTGGGATTTGGATTACCTAAACCAGGTATGGACAGCCATCGAAACAGCCAGTAAAGAAAAACCCGCGCCATTTTTAATTTATCAAGAATCGGATATTGTTGTTCGAGCGCTTCGCGATCATTATCGTGCTGATATCGGCGAAATCTTAATCGATTCACAGGAAGCTTACCAGCAAGCACATGATTTCATGTCAATGGTAATGCCTAACACAATTTCCAAACTGAAAAAATTTGATGAGGACTTGCCTCTCTTCAACCGTTTTCAAATTGAGAGCCAAATAGAATCCGCATTTTCACGTGAAGTTACTCTACCCTCTGGTGGGGCTATCGTTATTGATCATACAGAAGCACTGATTTCGGTTGACGTTAACTCCGCACGCGCCACCAAAGGTAGCGATATTGAGGAAACAGCCAGACAAACCAACCTTGAAGCGGCAGATGAACTAGCTCGTCAGTTACGCATACGCGATTTGGGAGGGCTGATTGTTATTGATTTCATCGATATGATGCAAAACAAAAACCAACGTGAGGTCGAAACTCGTTTGCGAAACGCGGTATATGACGATCGAGCTCGAGTTCAAATTGGTCGTATCTCACGATTTGGTTTACTTGAAATGTCACGCCAACGATTGCGCCCATCGTTGGGTGAGTCGAGCCAAATTGTTTGCCCAAGGTGTATTGGCCAAGGTAGCATTCGGGATGTTGAATCACTATCCCTAGCAGTATTGCGTTTACTCGAAGAAGAATCACTTAAAGACAATACGGGAACAATTCTGGCTAAAATGCCGATTCAATGCGCCACTTATTTACTAAATGAAAAGCGCGATAAAATTGATGACTTAGAAATGCGCCGCAAGGTAAAACTCGTTGTTATTCCTGATCCAAATCTGGAAACACCTCATTACGAAATCGAGCGCGTGAAAGATAACGACACTCATCGTCATGAATCGAATTACAAAAAGTCATACGAATTAATAACGGATGAAGACGTCGTTGACCTAGTTGAAATTGCAACCAACAACGCTTCACCAGGGGAAGTCGCAGCGGTTCAAAGAATTGAACCACCAGCACCTAAACCAGCCGCAAAGCCCGAACCAGCGCCGATAGTGGAATCTGGCCCTGGGTTTTTCCAAAAAATATGGGATGCTTTATTCGGAACCACAGAAAAAAATAAAGAAGAACCTGATCAGAAATCACCTCAGGCCACACGAGACAATCGTGGATCTCAAAACCGTAGCCGTCGAGGAAAATATCGCGGCTCACAAAATCGTGATCGTAACAGTAGTAGTACTAATAGTAATAGTAATAGCAATAGCAATAGCAATAGCAAGAATAATGCTGA
>CAWVZP010000309.1:0-3515 GCA_963934675.1 uncultured Gammaproteobacteria bacterium | reverse complement strand
CTGTGCTGTGGCACCCGGTAGGATTGTAGTAATGTCAATCCAGTTGAAGTTGATTGTCGGATCTTGCTCACGCGGCATCGAAAAATAAGCCATTGTGCCGATAACCAATACCAACAAAAAAGTCAGATTAGCCAGAACACCATTTTCTATGAAACGTTGGTACATTGAGTTCTAATTAGTTTTAACTAGTCTAATGGCATCACCAGAAGACAGTTGATGACGACCTTCGACAATGATCTGAGTTGTGATCGGTAACTCAATGAGAGATGGCCGACCTTCGAGTGCTGATTTTAATTCAACAAAACGAGCAACTGCATTGTCATCTGCTTGATCAGCCAGCACAGTAGCAATGAAAACACCAAGTATTTCATTTCGACGAGACAGTAAACTGGCAGGCAACATAGGCTCTGAATACCATTCCAGCCGACCACTGACGCCTGGTGCGACTATAGCTTCCGGTGTTAAGCGTAACTCTCGGTTGCCCGAAGCAGTGTTTACTATGCGGGACATAATACGAATTTTAGCCTTTAGGTTCTGCTTGTTTGTGGCAAAGATGAGTGACTTCGCATTGAGTACAGAGCCGGCCAGATCAACCGGTATTTGGGCCGATAGCTCTACATTATCTAACCCAATTATTTCAACCAACGGTAAACCAGGAGTTGCAAAAGTGCCCTCGCCTGCCAAACGTTGAGTAATTTCTGCACGGTATGGCGAACGAATTAAGCAGCGTTGTACCGACAACTCTGCATCCGCTATAGCCATTAACTGAGACTTTAAGCTGGCTTGGACAATATCAACTTCAGCCACTCGCTGATCGAGAATATCAGCCGCAATATTACCTGCATTTTGCAGTGTTTGGGCTCGCTTCAATTGCTGCTGTGCCAGTTTCAATTGCACCTCCAACGACTGATTCTGGGCCTCGGTATTCGCTAATGCGTTGTCGTAGTTACGGCAATCGAGCTTAATGAGAATGTCACCCGCTTCAACTAGATCACCGACCCGAACATTAATCTGAGTGATGCGTGCAGATAGTTCGGCACTAATTTGACTCTGGTTAATAGCAATAGCCGTAGCTGGAGAAGTAAACTGCCTATCAATTAAAAGCTCAGCTAATGGCTGGGTTTTAACCAGGCTTGGGGCGGCAATTGCAATATTGGCAAACGCAAGCAAGAAAACATGGGTGTAAAATTGTAGTTTCATAACTGCATTTAATTGAAATTGAATCAATAAGTCCAGACGTTTCGATTACAATAATGAAAACTAATCCACTAGACTAAAAAGCCGTTTGTGGCGTCTAAACTTTCTGATCAAATCAAACTTGATGTGAAACTCAAGATTTTTTGACTACCCGTTTTTTTAAATCAAAAACCTGCTCCAAGCTCATCCGATAGCATCTGAATGAGAACCGGCATTCTTTAAAAAACCTAATTTATAACTGACAAAACTGCCGCTTTTAGAAAACAAATAATGGTACGCAATTAAAAAGCAAATGAAGAGCGCCTGTG
Organism: uncultured Gammaproteobacteria bacterium; assembly: GCA_963934675.1. Taxonomy (GTDB): domain Bacteria; phylum Pseudomonadota; class Gammaproteobacteria. The sequence continues at coordinate 2,010 of CAWVZP010000309.1, read as the reverse complement.
TTTTTTTCTAATCCAACTTCTATTTAGTAAAGCTGAAACAATTTTCAAGTGAACTGGATATTTCAAATAATTGGGTGTCTAGTAATTTTGAATCTATTATAGTGCTCATATTGATTAAAATAAGGAACTGAAATGACTTTGACACCATTCCATTTAGCGATTCAAGTTCGAGATATTGAAGAAGCAAGAGACTTCTACGGCACCAAGATGGGCTTCCCCGAAGGACGTAGCTCAGAAGATTGGATTGATTGGGATATGTTCGGCCATCAGATGGTGACGCATTGTAATAAAACTTTAGGAAAAGAGGGCAAGATTAATGCTGTCAACAACGCGGTTGATGGGCATGGAGTACCCGTGCCTCACTTTGGTGTGGTTCTAACCTTTGAAGATTGGAATTTATTGGCTGAAAGAGTTGAAGGGTTTATCGATGGATTTATTATTAAACCCTATATTCGTTTTAAGGGTGAGCCGGGTGAACAGGGCACCATGTTTTTCTCCGATCCTTCGGGTAATTCGCTAGAATTTAAGGCATTCAAAAACATTGGAACTGAGTTATTTGCAAAATAAAACTAACTGAGACGCCAATTCATTAACAAGCCTTGGATTTATCCCAAAATTCTCGGTAGTCTTAAAGCAAAAGAAAAGTTAGGAAAATATTTTTTTGGCGACTTATGGAAGTAAAAAATGATTTGAAAAAACCTAATTTTTAGCCCTTATTCAAATCCCATGTTCCCTAAATTCCTTTTAGCGTCTAGAAGCCGGTGAAGAACAACACTTTCATTACTAAGTTTTTAACCTTGGTAACGTTGCTTTAGCGCTTTAAAACTATAGCGATTTAATAACCCATCGTGGTGAATTGGTCTTTTTTGCTCTGTAAAAAGCAGACAGCTTACCCAGTTCAGCGTTGATTAGGTTATTATAACTCGATACACAATAAAGCACAGTTGGTGAGCTCGGCAAATAATCGCTTGATGGTGCTATCGGGTTATATTAATCTGCTAGCCTTCAAACACTATTCGCGCCTTTTAGGTTAACAGTTTAAACCAACATTATTTTCGACAAATGAGTTATGTCCGTAAGATCGTTAACATCTCGCACGCATGCATTTAATCGATTCCAACACTCTTCTATTCACTGAGAAACTGAGAGAAAAATGAAGCCATATAAAGCAACTATTCTTAACTCCGCCGTTTTGGTGGTATTCGGCCTTTGGGCGTATATGAATGTGGCCGCAGAATCGCGCTCTATGACGATATTGATACCGGTATTTTTTGGCGTTGTCCTTGCCTTGTTGGTTCTACCTCTTAAAAAGGAAAATAAGGTTGTTGCTCACATTGTCGCCGGGGTAACACTACTGATTTCGTTAGCCCTAATCATGCCGATGATAGGCTCCATCGGTCGCGAAGATATGGATGCCATATTTCGAGTGGGTGTTATGATGGCTGCCAGTCTGTTCGCCCTGTTTGTGTATATTAAAAGCTTTATTTCAGCGCGGCGCGCACGGCAGAGCACAACGTAGCCTAGTCGTGTCACAGGTCATATTTTTAATGCCGGATTGCCAACGAGTAGAACAAACTTGCTAAACCTTAAAAAGCTATAGCGCCTTAAAACGTCCAGCTAACTGGCAAACGCCTGAGCTTTGAGTAAGCGGTACAACAGTGCCGCGATCAAGTTAGAAACTTTGATCAATCCAATTTACAGTTGTAAATGACTAGATATAGTTTTTTGTATTCTTTGAGTCCCAAGCAAATCGTTTATGCAGTAATTGTTAGCACTACACTCTTTTAAGTTTTTCGTGCGGGCTATTTGGCAATTCTAAATTTATTAAATCGTTCAATTTAACAGTACCTCCATTTACTACTACTGCCATGATTCCTGCCTTTAGTATTAAATTCCCTTCTGAATCTTTACTTAAAACTGCTTGTGTAAGGCCTTTCTGGTAACTGTCCAATTGGACACATGGATTTCTTAATCCCGTTACTTTCAAAACCACATCATTGCCCATTTTTA
>CAWVZP010000308.1:0-3519 GCA_963934675.1 uncultured Gammaproteobacteria bacterium | reverse complement strand
TCTACGACAGGCCTCTGCGTTGTCTGATCAGCTCGAGTACTCCGAACCCTGGCCCTGGATGCATCCACCACGGCATGCCTTGGGCGCATTACTATTAGAACAGGGCTATGTCGACGAAGCGATTGGACACTATGAGGATGATCTAGGTATCGGAAACCGCCTGCCTAGGTGCCTTCAACATCCTGACAATATCTGGGCACTGCATGGCTATGTCGAATGCCTAAAAAAGCAAGGCCTCTTAACCGAGGTACAGCGCTATGAGCTACGACTCAATCAGGCCATGTTAGAAGCTGACTTTGACATTCAATCATCTTGTTGCTGCCGAAAAGTAGCCCCAGCCTTTACTCAACAGCGAGCCACTTTAGGTGTAAAAACACCGGTCTAAAAACCTTTTTGGGAGCGAAATCTCCTCTCTGGCGAAATATCACTTTTAATTCTGCCTAAAAAAACTGCTTTTTTGCCTCTGTAAAAGCCAGATGTTGTACACCCCATACAAGTGTTAGTTTGCGTTAGTAAATGACGGGTTCAGACCATTTTCACCAACAGTAGTCGCTTCTAGCGAAATCGCTGCTGCACAAAAAGACTAAGGTATAAATGTCCCACTGGATTAAACCGAGAAGCCTCTTTATACTCGCGACTCAGCCTGTCCAGCTCTTTTCAAGATTCATTTTTAGGAAGTTATTCCATGCCCAAATTAACCACTGTTTTCTGGCGCGATATTCCAGCACAGGTGATTGCAAAAGAACGTCGCGAAAATGCAAAAATTGTGTTGGACGAGCGCTTCGCTGTTGCTATTGACAAAGCCGCTATGCGTGCAAAAATGGCAGGTACCGATGCGTACCTCGAACAATGGCGTCAAGTTATATCAAAATGCGGGGCAGATTTACAAGCGGCTGCAGACGCTGCTGCCGCTAAACTTGAGCTAGACTACGACGATGACCGATTAGCCCGCATGGTTAAAAGTGGCGGCGTAGACGAATAGTCGCGCCAACCGCTGCACCTCTTACTCATTTCTTAAACACGCCATTACCCGCTAGCCAAAGCCAAACTCATGAATCTGTTAAATGCAAACAATCTTTACCACAGCTATGGTGACCAACCACTGCTAGATATGGCCAATCTGAGCATTGAAGATGGTGAACGCATTTGTCTGGTCGGTAGAAACGGTACGGGCAAATCAACCTTGTTAAAAATGCTCTCAGGGCAGATCAAATCTGATGAAGGTGAGATCAATAAATCGCGCGGATTACGGGTCGCCGAGCTTAAACAAGAAGTTCCAGCGAGTATTGAAGGCAGCGTATATGACTGCATTGCGTCTGGCATTGGCGAACTCGGCAATGTCATCACTGAATGGCACCATCTTGTACTTCAGGTTGCTACCGATATATCGGTATTGCCACGTATGCAAGAGCTGCAGGACATCATAGAAGCCAATAACGCCTGGAATTTAGAGAATCGAATTTCAGCCACGGTATCACGACTGAATTTGCCTGCCGACGCCGAATTCAATCAATTATCGGGCGGCATGAAAAGGCGTGTATTATTGGGCATGGCCTTAGTCGCTGAACCTGACCTGCTACTGCTAGACGAGCCAACCAACCACCTTGATATTGAATCCATCATTTGGCTTGAAGAATTTTTACAGCAATTCAAAGGCAGCTTGCTGTTTATTTCTCATGATCGTTCATTTTTGAAATCGTTAGCGACTCGAATTATTGATCTTGACCGTGGCAAATTAACCAGTTGGCCGGGCAGCTACGAGAGATATCTGGAAGCAAAACAGGCTCAACTAGAGGTTGAATCAACCCATAACGCACTTTTTGATAAAAAATTGGCGCTGGAAGAAGTCTGGATTCGTCAAGGCATTAAAGCCAGACGAACCCGTAACGAAGGCCGTGTTCGGGCTTTAGAACAATTACGCCGAGATCGCTCAGACCGCCGAGAGCTTCAGGGTCGAGTCAAACTCGTCACTCAGAAATCAGAGAAGTCAGGCAAAATTGTCATCAATGCGGAGGCAGTGACATTCCAGTTTGAAGACAAGACTATCGTCAACAACTTCACTTTCAAAATGTTACGCGGTGAGAAAATTGGCATCATCGGCCCCAATGGCTGTGGAAAATCGACACTCATCAAACTTTTACTGGGCAAACTAGCCCCGCAAGAAGGCGACATCCAGCTCGGCACCAAACTGGAAGCCGCCTACTTTGATCAACATCGTGAAACACTCGATCTAGAAAAGTCAGTTCGAGACAATTTAGTAGAAAAATCTGACCATGTCGAAGTTAATGGGGTGTCAAAACACGTTATTAGTTACCTCAAAGACTTTTTGTTTAGCGAAAAGAAAATCAACATGCCGGTTAAAGCACTGTCGGGTGGTGAGCGTAATCGATTACTGCTGGCGCGTTTATTCACTCGCTCGTTTAACTTCTTGGTAATGGACGAACCAACCAATGATTTGGATATGGACACACTAGAACTACTCGAAGAATTGCTCGTTGATTTTAAAGGCAGCTTGCTGCTCGTCAGTCACGACCGAAACTTCATTGATAACACGGTAACAAGCACACTGGTATTTGAAGGAAACGGCGAAGTAAATGAATATGTTGGCGGTTACGTCGACTGGCTAAGACAGCGCACGACCACCAACGAATCAGCTCAGGCGATCAACAGTAAAGTCAAGTCGAAGAGTAAGCCGGCGCAAGCACCAAAACCACAACCGAAACCAAAAGTTAAGTTAAGTGCTGCGGATGAAAAAGAGCTTCGGCTACTACCCATTAAAATAGAAAAGCTCGAAAACCAAATCGAACAGATGCATCAAAAATTTGCCGTGCCAGGTTTTTACGATCAGGCCAGCGCTATTACCGAGCCGTTACGGCAACAACTGTCAGAACACGAAGCATCTCTCCAAATGTTATATGAGCGATGGGAGAAACTAGACCAGTAAACCGCAAAAAATATCACAAAGCCTAAATTTTCACCTCAATCGTCGACTCTTGCACTCAACCCAAGTTAACGAAGTGAGGCTTGAGATTTAAGCGGAATAAAACTATTCGAACTTTAAATCAATGAAATGATATGATTACAGCATTATAAAGGATCAAATTAGCACAGTGAGTAACCAACAAACGAGCAAAAACAGCTTAACGACTATCCCCCGCAGTCAACATCAGCTATCTAGAAAGTCCATATCTGAAGCCGCCTTAAAAGTTTTGTATCGGCTATCAGGTGAAGGATATCGAGCCTGCCTGGTGGGTGGCGGTGTGCGTGACCTGCTGCTCGATAAAAAACCCAAAGACTTTGATATAGCCACTGACGCAACGCCTGAACAAATACACGCTTTGTTTCGCAACAGTCGAATTATTGGCCGTCGTTTCCGTCTGGTGCATATTCGTTATGGCCGCGAAGTGATCGAGGTTGCCACGTTTAGAAGTCACACTGACGATTCACCTAAAAACGAACTCAGCACTGAAGGGCGCATTCTGCGTGATAATACCTTCGGCGATATCGAAGATGATGCTT
>CAWVZP010000307.1:0-3558 GCA_963934675.1 uncultured Gammaproteobacteria bacterium | reverse complement strand
ACGAAAATGATGCCGTCATTTATTATGGAGAAGACATTCCCAAAGGTTGGGAAGGAAACTTACTTTTTAAAGAGGTTTGGCTACCACTAGCAGCACCTGATCTACTGACTCTGAAATCAGAACTGAGTAGCAACATCCTACTCGATTTCGAAAAAATGACACCAAAATGGGTCAATTGGTCAGACTTAGCTGATCGTAGTGGAATTTCGGAATTATCAAAAGTCCAAAGAATTAACCTAGGATCGTATGCCAATACAGTTTACGCAGCCATAAAAGGTAAAGGGTTAGCTCTGGGCTGTCCTGATGTGCTAAAAAATGAGATCGAATCAGAGCGCCTTGTGCCACTTTACGATTTTCAGATAAAAACAGAACGAAGCTATTTCGTAATATGGAGAAATGGAACTATGACACAGCAACGCCAAAGCCTACTGAATGATATCGGAATTTTAAGCCAATGACGCGCTCCAATAAAACGATCGACCTTGGCAACGACGAGAGCCGACTAACATCGCACTGGAGAGTGAAGCAACCAACAAATGAAGTGGTCTATTGATGCCAAGCGCTGGCTCCTGAATAAATCAACTTAAGAAATGCCGTTTTCCAAGCATGCTAATGCGGTAATGGAATATTTTCTAGGTGGTCAAGAATACCAATAAACACAACGGTGAAAATATAGCCATCAGCCTAGTCCCATCGTTGCTCAAAACTTCGAGCATTGGCCGATTGTTACGAGTGGACTATCGGTATTATCGGCAAAATAGCCAAATGCCTGGGACATGACAAAACGTCCGTGTTTTTTACTCATATTAAAAACTGTAATGACATCGCTTCCATCATTTATGGCGCCTTTACAATATAATTCACCTTTGGCGTTGAATCCTTCGAGACAATTAGCCAGAGCGTCGTTATTACCTAACTGCGTTATGTGATATTTATACTGATTCTCGAGATTTGTGGGCCCAACAATATATTTAAATTGTTCGACATCGAATTTAGTTTGCTTCCACTGTTTCGAATATTCGTTGTATTCAAACCCTGTCGATCTATCAGCAGCACACAACCACTGATCCGCAATACTGACACCAGGTAACATAAACAGCACTAGACATATTAATCGTTTCATTCTTCACCCAATTGATTCATTTCCAATAACGATACAGCACTGATAAATAAAAGTTAACAGCGGAAACTCATAGGTATTTGTTAAAACAGCAAATCTATCCAGCCATGACATTATTTGCATAAGTGATTTTGCAGCCTTCACCATAGTTTCAAATACGGTTTCTACAGAACATACAAAGGATTCCAAAGGAACGTAGTTTTGCTTCAATCTATAAGTTTACGTTTGTCAATTGAAAAGCCCCTGTTATTTATTCTCTTTCTTTATTCTACTTATTATTCGGGATTTAAACTCTGGTTGCATGGCATTAAAATCAATAGAGAAGGTTTGCAGTGTGGTGCTGATCCGCATCGTTTTGGTCGAGCGATGGGTCAATAAGTTATGTGAGTAGCAAAGGGGCCATTGGAATCATTTTCATAATCCAACGACTTCGTTATTTTAGATAGTAGTTTAGTTAAGAGGAGGTGTGTCACAACGCTGCTCTAACGCGCAGGCTTTGGCCCTGCTGGTGACACTAAGTGCCTTCAAGATCATTGTTACATGAGCCTTTACGGTGCTATCAGTACACCCTATTTGACGAGCAATCTCCTTGTTCGAGGCCCCGGTGCGCATAAGCCCATATACTTCCCGTTGACGCGGGGTTAATTTGTCCAGTGTGGAATTTAAATTAATGTCGTTTTTGGTTCGAGTATTATTAGACTCAAGGTAGAGGGATGGTATGTACATTTCCCCATCTAAAATTAAACGAATGGCACTGAGCATAATGGCAGTTTTAGAGGTCTTTGAGATGTAACCATCAGCGCCAAGCGAAAGGGCTTCTTTTATCAGGCCTGGGTCGTTGTGAGCAGAGAGGATCGCAATAGGAATGTCAGGCGCAAGGGCTTTTAGGTCGACTATATTTTTAATACCTTTCATTCCAGGCATAGAAATATCTAATAAAATAAGGTCAATGTCGGTATGAGATGTGACCGCATTGACCACCCCCTCAAAATCTTCGGCCTCAAATGTCATTAGTTCTGCGTCAAGTGCACACAGCACACCTTTAACGCCTTCACGAACCATCTGATGATCATCTGCAATCAGTATTTTCAACATGCTTTTTCCTAGACTTATTAACGAACAAAATCAGTCTACTAACCCACCCCCTAAAAGTGAGTATTAATAGTACCGATCAAATGCTGTTAAAAGCAAGCCAAGAAGGGCGCGTTAGAAATTAAACTGGTCGCCTGAATTCGGCTTCTTTGTATCCCTGAAGGTATAGTAACGCAGTGAGATCAGAATGATCAATATGGTAATGAGTGTCTTTTTTAAGTGTTTGTTTTGCCCGAAAGGCGACTCCAAGGTTGGTGGCTTTAATCATTGCGCTGTCGTTAGCACCATCACCGACTGCGAGCGTATTGGAGGACGTTAGGTGGTGCTGTTGCATAAATGTATTTAAAATTATTTGTTTAGTTTGTTTGCCTATAATTGGGGAGATCACTTCTCCAGTTAGACGGTGATTTTTAATTTCCAGTTGGTTGGCTCTAAAGTGCTCAAAACCAACCCGCTGCGCTATCATTTCGGCAATGCAGGTAAAACCACCAGTTGCTAGGATAGTGATAGCTCCAGCATGGTTCATGGTTTGAACCAGAGTGCAGGCTCCATCTGTTAACTGGATACGATTAGTTAAGATATCTTCAATTGATGATGATGAAAGGCCTTTGAGTAAATGGACCCGGGCAATCAAAGATGCATTAAAATCAAGTAACCCGGCCATAGCCTCATCGGTTATAGCTTTAACACGTTCTGAAATGCCATGGAGGGCTGCAAGTTCATCAATACACTCTGAAGTAATAATGGTTGAATCCATATCTGCGATTAAAAGGTTTTTTTTGCGGTTGGCTAATGGCAATATATTGGCGTCAATTTTAAGGTCTTGAAGGCTCTCTCTAATAGCCTTAATCGTTTTTCCATCATCGCCACAAAATTCAATTTCGTGCGCATTTTCCCCAAGCGCACAGGAGTGATTAATGTTGGCACCAGAGCTTTCTAATATTTGTATGCATGTGTCTGATACGGAGGACGAGATGGTTCCGTTAGTGGTTAGAACCAGTACCCTTGGAGAAGATCTCATGTTGATTAAAGTATCCCAAATACAAATTGTTTAATGAGAAAGAATCTGACTTAAGAACAGCTGTGTACGATCTACCTGCGGATTATCAAAGAAGGCGTCGGGCGTGTTTTGTTCGACGATTTCACCACCATCCATAAAAATCACTCGGTCGGCAACCGATTTGGCAAAACCCATTTCATGGGTGACACAAATCATTGTCATCCCATCATTGGCTAATTCAGTCATTACATCGAGGACCTCCTTAATCATTTCTGGGTCAAGTGCAGAAGTAGGCTCATCAAACAACATAACGGTTGGAGACATACATAACGACCTCGCTATGGCG
>CAWVZP010000306.1:0-3558 GCA_963934675.1 uncultured Gammaproteobacteria bacterium | reverse complement strand
CCGGTGCGAATAGGAAAGTATCGACGATAGTGTGGATTTCACGAGGGCAGCCTTTGGTCATTGGCGGTACCGCGACTATTAATTCTAAGTCCGATAGACTCTTTATTAAAGCACTAATGTCACTGGTTCCAGATTCTCGCTCTCGGTCACTACTCGCCCAACGATTGCAGAACGAGAATAGCCCGCCTCAATCAGTTGTTGCAGACACTTATCAGCCTTAGCTGCGGGTAGGCTAGCAAGCAAACCACCAGAGGTTTGTGGGTCAAATACCAGTGGATATAAAACACTATCGGATGCCGCCTGCCTATTGCGAATGGCACGGCGCAATCTCACATTAGCGGGTTGTAGTGAGCTTAATATACCCATTTCAACGGTCTCTAAAGCACCGTCGATGAGTGGCAGCGATTGCAGGTCGATTTCGACATCGACTCCGGATAGTTTGATCATTTCGACCAAATGACCCAGCAGGCCGAAGCCGGTGACGTCGGTACAGGCCGTTGCACCGTAGGAAAATAAAATCTGCGAGGCGATCCGATTAGATTGCACCATCGACACAATGGCTTCGTCTATCCATCGGCCTTTAGCTTTTTGTTGCATATCGGCGGCAAACAAGGTGCCGGTGCCTAGCGCCTTGGTCAATATCAAAACGTCACCACTTTGCATGCCGGACTTGCGCAGTATTTTTTCTCGATCAGCCAGGCCATTGACCGAAAAGCCCAACGCCAGTTCGGCACCTTCACTGGTATGGCCACCGACTAATGTAGTATTGGCATCATTCAATATGAGCATAGCGCCAGCCATCAGTTGGCGCAGGGTGTCTTCCACTTTGACTTCAATGCCAAAAGGCACGGTGGCAATCGCTAATGCGGATTGTGGTTCAGCGCCCATGGCGAAAATGTCGCTCAGGCTGTGGTTTGCCGCAATTTGACCAAAGATGTAAGGGTCGTCGATGAAAGAGCGAAAGTAATCGACGGTATGCACGATGACTTTGCCAGCAGGCACCTCGACAACGGCCGCATCATCGGGTTCGTGCAGTCCAATTAATATGTCATCACGAGGGGCTGGCTTGAGCTCGGATATAGCTCGGTTCAGCACGTTAGCGCCCACCTTGGCACCACAACCGCCGCAACGCATAGCGATAGCAGAGATATCTTTTAAGGTATTTTTATCTGCCAGACTAGGGTTAATATTGGTTTTATGCTGATCATTCATTACGGGTAAATTAGAATATTTCGCCATCCAGCGGCGATCAACCCAGTCTTTCCAGGTCCATACAAATTTGCCACCCAAGTTAATGAATGATTTATTCGCAACGGCATATTTATCGCCGCTACTGACTAGAGCAAGCAGTGATTTTTGTGGTTTGAAAGGTTTCAGCGGACGATTTAACAAAGCGCGGCGTAAATTTTCAGCTAATGGTTTGCCCTGGCGAACGGCGAAAACACCAGCTTTGGCACGAGGATGGTTGACCACATTGATAATATCGCCAGCGCCAAAAATATCGCTGTGAGAAGTTGATTGAAGTTGATCATTGGCTTGCATGAAACCACGATCATCGACAGCTAACCCCGATTCTTTTATCCAACTGGGCGCACTCGAACCCGTGACCCATAATATTTCGTCAAGTGCTATCCGACTGCCATCACTTAAGTTCAATCCGCCTTCATCGGCTAAAATAGCCTTAGCCCCACGATGCACTCGTACCTGTCGCTCGGCCAGAATATGTTCAAATTTTTGTGCCACTGAGGCCGGAAATGACGGCATGATTTGTTTGCTTCTGCTAACCAAATGAAACTCGAGTTGTTCGTTACTGCGTTGATGTTGATCGAGTAGTTGGCACAATCGAAATTGGATTGCGAGTAGAATTTCAACACCAGCAGCACCCGCGCCGACCACCGCAATTCGATGTTGGCCTTTGTGTTCGAGTACTCTTTGCATAAGCAGGTGCCAACGGTCGATAAACCGGTTAATGGGCTTCACTGGTGTAGTGAATTCGGCGGCACCTGGCACGCTGTTTATTTCTGGGCGTGAACCAATATTAATTGATAGCAAGTCATAGCTAACGGGTGGTCGGTTTTCACAAATAATTTGTTTGTTTTTAGTGTCAATGCCAACGGCCGTGTCGTGAAACAAACGGGCATTTGCAAATTGTGTTAAAGGCCTTAAATCGACATGTGACTGATCATAGTCATAATGGCCCGCAACATAACCAGGCAGCATGCCGGAATAGGGCGTTTGTACGTCGCGTGCTATTAATGTCAGTCGAACACCAGGGATTGGTTTCATACCAAACATTTTTATAACAGCGACATGACTGTGTCCGCCGCCGATAAAAACTAAGTCTTTAACAATAGGTTCTTGGTGGGATTTCATGCGTTAGCTCGGTAGAGACTCCGATCAGTTGGGCGTGTTTTCTTGATCGTAAAATTATCTGAGTAGCTTATATGATAAAGCCGAAATTTCGAACAGGGGGAGCCTATTTATTTACTCAAAATTAGCATATTAGTGGCCTGTTGAGTAAGCTAACGGTTAGCGCTTAATCGGACGTTACTGATTACCGTCTTTCAATACTTGGTTTAGTTATGATCAATTGGTGTTGCGATTATAGAGTAAACAATAACGTTGAGGTTCTGCTATTGAACGATTTCTCGCCGTGATCAAATCGTCATTTTAAAATATGGCACTATTTCAAATGTATTTGCTAAGGTCATTTCAGTATTGCCCATCTGCCGGTGCAGCCATTAGTGCGAACAAGGATAGCTCTGTTCTAAACTTTGTCTGCAACTAGTCGTTAGCTGGGGTGCCACTAACTTATAAAATAGGCCTCTAATTCAGGTTTGGGTTGATTGTTTGGGAGATATTCATTGCCTACAATAAAGTCCCTATGGCTTCACGGGCACTTAAGGTTGTGTTTTCGGCAGGTTAATAAATGCCTGCCTATTAGGCTGGAGGTTTCAGTGAGCGAAAGAAACCTGATTTTCCTCGGGTTAGTATTGCTTAAACGGCATCAATCACCCTATTTGATGAACATTTGCAAAGAAAGGGCTATTCTTGAGTGGTGTGCTGAGCTTCGACCAATGCCTCATCGAAAAGTCGTGAAATTATTTTTATTATTGATTAAGTCAATCATGCCTGACTTTTTTAATTTTGCGGTGACCCGGTCGTTTGCGTCGGACAACATGACATTTACGCCTCGTTTATGTAAATCCTTATTGTCTCTTCCAGCGTACGGAGTCCGATGATGTCGATAAAAGGTACTCATTTAAGGTAAATAATTAAAGGTTCTGTTCGCAAAATATGTTGGTAGCTCACCTGGTGAGCCACTGTGGGGTTAAAATGGCCATTTAGATATTGATCTATTGAACTCTTCAGAAGACATAAAATTGAAACAGCATGAATTAAATCAAATGGTTAAGGTACTGAGGGCGTTACCGGTAACGCAGTTCCAAACTATCATGACTGAATTAAAAACAGTGGAAAATCAATCGAGCGTTAATCAAGTTATAGAGGGCCACTCTCAGGTAACTAGGCAGTGCCCACACTGTCAAAATTCTAAGA
>CAWVZP010000305.1:0-3562 GCA_963934675.1 uncultured Gammaproteobacteria bacterium | reverse complement strand
CTCGACTGCGCTTATGAAGAATATGTAGATGCCTCAGATTATGAGGCTGGTCACTTATTAGCCAAAGAATCTGAGAACATTGTGGTTACGAGAACTTTCTCAAAAATATACGGCTTGGCCGGAGCCCGCGTCGGTTGGATGTACGCCAGCCAAGAAATTATCGATATGGTCAGCCGCATAGGATTAACTTTCCCGGTTGCTTCCAGTTCTGTCGCAGCAGCAATGGCAGCACTGAAAGATGAAACGCATATTAATTACGTTTTCCAGACCAATCGGCGATTGCGCAACGCGTTCTCAGAAAGCATGAAAAACTTAGGTCTCAAGGTTTATCCCAGCCAAACCAACTTTGTGTTACTTGAGTTTAAACCTGGCGAGCATTCAGCAGTGGCCTGTGCTGATTATTTAAGTAGTCAAGGTATTGCGATTCGTCGTTTTGCTTCACCCGCCTATGAAAACTGTATTCGGGTGACCATTGGTCTCGAGTCTGATATGAAACGAATAGAAGCAGAAATTGTTTTTTTTTTAAACAACCACAATTAAAACAGTCGGTATGAGTGTAAACAAAGATATCAAGCATCCATCAGGTCGTGCCATCATGGATGCTCTTAAGCAGGCCAATATTCAGTTTATCTTATCGGTACCCGATATCGTCACCAGTGATGGTTTATTGTGGCCTATCTCAAGAGACTCTGAATTTAAATTGGTACGAGTATGCAAGGAGGATGAAGGCGTTTCTATTTGCGGCGCCATGTCATACAACAAAACTCGTGCGTTATTGTTAATGCAGCAAACTGGGTTGATGGACTCATTGAATGCCATTAGAGCCATTGGCATCGATTATCAGTTACCCATTTGCATGATGGTCGGCTTGCAGGGTAAAGAACCTCACAAGTTGTCGTCACAATCATCATCCTACGGTGTTCGTATTATTCAGCCAGTGCTCGATGCAATGCAAATTCCCTATCGAGTCATTGAAGAGCCTGAGGATGTGCAACATATTGCAACCGACATCGAAAAAGCCTATCAAACGTCCTCTACTTTTGTATTTATCATCGGCAGGGCCCCAGTATGAAACGAGATCTCGCACTTAAAGTACTAAAAAATCATGTTAACAATGAGATCGTTGTTGCAGTTTACCAAACTCTGTTCGACTGGATGGCGATCAACCCCCGCGATTTAAACTATGTTGCCACTGGTGCTATGGGGCAAGCATCATCACATGGACTGGGGCTTGCTTTGGCTAATCCAAAAAAAGAGGTATTGGTGTTTGATGGTGATGGCAGTATTTTAATGAATTTGGGATCGCTGGTAACCATTGCCAATGCAGAGCCCAAAAACTTTCATCATTTTATATTCGAAAACGGCGTTTATGAAGTCAATGGCGCACACCCTATTCCTGGGCATAAAAAAGTCGATTTTGGCGCTATGGCGAAAGCTGCTGGTTATCGATTTGTAACAGTCTTTGCTGATATTGAAAACTTTGAATCTGAAGTGGCTGAGTTTTTAAAGCAACCGGGCCCAGCGATGGCAGTCATGAAAATTGAAGCAGGTGAAGCCTATCCGCGCGATTATGACACTATTCATAGCGCACTGGCACGTGAACAATTCAGACAGGCACTTCAATCGAGCTAAATTCTGTTTCAACCATTTCAAGGAAATCTTTGGCTACGGCCGACATGTTTTTTTGCCGTGACCAAATTAGTGCCCCATTGAACGGAAAGTCTATTTCAAATGGCGTCTGTAAAAAATCGTCACCTGCGCCAGGCAATGTTCCCATAGTCACAATAATAGAAACCCCAAGCCCTTGAGCAACGAGCCTACAAATAGCATCAGTAGTCCGCGCTTCATACTGCAGAACTCGAGTGATGCCCTTGCTTTTAAAAACGTCATCTACCTCGAATCGAAACTTCGAATCTGGCAAGTAAGATATAAAGGATTCATTTTCCAAATCGTTCAATGTAATAACTTTTTTATGCGCCAGTCGATGCCCCTTAGGAAACACGCAAACGGAGCTAGCCTTAGATAGAGGATGGCTTAAAGTCGTATGGTTAACCATTGTGGCTGATGCAATTCCAAAATCAAAGTTTTGCGAAATCATCCATTCAACAGCCACATCGGTTGATTGGATTTCAAGCGACACCATGGCATCTGGTTGGCGCTTGGCAAACTTCTGTATTAACTGTGGTGCAATCAAGGTTGAAAAGGCCGGTGTAGAAATAAGTCTGAGCTGTGCATGTTTAAATTGTTTAATAGCTACAGCAGTCAGTTTAATTTGTTCGAGTCCAATTAATGCACGACGTACTTCTTCAACTAATAACAAGGCTTCAGGCGTTGCTTTCAGGTTTCTGCCAGTTCGTGTAAATAATTTAAACTCAACTTCACTTTCAAGATCTGAAATTAAGCGACTCACCGCAGGCTGCGAAACACCAAGAATCCTCGCCGATTCGGTTACCGTTCCCGTTTGAACGACAGTTTTAAAAGCATCTACTTGTCGAAATGTTATTTTCATTATTTCAGCTCTCAATTAATTAAAACTAGGCCAATCGTATTAACAAAATAAAGTAACTATAGCTTTGATGCGGTTTCTATAAACATCAGCATGAAGCATCTGCCCTTTCGGTTTTGATTAATGCATTCAGTTTCTTTCTAAATTTTTTCGAACCGATATCAAGCTGCAAATCGAGGTTAGGACTTTTTTTCTGATTCATGCCAAGGTCAACTGCCTCAAGAACAATACGATCTTCTTCAAATGCATTTAGCGCGCCTTCATTCAATTTTTGCCGGACTACCTCGTCATGGATGTTAGTATTATAGTGTTGAAACCAGTGATAACGGCTTGAATGCGCATCAATTGGTGTAATAAAGTGATAGGACCGCATACGATACGCATCTTTCGGTAGGTTGGCATTATCACCCCCTAATCCAGCCGGAACATAGGTGCCCATATTGATCGCGATGGATGGCATAGAAGCTTCGTAATGTTGTAACCGATCTACCTTACCGTTGAAAGGCAACATATCAGCATAGTAAGGCGGTGGTTCAATGTCTTTAATCCAGCGCGACACTAATACGCCAGATGGGGTGTCTTCAATAATTAACGGCACGTCTTCAGTACCCACTGATGCAAATGAACTTTTATGAACCCAGGCAACATGCGATGGATCGAGTAGATTGTCGAGCAAATATAAATAATGGCATTGGCATTCAAGCATACCACCATCAGTTAAACCCCAGTTTGGGTCATCATAATTGTCTAGCTCAAGAATTTTAGATGGATCAGCCTGTGCAGGATCACCCATCCAGATCCAAATCAATTTATATTTTTCAAAAGTTGGATAACTACGCACAACAGCATTACTCGGTACTTTGTCCTGTGTGGGTGCGTTAATACAGTGTCCATCGGCATTGAAAGTTAATCCGTGATAGCCACACTGTACGGCATCCCCAACTAACTTACCCATAGATAAAGGCAGTTTTCGATGGGGGCACGCATCCTCAAGGGCAACGACTTCGTTTTCGCTATTCCGATAAAACAACAAATTGTCGCCTAGGAGTTTGATCG
>CAWVZP010000304.1:0-3562 GCA_963934675.1 uncultured Gammaproteobacteria bacterium | reverse complement strand
GTATGCGGTTAAAAAATCAGGTAAAAATAATTATGGATTTGCCAGTATAAATGCCCCCTAAGACTCAACTCAAAAGTCCATAACGTTACATGGCGATCAGCCAATGCAGAATAAGCTAGTTAGCGATAAAACTTACTGCTAACTAGCTATATGTTTATTTAAACAGTTACCTTGTCTAACGCTTGGCTGACATCGGCGATGATGTCGTCAATATGCTCAATACCAACCGATATACGCACCAGATCACCACTCACACCTGCTGCGGCCAGTTCAGTTTCATTCAACTGCCTGTGTGTGGTTGAGGCTGGGTGGCACGCCAGTGACTTGGCATCACCAATGTTGACCAGGCGCAGAATCATTTGCAATGCATCGATAAATTGAGCGCCTGCCTCAACACCACCATTAGTATCAGATTTAATACCAAAGCTAAGAATACCTGAGGCTTTACCACCCGTAATTTTTTCAGACATGGCTTTATAAGGACTGTCGGCCAGTGTCGCGTAATTCACCCATGCAACCTTTTCATGAGTATTCAAATACTGAGCCAGTTTTTCCGCATTATCACAATGTCGCTCCATGCGCAAGCCCAGTGTTTCGAGCCCCTGCAATATTTGAAATGAATTCATTGGGGAGATGGCCGCACCGGTGTTTCTTAAAGGTACTACTCTGCATCGACCAATAAAGGCTGCAGGTCCAAGCGCTTCAGTATAGATAACGCCATGATAAGAAGGATCTGGTTCATTCAATACCGGGAAGCGCTCTTTATTAGCGACCCAGTCAAACTTGCCTGAATCAATGATGACACCGCCAATCGAAGTACCATGACCGCCAATATATTTAGTCAGGGAGTGAATAACAATATCGGCACCTTTTTCGAATGCCTGGCACAAGTAAGGTGTTGCTACCGTGTTATCGACAATAACAGGAACGCCGTGTCGATGAGCAATTTCAGCCAGCTTTTCAATGTCAACAATATTACCAGCCGGGTTACCGATAGATTCGCAAAAAATCGCTTTCGTTTTACTATCTATTGCCTTTTCAAAACCGTCGAAATCGTCATGCGACAGCAGCCGAACCTCTATGCCTTGTTTGGGCAATGAATGGGCGAATAAATTGTAGGTGCCACCGTAGAGCTGGCTGGTGCTGACAATATTATCACCCACTTCACAAATACATTGGATAGCATAGGTAATAGCAGACATACCAGACGCAACGGCTAGACTGGCAATGCCACCTTCCATTGCCGCCAGGCGCTGCTCTAGAACATCCGTGGTCGGGTTCATGATTCGAGTATAAATATTGCCCGGTACCTTGAGATCAAATAGGTCGGCACCATGCTGTGTATTATCGAAAGTATATGAGCTAGTCTGATAAATAGGGACAGCCGCAGACTTTGTTGTCGGCTCTGAATCGTACCCGTGATGTAGTGCTAATGATTCCAGCTTCATTGATTTTTATCCCATAAGTAAAAAATAAGCTACCACTATAGTCGAGTGATATTAGGTAAATAAATGATATTTCCAGATACACTATTCATAACTGAAATATAAAAAATCACTCTAGATAAGAAATTTATGAAGAATTCTAATATCGACTTAAATTAATGGAGCAGCGTGAAAAGTTTACGACGATATTTCTGTACTGCAGAATGTTCACCACCCAGCATGTCGAACAGAGCAAACAACCCCTTGCGTGCTGCGCCATCCTGAAATTGCTGATCGATTTTGAAAATTTCCAGTAGGCATTCCATCGCTATTTCATGTTCACCCTGAGCCGATAAATGGGTGCTTTTATTCAGCAAGGCGATTAAATTTTTCGGATCTTCGGATAAATCTTTTTCGATTTCTTTCAAAGCAGGAATGCCTTCTAACTGGCTCGATAAGTTGATTGCAGCTAATAATTTGACGGCCTCGTCTTTTTTCTTATCGTCATCGCTAAGTGAATCTAGCAACGCCAGAGCGCTGTCTTTGTCACCTTGGGACATGATCACTGTAGCCATATTAATTTTGAGATCAGCATTCGTGGGGTCTTGTGCGAGTGCCTGATTCATCAGCGCTAAACCTTCTTCCATATTCCCCTGCTCGAATGCGATATTTGCAGATTGCATCAGGCTATCCGATTCGCTGGTAATGTATTGATCTATAAACGCGCGTATTTCTGATTCAGGCAAAGCGCCCATCTTTTCACCAACGATTTGCCCGTCAACGAAAAGTTTCATGGTTGGCAAGCTCTTAATGCCAAAATGCCCTGCTAACTCCTGCTCTTCTTCGCTATTAACTTTAGCGAGTATAAATTTTCCGCCATATTCTTCAGCCAACTTTGCCAGTAATGGCATTAAAGTTTTGCAGGGTTGGCACCAGTCTGCCCAAAAGTCGACTAATACTGGAACTTTAAGAGAGTTTTCAAGCACCACAGACTGGAAATTCTGGGCGTTTACATTGTGAATATAAGGTGACTCGCTCATAATACTGTTTCCAAAAAAAGTGACTTATTATATCAGATAACATACTCACAATTTCAAGTACGATAACGCTATAATTTGGCGCAGCCATTCCCAATCAATGTACCAGCCAACATGACGAACCAACGGGTAACACTACATTTTGAATAATCAATACGATGCCGCATCGATCGAAGTTCTGACAGGACTCGATCCTGTCAAAAAACGTCCGGGCATGTACACCGACACCACTCGACCCAATCACCTCGCGCAAGAAATCATTGATAATAGTGTTGACGAAGCGATGGCCGGTCATGCGACTCAGATAGGAATTATCCTGCATGCGGATCAATCTTTAAGCGTTATTGATGATGGCCGCGGTATGCCGGTTGATATTCATCCTCAAGAAGGCATTCCGGGTGTTGAAGTTATCCTAACAAAATTGCATTCTGGTGGTAAATTCTCTAACAAAAATTATCAATTTTCTGGTGGCCTACACGGTGTTGGCATATCGGTTGTTAATGCTTTATCAAGGCAGCTCGATGTTCGTGTTCGCCGAGACGGAAAAGAATTCTCTATAGGATTTGAGAACGGTAACAAAACCGCTGATTTGAAAGAAATCGGCACCGTGGGCAAAAAGAACACCGGCACCACCATTCATTTTTGGCCAGCGCCAGAATATTTCGATAGTGCCATTTTCTCCGTATCAAAACTGAAACACGTACTTCGTGCCAAGGCCGTTTTATGTCCTGGCTTACGCGTTAAATTCTATGAAGAAAAAACCAAAGAATCACATGAATGGTATTACGAAGACGGTCTGTCAGATTACCTGCTAGATGCATTAGCAGGGTTTGATCTATTACCCGCAACGCCGTTTGTTACGTCCGTCAAGGGAGAGCATGAAGCGGCTGAATGGGCAATACTTTGGCTACCCGAAGGTGGTGAGGCGATTACAGAAAGTTATGTGAATTTAGTTCCCACGGCGCAGGGGGGGACCCATGTCAATGGATTGCGAACAGGCATCACCGACGCGATTCGTGAGTTTTGTGAATTTCGAAGTCTGTTACCTCGTGGCGTTAAAATTGCACCCGATGATGTCTGGGACAAAGTGAGCTACATTCT
>CAWVZP010000303.1:0-3588 GCA_963934675.1 uncultured Gammaproteobacteria bacterium | reverse complement strand
TCTCGATCCAGCGTAATTGACTCGATTGCTCGGTGAGCCTTCATCATCACAGTGCCGCCGGGTGTTTCGTAACAGCCGCGTGACTTCATACCAACATAGCGATTTTCGACCATATCTAATCGACCAACGCCGTGCGCTCCTGCGACTTGATTTAATTTTCTTAACACTTCGGCTGGCGTCATTGATTCGCCATCAATAGCGACGATGTCACCCTTGGCATAGGTTAGTTCAAGATACTGAGCCGTATCGGGCGCTTTCTCTGGTGATACCGTATTGAGCCACATGTCATCAGTCGGCTCTAACCATGGGTCTTCGAGGATGCCGCCTTCATATGAGATATGCAGCATATTGGCATCCATCGAATAGGGTGATTTCTGGCCTTGTTTTTGTTCAATCGCAATGCCTGCTTTTGCAGCGTAGGCCATCAGGCTTTCACGCGAGTTCAAATCCCACTCACGCCAAGGGGCTATAATACGGATGTCAGGATTAAGTGCATAGGCACCCAGCTCGAAACGTACTTGGTCATTACCTTTGCCGGTTGCGCCATGTGAGATGGCATCTGCGCCCGTTTCTTTTGCAATTTCAATCAAGCGCTTAGAAATTAATGGCCGAGCTATCGATGTACCTAAGAGATATTCACCTTCGTAAATGGCATTGGCTCTGAACATGGGAAAGACAAAGTCGCGCACGAACTCTTCTTGTAAGTCTTCGATGTAGATTTCTTTTACACCATATTTCTCAGCTTTTATACGAGCAGGCTCAAGTTCTTCACCCTGCCCTATGTCGGCTGTAAAAGTAACGACTTCGCAATCGTATTCATCTTCCAGCCACTTCAATATAACCGACGTATCGAGTCCACCTGAATAGGCTAGAACGACTTTTTTTACCGCTGATTTGCTCATAATTTTCCTATTAATCTTAGCCCACGTTTTAGTATTACCTGGGAATTTTGAAAAGTAGCCTATTGTCGTTAGTATTGTGTCAAAAATCCAGCTTCTGAGTATAATCAAACACACTTTATTATAAGGTAAACACGATGTCTGACAGTGGTTTCAAAATACATGCTCTCGAGCTAGGTCCAATGTTGAACTTTGTTTATCTAATAGAGGATATTGCCACTCGTCGCACTGCTGTGGTGGACCCAGCCTGGGATGCACCCACCATCATTACTGAAGCAGAAAAACTCGATCTAAAAATCACGGATATTTTGTTGACTCACAGCCACCACGATCACATCAATGGCATCGAAGGCATTTTAGAGCACGGCCATGCTGAGATCCATTTGCTCAAGGCTGAACTTGAATTTTGGGGTAGTGATATCACTAAACCAAGCTTGCACTATGGCGGTGATGAAATTGCGCTCGGTGAGAGTCAAATAAAAGTACTACATACACCTGGCCATACGCCCGGTTCAGCCTGCTATCAACTGGGCAATGAAATCATTACCGGTGATACTCTATTCGTCTTTGGCTGTGGTCGTTGCGACTTGAATGGTGGCAGCCCCTTGGAAATGTTTGAGACCTTAAAGAAAATGAAGCAGGAGCTACCCGACGATATGCTAATCCACCCGGGTCATAATTATTCGGTTAAAAAAACCAGCACCTTCGCAGAACAAATAGAGGGCAATCCTTTCTTACATTACGACGATGAGGCAGAATTTATCAACTACCGAATGGATGTACATGACAAAACACGTGATGAGCCTTACGCTATGATGAGCAAGCAGGCGCTCAAAATCGCCAATTTACTCTAAAAATATTTTATAGAAAATCATGAATTTCTGAAAACTGCTTGATGCAGATATCTGACATTTCTGGCCAAGCGAAATCACCCGCCGGGTCGAGGTGTATAGTGGCCACCTTGGCATTTCTACCGGCCTGTAAATCAAACAAATAGTCCCCCACCATTACCGCATCACTTGGTTCAGCTTGCCAATCGTTAAGTAAATGATTAATGCCATCGGGAGATGGTTTAGGCGTGCAGGAATCTCGATCTAGCCTGTGCTGGACAGGGAAAAAATGGCTAATACCGCAAGCAGTCAATGTGGTTTCAACAACAGGCATGATATTACGCGTAAGCAAACCCAATTTTACACCGCGCATCTGCAACTTTTCGAGTAACTCTGGCGCACCTGGCATGAGTGTTGATTTTTCGGCAAAGTGACATTCAAGATCATCGAGCTTTAACCACAAAGGTGCTGACTGTTCATTTGGCATAGCGTTTAGTGCCTCCAGAATGGGGACATTTGGTTTCAAACCCAGTTCTTTACGTATAATTTCGAAATCATGTGCGCTGATGGTCAAAGTGCCATCCATATCGAAAATCCAATGATTACGCTTGTCTAAACGGTGTACTTGCCACATTAATTTTAGCTCTTGTTAAAGGTTTAACTATTTTAGAATATTTTACTATTCTAAAGGAAATCATATTATTAATGTTATTTTGGTCACTAAAATTTTGTCTGAATCACAAATGGTGTATTCTAAACGTTCACAAAATTTACATTACTTAATTTATCATCTATACAGGCTTAAACATGACAATCAAAATTAATGAAAAAATTCCTTCTGTAACATTGCAATATATGGATGGTTCAAACGTTAAAAATGAATCAACTGACGAGTTGTTTTCAGGCAAGAAAGTTGCTTTGTTTGCACTTCCTGGCGCGTTCACACCAACCTGCTCAGTATCTCATTTGCCGGGTTATGTCACTAAATCGGATGAGTTATTAGCCAAAGGCGTTGATCTAATAGTCTGTCTTTCGGTCAATGATGCTTTTGTTATGAGCGCTTGGGGTAAGCAACACAAGGCAGATGATTGCGTTATGATGTTAGCCGATGGCAGCGGAGACTTCACTCAAGCAGTGGGACTTGAGTTAGACTTGACTAGTAATGGCATGGGCGTTCGCTCGCAACGCTATTCAATGCTGATCAACGATGGTGTAGTTGAAGCGCTCAATATTGAAGCTGCGGGTAAATTTGAAGTTAGTGATGCTGACACTATGCTGGCAGGCCTTTAAAAAACCTTTATCAATAAACGCTATTTACCACTATGCCTGTTCATAAAAGTGAAACTAGCGCATTCGTCAGTCAAGCCTATGGTTTGACTGGCGATAACCAATCGCATGTCGATTTTTATCGACAGTGGGCGGCCGATTATGACTATGAAATGCTGGATAAGCTCGGTTACACCTCGCCCAGCACAATTGCTAGTTTGCTGATCGAACACCTGCCTAATAAATTATCACACATAATCGATATTGGTTGCGGCACAGGATTAACGTGCACGCTACTACATGGACAGGGATACTCCAATCTCGATGGTGTCGATTTATCACCTGACATGTTACAAGTTGCAGACCATCGTAATATCTACCGGTCACTTTTCACTGGTGATTTAAACCTACCATTAGACATCGAAAGTAATATCTATGATGCAGCGGTTTCCTCTGGCACTTTTACTCATGGCCATGTTGGCGCCGAACCATTAGACGAAGTTGTTCGTATTTTGAAACCAGGGGGAATTCTCGCAATCACCGTTCACCGCGATTTATGGCTGTCACACGGTTTTGAGGCTAAATTGAAATCT
>CAWVZP010000302.1:0-3589 GCA_963934675.1 uncultured Gammaproteobacteria bacterium | reverse complement strand
GACTAACCGCATTGGTCGCGCCGCACAATTTGAAGCTGCCAGTTACTTGCTGATGTTCGAGCTTGAGGTGCACAGGAACACCGGTTAATTCACTTAATGAGGGTGATTCAACTACTGGCGTCGCTCGAACATTGATACTTATCCTGCTACGCGCGAGTTCAATGTCACTAAGACTGACGGGAAGTGCAATCGTCATCTAAAAGCTCCGTTAATTCTGTTTTGGAAGATCGAAATCAAACAAACGTCCATAACCGACAGGGTTATGCTGTAAGTCAGCATAGCGCATCATTGCCCAAGCACTAGCTTGATTAGAGGTCACTACCGGTTTTCCAATACGGTTTTCAATTTCTGCGATTACAGCAACAGAAGGCACCGCTGTACAGGAAATAAACAATGCCTCTGCCTGTGGTACATCAACCCGAACAGCAGCCGCAATAATAGAGCTTTGACTAATACGGGCCATGTCGCGATCATCACTCATACCAAGGCAATCAAAGCGCTGTATCTCCAGACCATGTTGGGTAAAGTAATCGGCCATTGGTTGACTAGTTTCAACCAGATAAGGCGTTAGGATCGAGATTTTCCTGACACCTAACGCCGTAAATGCCAATCTTGCTGCTGCAGATGGCGTTACCACCGGAACCCCAGGACGCACAGTATGAATCGCCTGAGCCACAACGTCATCACCAATGACGACCGAGGCAGCAGTGCAGCTATAGCAGATAACATTCAGTGGCTCACCCGGTAAAATCAAGTCTGCGGCGGCACAAAGACGCGGTGCCATATCACGCAGGCTTTCCGGGGTTGTTGGGTTTTCGTAAGCAACTCGGGTGGTATAAATACCCACTTGATCATGTGGCATCAATTGCACAAAGTCCGGTTCACTGGTCAAATCGGTCGCGAGCGCAATTAACCCAAAACGTTTCTTCTGGGAAGTGCCTTCATAACTGATCGTACAATCGGAAAGCCTAATTTTTGGAGCCTGTTGATTTGTCATGCTAAATCCTGCTTGAAAAGAAACCAATACTATTTTTAAATTACGCCTTCTTTCGACAGTTGCTGTGTTACTTCAGATACAGACTTATTCACGATCCCTGCAATTTCTTCCATATCCTGCCTTGTCGTAATCAACGGCGGTGCAAACCCAAGAATATCACCATGCGGCATCGCTCTCGCAATAAGACCATTCTTCAGACAAGCAGCGGACATACGAGCACCTACTTTCAAGCTGGCTTCAAATCGAGTTTTAGTAGCAGGGTCAGCGACAAACTCAATCGCTGCAAGCATTCCAACACCCCGTACTTCAGCAATAATCGATTCATCTTTAACTGCGTTCAGAAGTGAATCCCTTAGGTAGATACCATTTTCTGCAACATGCGCTGCAATGTTTTCACGCTCAAGAATATCCAGGTTTGCATTGGCCGCAGCAACTGAAATCGGATGCCCTGAATAGGTATAACCGTGCGAGAAAACACCAATTTCATCGGAATGACTCGATAACGCACCCGCAACACGGTCACCAATAATGACGGCCGATAGAGGCGCATAAGCGGAGGTTAAACCTTTTGCTACCGTAATCAAGTCTGGCTTCATAGCGTATATTTCTGAACCAAAGTCCGCGCCGATGCGACCAAAGGCAGTAATAACTTCATCAGCGATGAGTAGCACGTCATATTTATTTAGCACTTGCTGAATCGCATTCCAGTAACCCTCAGGTGGTGGAATAATTCCGCCAGTGCCCAACACTGGCTCAGCAATGAATGCGCCCACTGTCTCCGGCCCTTCTTTGAGGATTAGAGCTTCAAGTTCCTCGGCACGACGCTTCGAAAATTCAAGTTCAGACTCACCTAGCTCGCAGCCCCAATAGTGATGTGGCACGCCAGTATGCAGAATATTACTGACGGGTAAATCCATATGATCATGATAAAAACTCATGCCAGTCATAGATCCAGAAACAACAGAACAACCGTGATAACCACGTTCACGAGCAATGATTTTCTTCTTTTTTGGCTGACCAATCAGGTTATGGTAATGCCACACTAGCTTGGCCTGGGTTTCATTGGCATCTGAACCCGACAAACCATAAAAAACTTTCTTCATATTGCCTGGCGCCATCTTGATCAAACGATCCGACAACCTTGCGAGCGCCTCGGTCGTGTGTGCCGCATAGCTATGATAATAAGCCAGTTTACGCGCCTGATCAGCAATTGCCTCGGCGACTTCCTGTCGACCATAACCAATGTTGACGCAGTAAAGGCCGGCAAATCCATCAATAGACGTCACACCTTTTGCATCGGTAATCCGAATGCCAGATCCGCTTTCAATAATTCTAGGGTCGCCCATGTTGTTTTCCTCATAGGCACGAACGGGGGTAAAAGGATGCAGGGTTGAGGCCCGATCCATATCCGATAATCCTGCAATATCAATAGCTGGGTTGGAAGGACTATCTGACGACGAAACAGTACTTTTTAATGTAGTCATATTTTAATATCTCAATTGAACGTTTAGGTCAGGTTCAGGCACATCAATTGCGGCTCTGACATTGATTTAATGACGCATTGCAAACTGTCGCGGGCTAACCCTACCGGGAAAGTACCGCCAAATAGCATCGCGTCAATGCAAAAATCGGTGCTGTCACTGATCATTATCGATTGGTTCGAACTTGGTGTAATAAAAACGGCGTTGTGAGTGATTGGGTGACAATTGCCACCGCAAGCGTTGATTCTGCCGCTGTTAATATTGAAACAGTTTTATCAATATCTTGAATTCGCTCGATCACGATCATTGGCCCAAACACTTCTTTGAGTCAGTCAGTTTTAATTCAAATAAATACTGATGAGTGTGTCTAAAAATAGTGTTTTTTTCGACACTGTTTTTTGACTCTGCAAAAACACCATCCATGCCAATAAGTGCACCCTGAATAGCGGCTTCTAAACGAGCACGAAACTGACAACAGCAAGCGCACTTAGACAACGGAGACAATCTCTGAAAAAGTGCCTTTTTAAACACGCCCTTATACAACGAGTACTGGGCGATCAGATGTACTGGTCACTTTATGTGAAACACTTCCGAGCAGGTATCGTTCCGAATCACTTAACCCGCGGCTGCCCAATACGACAAGACCCACGTCATGATCATTGCTAAATTTGACGATAGTTCTGGCGGGCCCACCTCCCATGTAGAATGCTCTTACTTTTTCGACACCTAGCTGCTTTGCATATTTTTTGCCTTTTTCAGCAACATCCTTAGCGTATTCCTCCAGAGCGGAATCAGTGGAACCGGTTAGCTCTGGATTCACCATCGAAATGGATGCCGTCCACATAGTGTGTTGACGAAAAACGGTCAAAATAAGCAACTCAGAACCATGTGCTTTTTGCAAGCCAATGGCCATTTCAAGCGCTTCCTGTCCGCTTTCAGAACCATCAACCGCGACTAGAATCCTCTCAAACATAATTGACTCTGTTTATTTATCAAAAGCAAAATCGCGCAGATATAACGCGATTTGAGGAAAGAAAATCATCAGTACAGAAACGCTCAGTAAAATAATAATAAAGGGTGGGGTACCTTTCACAACTTCGAGATAAGGCAC
>CAWVZP010000301.1:0-3600 GCA_963934675.1 uncultured Gammaproteobacteria bacterium | reverse complement strand
TATTGATATAAAAACTTGCGCCTTAATAACCCACCGGGATCATCAGGTATTTTTCGTAACCATTGATCGGCTGCCTGCTCAGACAACTGTTGCTCCAAGCTTGCTTGATCTGCCTCACTTTCCTCTGATTCTTTTGAATCGTCTGATTCTTCATTAGACTGCGCTTTATCTACTGACTGCTCCTGAGAATCATCATCTGGTTCCTGTGGGTCACTCTTGTTCTGGCCCTCTTTACCCTCGGACTCATCAGAGGGCTGTTGACTATCCGACTCATCGGATTGCTCACCTTGATCTGATTCTGAAGACTGCTGATCATCTTCTGATTTTTCGCCATCGTTACCTTCTTCACTATCTGACTTATCTTTTTGTTCTTGATCTTTTTCCTGTTTCAATGCTTCTTCAACTAATTGACGATTATGTTGTGCATCGGCGTGCAGTGGATTTTTCTGTAAAGTCTGATCATAAGCTTCAAGCGCCTCTTCTAGTTTGCCGAGCTTCGCCAATGCATTGCCTCGATTATACCTAGTATCTTCTGAATCAATATCACGCCATTGTTTCAGGGCATTTTCATAGTCACCTGAGCGATAGAAAGAGGAGCCCTTCCAATCAGCATTATCAAACAATTCAGATGCTTCCTCATGTTGCGCTTGATCAAATTGATCGTGTGCTCGTTGGTCGTTATTCCGCCACAGCTCGTTCCAGTCGAGTGCCGATACATCAGGCGATGCCATCAATAGGACGGATGACAAAAGCATCGGCAAGTAAAATAGAGACATGGACACAATGCCCCGACGAAAAGCGAGCGCAACAAGCGGTAATGCTAATAACACCAACCAAGGCCCTTGCTCTTGCCAGACATCGACGCTGCGATCTGTGTCAGTAGCCTTTTGCTCAAAAGGATTCCGTTCGATTGCTTTGAGTAGATTAGTGACATCATCATCGTTTGCGCTAATCAGATTGAAAATACCCCCACCTTGGGAAGCCAGAGTTTGCATTGGGCCAATCACCAAGCTTGAGATCACAATTGCACCTTGAGCATCTTTCATAAAACCACCGTTAGGCAGCGGTATTGGGCCACCGGTTTCGGTGCCAACACCCAATATCGACAATCGAAATCCAGCGTTGTCTTTCAGCAGCGTCTCAGCTTCTTTCGATTCGTTTTGGCTCAAGCCATCAGTCACTAACAGGATATCTCCTCGCAACAGGCCTATATTTTGAAATAGCGGATAGGCTTGCATTAATGCCTGATCAACTCGCGAACCCTGAGCAGGCATGATATCAGTAGTAAGGCCTGATAATAGTGCATTGATGGTTTTACCATCATCGGTGAGTGGCACGACAGAAAAAGCATCAGCAGCATAAACCACCAGAGCCGTCTGCCCCTCTTTTCTTTGAATCAGGATATCCGCTATTTTATGTCGAGCTCGAGTCAGTCGACTAGGTTTAATGTCAGCTGCGTCCATCGAGCGCGACAGGTCGAGCACGATAACTAACGCCGACTCTTGTTTGAAAATCGGACGCTCTAATTTATTCCACACCGGCCCCGCCAAAGCTACGATGCATAGTAACCCTACGGCCAAAATTAAATATAGATGGGTGTTGCTTCGAACACTATTGGTACCGATGAGCAAATGGGCCAAAAGAGCTGGGTCGACAACCACTTGCCAGCTCCGGCTATTACGCTTTGCATTGAATAAGCGCCAAATTAGAAAAGCTAACGGCAATAGTGCCAACAACCAGACAGGTCGTAAAAAATGGAAATTTTCGATCATACCCGACGCACGCAAATGATGAAGCCAAGGCACAAAGCCAGTGCAAGCGGCCAATGAAACAGGGCACTATTGGGGCGGAATTCTTCTTCGTCTTGCCCAGCAGGCTCTAGCTCATCAAGCAGATTATAAATATTAATCATTTCCTTTGTATCATGGGCTCTGAAATACCGGCCGCCAGTGACATCGGCTATGCCGCGTAAGGTTTTCTCGTCGAGCTGCGTCGACGGATTTATTATCTGCTCACCGAACCAGGTACTGCGAGTCATTTCATCCGCGCCAATACCAATGGTATATATCTTAAGATTTTTCTCAGCAGCCAATTGGGCTGCCTTAATAGGCGATACGGCGCCTGCTGTGTTTGCACCATCGGTAACCAAAATTAATACCTGAGTATTTTTCCCAGCATTGTCTTGCTGACTATCTTCCTCTTGGCTAGCTGTAAGACGCTTGAGTGCGAGACCAATGGCATCGCCTATGGCTGTATTCTCACCGGCCAGTCCAATCGCTGACTCCTGCAATAGTCGATTGACGGTATGAGTGTCAAAAGTCATGGGCGTCTGTAAGTAGGCTTGAGTGCCAAACAGT
Source organism: uncultured Gammaproteobacteria bacterium (assembly GCA_963934675.1). Lineage (GTDB taxonomy): Bacteria > Pseudomonadota > Gammaproteobacteria. The sequence continues at coordinate 1,243 of CAWVZP010000301.1, read as the reverse complement.
ATCAATCCAAGCCGGTCACCTTTTCGGTTGTCAATGAATTCGTTCATGACAACCTTGGTCGCTGTGAGTCGATCTACATAGTTTCCATTAATTTCGAAATCCTTAACGCGCATGCTTTCGGACAGGTCTACCGCCATCATCAGGTCTCGTCCACTAATGTTGATGCTAATCGGCTCACCTAGCCATTGTGGGCGACTAGCAGCGAGTACCATCAGGCACCAGCCCAATAAGCTAAGATAGACCACCCAATGCGTATTTTTTTGCTGCAGGCCAACTGATTGCGATAACTTAAAATCATCCAGAAATGGCACCTGCAACGCTGCATCTTGCGCGATCGGTTTTTTTGACAAAACAAAGTACGAAAAAAGTGGTAATGGAAGTAATAAAAGCACCCAAGGCCAATCAAGTTGCAGCATGGCTTCCCCCTTTAGGTAACGATTTTATCCAGTTTTCACAACTTTGTAACAAGCTATCGATGTCGGCTTTGTTTTGACCTTCGATGGCTGGTTGATATCGACCGTGTTTTAACAATTTCCCCTGCGCTTGTGTAAAGCAGTCTTTTTGAGACATTTGGTTAAGTTGGTTTATCCAGTCATCGCCGACGACGCCTGCATGACCAATGCGCCCACTTTTGCTCATGACTGTACGTCGTAACAAGGTTGTGATTGCTTGCAACGTTTGCTTTTGGTCAGCTTGCTGTTGATGACTTTGCTTGATCAGATAAAACTCTTTTAATGACAAAGACCTGACTGGTTTATAGCGCAACCATCGCCACAACTTTGGCAATAACAATAACATTAAGAATAAGAATGTAATAAGTACAACACCCAAAACCCACCAACCGGGCGCTGGTGGCCACCATAAAATGCTATCGGGCAAGTGAATATCTTTTAATTCAAGTTCATTCATGATGATGGTTCAGGTTGACGACCCATTTCTATAACTAGCGCTTTGGCCGAAGGCCGAGGCCGCGTTTCAAAACATCAAGCAGATTTGAGGTGGTTGAGACGTCGATAAGCAATAAATGTAATTGCTGGCAGAGCTGCTCTAACATTTGATGATGGGCGGCAAATCGCTGTTGGTATTGATCTCTGCTGGCGGCATTAGCACTATCAACACCCAATCTGGATTCGCCGTTTGTTAATTGATAGTAGCCCGAGGCTGGCAATGCCTGCTCCAATGGGTCATGGGTGAATAGCATGACGACGTCATTATGCCGGGCAAGGTGGGCCAGATGAGTTCG
>CAWVZP010000300.1:0-3603 GCA_963934675.1 uncultured Gammaproteobacteria bacterium | reverse complement strand
CCCGAGCAAGCATGCCACTGCGTTGATCCTCATCGCCTAATTGTAAAACCCAATTAGTGCCAGCCCAGAGTCCATCCCGAGTGACAAGACTCTCACCGGCTTCTAACATTGGTTTTTTGAAGGATAATTCCTGTGCGTCCAGGCAGAGGTAAATACCAGACAGCAGAGCAGACAAATCGATATCACAATCGATAGCGTCAAGCAGTCTAGGCCAATCCTTTTGATCTTTACGGGCAGCCCTATTACGCTGCCTATCGAATAGTGCCAAGCTTTGATTCGGAAGCAGTGTATCGGGAATAGCTTGCCCTGGCTCTACGCAATAGGCGCTTAAGAACGAACCTAAAACAACTTCAACCGCTTTTTCTGCTTGATTTCTCACTTTGAGTATTTCGGTTAGGCGTTTGCCTGAGTCGATTCGCTGTTGTGACAACCAATGTCGCACATCTTCACTATCTTCGGCTAACACATGCTGTTGCAATGCCTCTAGTGAACTTAAGCGACCTCGCAGGTTCTGCACCTCAGTTCGTTTCTCGTCTAGCTGAGTCGATTGCTGTTCAATGCTATCGCGCAACTCAAGTATTTCATCGCCCTTTGCTTCCATCTGTTCCTGGGTAGCAGCATGCTCCTGACTCTTGGCTTCGGCTTGTTGCTCAAGACTGGTTATTTCCTGGTCGAAGGCAGAGGTATCGAGCGTTTTAGACTCTGCCTGGAATTTTTCACGACGCTGCCCTGATTGTCGCAGCTGTCGTTCAATGTGTTCGATACCACGATTTTCAATTTGTGCCGACTCGTGTATTTTATTAAAGTCACGTCGAAATTGGTCTGTTTTTTCCTGCCACGCGACCATATCGGCTTCAGCTTGAACAGAGGCTTGTTCCTGCATTTGAAATTCGGTAGTAGACGATTCAAGTTGAGGCTGAATACTGGCTATGTTGGTTTCAAATCGGGTTACTTTTTGCTGATCACTATCGATCATTTGTTGCGAGTCTTTTAGAGACTGCTGAATATTTTGTAATTCAAGACTATTATGCTGACGCAAATTCCGTTGATGCTCTATCGATTGTTCCTGGGTCGATATCTCAGAACCTAGTCGATAATATTGGGTTTGCACTTCGTTGTGATGATCAGCCGCTGTCACTAATTGCTCGCGATTTTCTTCAATATGTTTTTCAACCTGTCGAAACTGAGCTAAACACCCTTCCATTGAGGTTTCAACCGAAGACAATTGATGATTTTGTTCGTTAATATTGTCGTCGAAAGCCATTTTTTCAAGCAATAGGCTTTCGGCTTCAAGCTTGCGTTGGTCCTGTTTGAAACGCTTATATTTCTCAGCGGTCTTTGATTGCCTGTCCAGTCTAGACAGTTGCTTTTCGATTTCATCGATTAAATCTTTAAGCCTGTCGAGATTTTCGCGGGTATGGCGCATTCGGGTTTCGGTTTCACGTCGACGCTCTTTATATTTGGAAATACCAGCGGCTTCTTCCAAATAGGTGCGTAACTCATCTGGCTTGGCATCAATGACACGACTCACCATGCCTTGTTCGATAATCGAATAGCTTCTGGGCCCTAGCCCTGTACCGAGAAAAATATCGGCAATATCGCGGCGGCGGCAACGCGTATTATTAAGAAAATATTGAGATTTTCCTGCTCTTGTGCCCAATCGTTTAACAGAAATTTCGTTGTATTTGGCGTATTCACCTTTCACTCGACCATCGGTATTGTCAAAGATCAGTTCGACCACGGCCTGACCGACAGGATTTCTGCCCGATGATCCGCTGAATATAACGTCTTCCATCGAGCCACCGCGCAAGTGTTTGGCCGACGACTCGCCCATTACCCAACGCACCGCATCGATCACGTTCGATTTGCCACAACCATTGGGGCCGACAATGCCGGTAATACTGGCAGGAAATAGAATTTTGGTCGGGTCCACGAAGGATTTAAAACCAGAAATTTTGATTTGGCTCAAGCGCATGTGTTGGGGTAGTTGTATTTAATTTTTATCAAGATTAAGTATATCATTAGAAGATGGAAGCAACAGCAATGCTGCTGAAAAATTTGAACCTGATTTATCCTTCATGACCCTTTCTGATTATTAGAAAACCACTAAAAAACTAGCCTGACAACTGTTTGATAAACATATCATGGTGTAAAATCTTACTTTTAATTTCTTCAACTACATGAGACCCATTTGTGAGCACTCGGCCATCTAAACCTTCCAATCCCTCAAAGTCACTCGATACTTTTGATAACCCACAACAGGATCGAGATTACACGATTCGTATTGATACACCTGAATTTACCTGTCTGTGTCCACTGACAGACCAACCTGATTTCGCCACTATCTTAATAGAATATATTGCAGATAAAAAGTGCTTGGAACTCAAATCTCTTAAAATGTACTTCTGGTCATATCGCGATAAAGGCGCTTTCCATGAAGCAGTCACTAACAATATGCTATCCGATTTCGTTGAAGCCATAGAACCTCGATTTATGCGCGTAAGTGCCGATTTTAACGTTCGTGGTGGTGTTTATACAAAGGTCATCGCTGAACATCGTGCCGATGGCTGGGTTGCACCAGAGCCAGTCAACCTACCCTAACTTAAAATGCGCTTTTTCGCGATTACTGTTGTGGCCTAATGGTTCCTACTCTTGGTGTATGCGCAAAAAACAGACCACGAAAGAAAACAGCGCTTTTGATAGTCACTCCATAAGATTAACCGAGCCTAAACCTAATGATTCGTGATTTTTTATCTGGTGCCGCCATTTTGGCCCGCGCTATTCAAGTCATTAAGCGGCCCGATGTGCGCCTCTACGCCCTTGTGCCGCTGTTAATTAACATCGTTTTGTTCGGCGGATTAATTTGGTATAGCTATATGCAGTTATCGCCTGCTGTCGATTGGCTCATGTCTTTCGTGCCAGGGTTTTTAGATTTCTTGCGCTGGATTATCTGGACTTTCATTACTGGATTGACAACGATTGTGGTTTTTTTCACTTTCACACCCATTGCTAATATCGTCGCTGCACCCTTTAACGCGTTGCTGGCTGAACGGATCGAAGCGGTCCTGACGGGTAAGCCTCTAGAATCAAACACGCGCTTTATTGAGATCGCGATTAGTAGTATTCGGTCTCAATTAGGCAAACTGATTTATATCATGTTATGGAGCATAGGCTTATTGCTGATAAGTTTTATCCCAGTCATCAATTTTATCGCGCCTTTTCTTTGGATCGTATTTGGTTCGTGGTTATTGTCATTGGAGTATTTTGATTACCCGATGGGAAACCATGACCTTAGCTTTGCAGACCAAAAGAAACGATTGAGTCAACACCGTGGTTTGACGCTTGGATTTGGTGGTAGCGTGATGGTACTAACCACTATTCCGCTGATTAACTTTGTAGTGATGCCACTCGCTGTGGCGGGTGCCACTATTATTTGGGTGGAACAGTTAACCGTTGACCCTAACGAATAGAGCTAGCGCTCGAAGTAACTGCCTTTAGTTTGGGTCATAGAAATTCATTGCTTTAACTTTAAGGGATTGCCCCTGTCCCCCCTGCTCTTTGATGGGTAAAATATCCATACTTGGCCACAATCCGGTCGTTAAA
>CAWVZP010000299.1:0-3634 GCA_963934675.1 uncultured Gammaproteobacteria bacterium | reverse complement strand
CTTTGGTGTAGGCGTGAGTATGTAGATCGAACCTTAAAACAAATACGCGCTTCCACCTCGATAGGCCAATCTCAAACTGTTCAATAATTGGCTTTAATATATCGGCGTACAATCCTGACTTGGTGGCATTGACTTGGTACGTTTTCCCGTTGTGCGTGTATGTGTCATCGTTAATAAATTGCTTTCTGTTGGTCGTGCGTTTCGGCTTCTTCTCGGTGCGCTCGGATGTTTGTAAATACTCATGCTTTGATTCACTTGATAAACTGGTATTGGCTTCAACAGATAATAGTAATAACCGGCGTTTTAACTCAGTTTTGGGAACAGGCAAAGCCTTTACTGGTATGGCCTTGCCCGTTCTTTTCTGTGTCAATTCCGCTGTGTCAAAACCGCCCCTGTTATTTTGGGCTATTTCGACCATGAAACTAGGCCCCGTTATTAGCCAGAATCATTGCCATCGTATTATCGCGAATTTGTACCGGATCGACACCTTCGCCCCTTAGCCGTTTAATATGATTTTGCACTTGCTGCTCAAGCTCAGTGACTTGGTGCAACTGGCTAGATGTCATAGATTCGCGTTTGGTGTCAGCCGAACCCGTGGCCGTTTTGGTAATGCGATTTTGAATGTGGTTGAATATCATGGTGCAACGTTTTGAACTCGGAATAACTGTTTTCAGTTCATTTTGTAGCTTATAGATTTGGTCGTTCGCCTGCTTTGTCGTATCGGCAGCAACAAGCCGCCCCGCTTGCCATTGCTTCAGCTCTGCCTCCTGCTCACTGAATAGCTTGATAAAGTCAGCTTTGAACCGATCCGCTTTATCACCGGTAAAACCCATCACCACTATCAGAAATTGATCACGGCTTAATTCGTGGTATTTCTGCTTTTTTGCCTGTTGATTTAGATAATAGGACGGCTCACTTTTGAGCAGTCCTTTTTTAATTAATGCCGTTACTCTTCGGATTACATTTGAATGGCGCTTGCCGAAATAGCCTGCAATTTGTACTGAGCTGGTAATTACTTTTTTATGATGCTGGTCAATTGCGACGATGTCAGTTTTCAGTAAATCCGCTTTAGTCGGTAGAGTTACTATCATTTCTTAGCCCTCCATTCTAGTGGCGGCTAATCGGCTTTTGATCCAACCCTGTATGTCACTGGCTAACCAACCAACGGCACGACCACCGAGGTTGATTGATTTGGGAAAGTTGTTGTCTGTTATGCGCTGATAAATGGCTGAACGGCTTAATCCTGTTTGCTGCTTTACTTCTGGTAAACGTAGGACGCTGTATTTTAAGTCCTGATAATAATGGGTCATTTAATTGAATCTCCGAGCTATTTAAAAATCCATCTGGGATGGGCTAGGAGTCAGTTAATCATTTCATTAATTGCGCTACGAGAAGCGAAACTAGTATGAATCTTTACCGATATCTTTTGAGTGGAAAATCATATCGGACTAGAAAAAAGCGCGTGAATGAATTCTTCTGTAGAGGCCCTTTTCACTAGTGGAATTGTTTGTTGCCTTAGTTTTTCTGGTAGATTCAAGTCAATATCATCTTCAAATATTATGTTTGCAATCTGATGCTGGCGTAAGCTTTTATTATGAGCTTTAAGCCATAGGTTAAGGTCTATATATTGTATTACTCGTTTATGAAAAAGTTCATTTACCAAGCTTGATCTCATATTTTTGACGCCTGAATAACCATATCGCTTTCTAGCTTTACTGATATATTTCTTAAAGTCTTGAACTAGTGTCTCGTCAGTAGCTTTAAGATCAACGCCAAGGTAGCAATCGGCAATGCCTGGCTTCTTTCTAAATCCATTTTTCATGTACGGGACTACCGTTTGCTCCACCAACTTTATCGAGTCTCTTCTCCAATTATCTCCAAGAGGGCTAAACGTATATTCACCATTTTTTTTCGATATTTCGAATCTCCTCGGCACCCATTGGTGTAACTCCATCAACTCTCCAATAGTGACTGGTCTTATAGATTCACTGAAAAGCTCCCCATTTTCACCATAGATTTCCTCAAAAAAAACTCTTTGGTTATACTCCTTAATCTCTTTGTCATTTATTCGACTCAGAGGTGACAATAAATCATCCTGAAGTGACACTAACATTTTCTCATTTATAAATTCTTGTCCTTTTTTAGTAAGCGGGGTTTGATCTATATTGTATTTTCCTTTCTTTACATAATTTATACTCTTCAGTAAACGGAGGTAACCATAATACTTATATTGTTTATGTTCGCTATTTGAAGGGTAGTCCCTAACCTCAAGGAAATCTCTCCAAAATTTCCGGCCACCTAGTAAAGTTGCCCACTCTTGTGGACTTAGTTTATCAAGACCTGCATATGACTTTAGTTCGAACCAGTCTGGTTTTTCTGTCCAGTTTTTCACTACCTACTTTCCCATGCAGCCTTCAAAATAATCTCCAAGTCAGGCGGTGAAGGTGACCGCTTTTCGTTCCGTCGAGCTAGACTTGGAAAACTTGATTTACTTTATCGCCTATGAATCGGCACCACATCGGCACCGGCCTTTAATCCATCCAGATAGTCGCTATACCATTGCATCATTTCCGTACGCTCTGCTAGGTACTGTGATCGATTGTAAGCCGCTCTAACTTTGTTGCGTTCACCATGGGCTAGTTGCCGTTCAATCACGTCTACACGAAAGCCTGATTCGTTCAGGATGGTGCTGGCTGTTGTTCTAAAGCCGTGCGCGGTTGCATCAAACTTTAACCGCTTTCGAATGGCATAGGTTAAGGTATTTTCACTCATGGGCTTTCGGTGATCATATGAGCCAGGGAACACTAGGTCATAATTACCGGATAATTCTTTCACAAGTTTCAACAGGTCGATGGCTTGCGTGGATAGCGGGACTATATGTTCTTCATCCATTTTCATCTTTTCGGCCGGTATGCGCCAGATTGCTCTATCCAGATCAAAATCTTTCCATTCGGCGGAACGCAGCTCGCCAGGGCGAACAAAAGTAAGGGTGATAAATTTCAAGGCGTGGCGGGTATTGGTATAGCCAGAATATGAATCGAGTGCGTTCAAGAAAGCAGGCAGTTGATCGAGTTGGATCGACTGTCGATGTTTTACTTTTCTAGTCTTGAGTACGTCCTTGAGTGCTTCTACTGGATTATATTCGGCGTAACCTGTTTGTATGGCATACCTGAATATTGAATTAATGCGCTGCTTTACGCGTGCTGCCACATCCAGCGCGCCACGGGCTTCAATTTTTCGCACAACATAAAGCACATCACTGGTTTTGATTTCTTTAATTGGCATGTTGCCCAGATAGGGCAGGGCATCGGCTTTGATGGTTTGCCTTACCTTGTCGGCATGGCCTTTGCTCCATTTGGCTCTGGTCTTCATCCATTCGTCTGATATTGGCGCGAAGGTATTATAAGCGGTGACAGACTTTTGCTGTTTGCGACGTATGGCGGGATCGATGCCTTGGTCTAACAATAGTTTGGCTTCTAATCTCTTATTTCTGGCAGACGCTAAGGTGACATCAGGAAAAACGCCTAGTGCGAGAGTTTTTTGTTTGTTGTTGTGTCGATAGGATAGCCGCCAATACTTCGAGCCATTCGGGCGCACTTCTAAATTAAGGCCCTTGCCATCAGATAACTTGTAA
>CAWVZP010000298.1:0-3643 GCA_963934675.1 uncultured Gammaproteobacteria bacterium | reverse complement strand
ATTCCACCCGCCCATAGCATCTCGCTTTGCCTGCAATGTCACGCTCGGTTTATCGACCATCGCAGACACTTCAATTTGGTTATGTCCATGCTGATGTGTGTGTGCCTGTTCAGCTGCAGTGGCAGTGGCAGAATTATTCGCTAAAAGCAAAATTATTGAAAACAATGTCCAGGAAAAATATTTCATTAATTCTCTCTCAAGTGTCTCTAAGTTTAGTGAACTCTAAAAAAACTGAATTAAATGACAGCGGATTTTAGCGCCGAATGCAAGTCATCTTTCACCAGGTCTTTACCAATGAAAACAAGTTTGGTTTGACGCAGTTCATCATTGCCCCAGGCGCGGTCGAAGTATCGCTCCAATCTTTCACCAACGCCTTGTAATACTTGGCGCATGGGTTTACTAGGTAGGGCAAGAAAACCCTTTACCCGGTAAATAGTGTTAACCGCGATCAAACCATCGACGATAGCGACAAGTTTGTCGGAATCCACTTCACCCAGGGTGATCGATACTGAGTTGAAATGATCATGGGCATGGTGGTGATCTTCCTCGTGATCATGATGATGATCGTGGTGGGTGTGTACAGCTTCAATGCCATTTTCCGATGCAAACTGAAGCCCCATGATCAGGTCGCTTTGAATTTGACCATTGGCCACTTCGAGCATTTTAACCTGCGGTTTTACGCGCTCGCTTACCTGTTGTCTAATGTTGATTAATTGTGCTTCATCGAGCAAATCGGCTTTACTGATGATTACCATATCGGCGGAGCCCAGCTGGTCTTCAAGCAGTTCGCGTAATGATGGGTCGTGATCGAGGCTTTCATCAGCGTTGCGCTGTGCTTCGACTTGCTGCGGGTCATGAGCAATGCGGCCGTCGGCAATGGCAGGGCCGTCGATCACTGTAATGACAGAATCAACTGTGCAATGCTGCTTAATTTCGGGCCAGTTAAATGCCTGTACTAATGGCTTTGGCAACGCTAAACCAGACGTTTCGATGAGGATATGGTCGATATCACCACGGCGTGCCACTAGCTGTTTCATCACCGGTAGAAATTCTTCCTCGACAGTGCAACAAATGCAGCCATTGGCGAGTTCGTAAATACCATCTTCCGGTATACCGTTTTGTGTCGCACTGTTTTCTATTGGGCCCTTCGCTTCACTACCGTCTTCACAATCAATGGGACAGCTGCGTAGTAAGTCAGCATCAATATCAAGCTCGCCAAATTCATTAACAATAACGGCAATACGTTTACCATTCGCCTGCTTAATGATGTTCGACAGTAGGGTTGTTTTACCGCTACCTAAAAAACCGGTAACTATAGTGGCGGGTATTTTCCCTAAATTTTGGAGGGTGTTCATGTGCGTTTTACCTGCCTTGGAGTTTGCGGTTTTACTTTGGGACGATAAAGATGAGCTTTGTCTTCGCTGTATAAAAATGAATCACTAAATGAAGTCGGATCTAATACTCGGCCAACCAGAATAAGTGCGGTACGAGTAATTTTTTTTGCGCGCACTTTTTGTACGATATCAGCCAGTGTGCCAACGACGTGATCTTGGTCTGGCCAGCCAACGCGATAGCAAACTGCTACAGGGCAGTCGATACCATAATGTGGCTCGAGTTCTTTGACAATTTTATGGATGTGGCTCACACCTAAATGAATCGCCATCGTTGCGCCGTGCCTAGCCAGTGCATCTAAGTTTTCTTTTTCTGGCATGGGTGTTTTAGAGCCATAGCGTGTCAGAATAACGGTCTGAGTCACTCCTGATAAGGTAAATTCACGTTTAAGCATGGCTGCTGAAGCGCTGGCTGCAGTGACGCCAGGAATGATTTCATAGTCGATGTTCATATCATTGAGCCGACGCATTTGTTCGCCAATGGCACCGTAAATCGACGGGTCGCCTGAATGAATGCGAGCAATATCTTGATTGTTGCCATGCGCGATTTCGATTCTGGTCATAATTTCATCCAGATGTTTTGATGCCGTGTCTTCTATCATTGCATCGTCACTCGCAAATTCGAGAATTTCGACAGGCACAAGAGAACCCGCGTAAAGAATAACGGGGCAAAGCTGAATGAGACGCATGCCCTTTAAGGTAATTAAATCAGGATCGCCGGGACCGGCCCCTATAAAGTAAACAGTCATAGTTTTTTATTCAAGTTAGCTTAGTTTCTATTACAATTTCTTAGAATAACCACGAGGGGTATAAACCCAGTGCTTATTACCATTCACAATATGTTTTGATTCGCTATTGCCGACCGAAACACAGGTGAACATGTCGACATCTTTGGCGTCCAGTTGATCGAGCCGAATAATGCTGATTTTATGGTCCTCACGGGTTAAGTTTCTGCCCAGCACAACAGGTGTCGATCCGGGTCGGTATTCGAGCAGGATATCGCGCGCAGTGTTTAGCTGCCAGTCACGTTTGACAGATACTGGGTTGTAAAAACTGATAACAAAATCACCACTGCCCGCGCTATGAACGCGTTTAATGATTGTTTCCCAGGGTGTCAGTAGATCAGACAAGGATACCGTGCAAAAGTCATGGCCCAGTAAGGCACCAACCGAACTCGAATTAGCTTGCATAGCGCTAATGCCAGGAATAACTTGAATGTCGATATCAAGCCATTCAGGGTTACTTTCCTTGCCCGCCAATTGGTTGTCGAGTAGCTCAAACACTACGGTCGCCATGGCATAAATACCAATATCTCCACTTGATATCAAGGCCGTGACTTTCCCTGAAGCAGCGAGATTTAGCGCTAAACGGGCACGCCCAATTTCTTCACCCAACGGCAATTCATGTTGGACCTTACCTCGGCATATATCACCCAGTAAATCGATGTAGAGTCCATAAGCCACAACGTCGCTGGCTGCGTGAATAGCACTGGCTGATTTGGGTGTAATGAGATGGGCGTCGCCTGGACCAGCGCTGACCAGAAATAATTGGGTCATATAATTAGCAGGTTGTTTTGAGGATTGAAATTAATTGTTAGAATTGAAAATTAAGGCCAATCATTCAGATTGAAATTAATTTTGAACAAAAAAAGCGCTTATTAGTTATAGATAATACGTGGTTTCAGCCTTAAATGGCATAGCTGCGAGCGACAGAAATAGTCGCGCGAGCGTTTTTTTGTTTGGTGATTACCAACTCAGCTGGTTGGCCGGTTAATGCACTGGCCGTACACAAGGCTGCAGCTTCCGCAACACCGTAACAACCGACTTCTTTGAATACAATATCAGACTTAACACTGAGCTGGTCTTCTACCACTCTAAGTGATTCGGCTGGATAGGTCTGCAAATCAAGCCCGATTTGATTGGCGAATTCGAGCAAACCAACCTCGTCTGCCTTCAAATCAATGCTGGCAAAGGCAGTCAAATTTATGTCTGGGCCTAAGTCGGCACAAACTTGTTGGTAGAGTTGGCGCAGCATATCAACAGGGCAGCCACGATCACAGCCCATGCCTAGCGTATACACTGGACGACTATAATTGGTGGCCGATGTGCTAATGCACCGAGCGCCAATAGCTTGTGCAATACGATAAGCCAAAGCACTGGCGCCGCCTTCGTGCCCGGAGAGCAACGGGATCACAAATTCACCCGCTTCGTCCATTACAATGATCGGTGGGTCTTGATACTTATCAATAATTA
>CAWVZP010000297.1:0-3648 GCA_963934675.1 uncultured Gammaproteobacteria bacterium | reverse complement strand
CAAAAAATTTAACTCAAAATGACTTTCCCTCGCTACGATTACCTAAGTCCGACAGGCTCCTAGCCTCGCATCTAAAATTCGTCGGCCTAATAAGCCACGATGCCATCAGACGCGGTCAACTTGCCCAAGCCACCAAACAGGCGTTAAGAGAATAATTGTAATTATTTTGGGGGTGTCTTGTTGCTCGATACTTGCCGGAAGGCGCTTCGCTTTTCAGACCTCAGTGTTGCCCTCGTGGCAACAGCCCCGATTCGTTTTGTGGAGATGACTTTGTTTACAGCTTGCTATAAGTTCTAGATAATGACCGGCTTTTCTTTCGTAGTTTAAGCAAATGCAGACTAAGCATGAGTGAACCTGAACATGGTTTTCAATGGCGATCACAATCGACGTTTGTGCTGATTGCGGCGGGCGCTACGTTAAGCCTCAATGATTTCCTGACTTTACCCGTATTGGTTGGCCAAAATGGTGGCGGGACTTTTCTCTTACTCTATACCTTTTTCCTTTTTAGTATGGGGATGCCATTATTAATGGCTGAACTTCTGTTGGGACGATTAGGACAGTCAGACCCTTCTCGAAGTCTCGAAATTTTAGCGGGTCAGCAGAAAGCATCCGTGTACTGGAAAAGCCTTGGTTTTGCTTCAATGCTGGCTGCGTTTATTATTATTGCTATGTATAGCGTTATTGCCGGTTGGTCCCTTTCTTATTGTTTTAAGTCTCTGATGGGCGTTTATAACGGGGTGTCGGCTGATGATGTCGGTCAATTATTTAAAGACTTTGTGGACGATGCTGAGCGTATGATGTTGTGGCATACGTTGTTTGTGATTTTGTTTGTGTCGATTAGTGCTCAACACTCGAAATTTGGATTGGAGCGTTTATTTCAATTTATTGTGCCATTTATTCTTTTTGTTTTAATGTGTGGATTTGTGTTGGCGAGTAATTCACCTGAATTTATGCGTAGTGTTGAATTTCTGTTATATGCCGACCTTGCAAATGTTGATGCACAGATTGCCTTGTTAGCATTACAAAGGGCATTTTACACCTTAGCGCTAGGTGTCGGTGTGATGATGATTTTTGGAAGCTACCTGCCTAGCAATATTTCAATCGGCTACTCTGCTGGGCTGATTATCGTGATTGATTTATTGATATCAATCATTATTGGTTTAAGTTTGAATACGTTAGTTTTTGAAGCAGGCATGGAGCCTGCTATTGAGAATCAGTTTGCCTTTCGTGCCTTACCCTACGCCTTTAGTCAGTTTCAGTATGGAGAACTGTTTGGTGCATTATTTTTCTTACTGTTGGCTCTGGCCTCATTAACAACTACGATTGCTTTGATGGAAGCGCCGGTTCGCTATATTCAACGTAAGTTTGGAATTGATCGTACTAAAGCGACCATCTATATTGGCCTTGCGATTTGGCTATTTGGCTTGGGTGCTGTTTTATCCTATAGCGTTTGGAGCGGCAATGGGTTCACAGTGGCTTTCTTCTTACCGGTTGACGCGATACGACTAGTCAATAATGCTGGCTTTCATGACGTTATGGTTTTCTTTTCGAGCCACTTAATCCAGCCCTTGGTGTCACTCTTTTTGTGTGTTTTTGTGGGTTGGATTATACCGCGTAGCGTCGCTTTTAATGAGCTGCGACCGTCGCGCAGGTTCTGGTTCGAGCTTTGGAATTATTCAATCAGATATGTCACCCCAGTATTGATTTTGGTCGTTGCTCTAAACTCGTTAGGCGTGGTCTAAGCTGTGGCTGTAGTAAATCGCCAAGCGTTAATGCCGTATTCCGCTCGAACTATGTTTGATATTGTTAATGATGTTGCAGCCTATCCAGAGTTTTTGCCGTGGTGTGGCGATACAAAAATAATGTCAGAGACAGAGCAGGCAATGCAAGCTTCTGTATTAATGAAAAAAGGTAAGCTTAATCATTGGTTTACGACTTCAAATAACATGATACCAGCCGAAAAAATTGAAATAGCGTTAATTGATGGCCCATTCAAATCACTCGATGGGGTCTGGGAGTTCACCGCTTTTGATGAAACGACCTCAAAAGTTACGCTGGTTTTGAATTTTGAATTTTCGAATGGTATTACTGCCTTTTTTTTGTCTCCAATTTTTACCCAAATAGCGAACTCTATGGTTGATTCCTTTTGTTTGCGCGCACACGAGTTAAACCGACTATGACGATGATTGAGGTTGCTTATGCAACACCCTCTAAGCAGAAAATAGTCGAATGCGAAGTAGAGCCAGGTACTTCGCTGAGAGAGGCGGTAAAATTATCCAGTATTTTGAATCACTTTCCTGAGATAGAGATTGAAACCTGCGATTTAGGTGTGTTTGGTAAGGCTGTAGCGTTGAACTATGAACTGGCTGATGGCGACAGAATTGAAATTTATCGGCCGCTCGTCGCTGACCCAAAAGAAATCAGGCGGCAGCGAGCTGAAATGGGACTAAAAACTAAAAAGGGAGGAGGCTCCTAAGGTAACTGAATATCAGAAAGCGACCCTTCAATCGATTTAAGTAAATTCTGATCAAATTTTAAAATCATGACACGCTTGTCGACATCCCCACTATCCCCAATCTTCACAAAGTGAATGTAGTGCCAGTTCTCAGGATGATAAGAATCAATAAGAGCCGGTGCGCCAAGTAGAAACTCTACTTGGACTTTATTCATGCCTATTTCCAGCTGCACTAATTTTTTATCATTAATTCTGTTGCCTTGCAAAATATCTTGGCGGTAGACGCAGGCAGATAATGTTACAATTAAGATTAATAAGAGGTAGGTAAAAAACTGGCGTGATTTCATTGATATCAGATGGTATTCATTAGAAGCGCTGAATAATACTGGCCTGATTCAAAAGCTGCAATTAAATAAGAGTTTTATTATATGGAATCTTCAGATTTAAAAAATGCGGGACTAAAAGTAACTTTACCTCGAATGAAGATTCTTAGGTTACTTGAAAGTTCAGATGATCGGCATTTAAAAGCCGAGGATATCTATAAAAACCTGCTTAGCTCTGGGGAAGAAATAGCGTTAGCAACGGTCTATAGAGTCTTAACCCAATTTGAAACGGCAGGCCTGGTAGAGAGGCACCACTTTGATGGCGGGCACGCTGTATTCGAAATTAAAGATGGCGATCATCATGACCACTTGGTTGATATTACAACAGGCAAAGTAGTTGAGTTTTATGATGAGGTAATAGAACAGCGTCAAAAAGATATAGCGGCTAAAAATAATTTTAAAATCACTGATCACACAATGATTTTATACGGCCACTTTGACGATGATGCGTAACTTAATAAAGTAGGTCTAAAAGTAAGACCCGAAGTCTATAGAGTTTCTTGAATTTTTTCTGATGCCTTGTTCTAACGAGTGATATTTATATAACGATGCACTGTCTGTCGATGCAAAAGTCAGTGAAGCTATAATTTCAAGAAAAATGAATTCTAGAGATGCGCTATATCTGGCCCGCAATCATTTCACTGGCATGTGCTCGAGTTTGTTCTGAAATAACCACCCCTCCAAGCATTCTCGCAACTTCTTCAAGCCGCGCATCATTTTCCAGCGGAACAACATTAGTCGTTGTATCGTCGACTGTTTTGACCTTCTCAACGCGGTAGTGCTGATGTGCCTGTGACGCGACTTGGGGCA
>CAWVZP010000296.1:0-3669 GCA_963934675.1 uncultured Gammaproteobacteria bacterium | reverse complement strand
ATCTCCTTTATTTTTTACAATACTGAATAAGGAGTTTGGCGTTGCTGCGCATCGAAAACCTAACCAAGCGTTATAAAACTGGTGATACCGCTCTAAAGTCAGTTAATCTGGAAGTTCCAAAAGGGCAAGTACTCGCTTTAATTGGACCTTCGGGCGCTGGCAAGAGTACCTTAATTCGTTGTGTTAATCGTCTGGTCGAACCGACCGAAGGCAATATATTGCTAGACGATATGGAACTCACCACTCTCGGCAGTGGCCAACTACGTAAAGCGCGCCGCAGCATGGGCATGATCTTTCAAGAATATGCGCTGGTTGAACGTCTTTCTGTAATGGAAAACGTATTATCCGGTCGACTTGGTTATGTCAGTTTTTGGCGCAGTTTCAGTCGCCGCTTTCCACAATCTGACGTCACCGAAGCTTATCGTTTACTAGAGCGAGTTGGCCTTGATCATATGGCTGATAAACGCGCCGACGAGCTTTCCGGCGGGCAGCGTCAACGCGTCGGCATCTGCCGTGCCTTAATTCAAGACCCTGCGCTATTGCTGGTCGATGAACCGACCGCTAGTTTAGATCCAAAAACATCTCGGCAAATAATGAGACTCATCTGTGAGTTATGTGCAGAGCGTGGCCTCGCTGCAATTATTAACATTCACGATGTATTACTGGCACAAATGTTTGCCAAACGTATTGTTGGTCTGCAACTGGGCGAAGTTGTCTATGACGGCGAACCGGATGGGTTAACGCCTGATCAACTTACCTTAATTTATGGTGAAGAAGACTGGGAAGCCACGATTGATAAAGTGGAAGATGAAGTTTCTGACGCTGCTGCTGTCGAGTCAACTGAGACCGTGCAGTGAGTAACAAAAATACAGGTGTGCGTGAGTGGAAACGCAAACCGATGATCAGCAACCCAAAATTGCGCTGGACCTTAATTGGCGGCGGCGCGATCTACCTTTTCATTGCCTTTTATACAATGGACGTGGACTGGGCTCGAGTCGCTGCTGGCTTGCCGCGCGCCGAGCGTTTCTTAGGTTCTTTCTTTCCGCCGGATTTCACTTCGCGCTGGGAGAGTATCTACATTGGCATTATCGAGAGTCTTTGGATGACGGTTGTTTCTACTGTGGTTGGAATAGCCATTTCGATTCCCGTAGGCCTTGGTGCCGCACGTAATTTATCATCGCGTCCGGTTTATTTATTTTGTCGCGGTGTGCTAGCCGTATCGCGCACATTTCCAGAAATTATCCTCGCCTTATTTGCAGTCAAACTGTTCGGTTTTGGGCCTTTTGCCGGTATCGTCGCGCTCTCAATAGCCACTATCGGATTCTACGGAAAACTACTCGCTGAGGACATCGAAGACATGGATCCGGTTCAGGCCGAAGCAATCAAGTCTACTGGAGCAAGCTGGTTTCAATGGTTAAATTATGCCGTGCAACCTCAAGTTATGCCTCGCATGATTGGGCTTGGCATGTATCGTTTTGATATTAATTTTCGTGAATCAGCAGTGGTCGGCATCGTCGGTGGTGGTGGTATTGGTGCGACCCTGTTAACGTCTTTTGATCGTTACGAATTCGACACAGCGGCAGCCATTCTACTGGTCATTATTACAATCGTAATGTTCGTCGAATATAGCTCTGGCTTTGTCAGAAAGTGGGTGCAATAAGATGCCGCAGAAAATTAATAATGACACTAAGGTCTGGCAGCGACGCACAACTAAAGAACAGCTGCTACATTGGTTCTTATGGTTGATAGCGGTTTCTATTTTTGTCTATTGCTGGCAACTCGTTTCGGAAAAGACAATCTGGATGTTTGTACTCGATTCGCCCGCTCAGGCGGTCGACATGGCCGAGCGTATGGTGCCGCCAAAATGGGGTTATCTAGATAATCTTTGGGTGCCGATCTGGGATACGATTAATATCGCAACACTCGGCACTTTGATAGCGATTGTTTTAGCTTTCCCGGTGGCCTTTCTGGCTGCGCGTAACACCACGCCTAGCGTGCGCTTCGTTCGTCCAGTAGCGTTGTTTATTATTGTATCCTCGCGTTCGATTAATTCATTACTGTGGGCTTTAATGTTAGTCACCATCATCGGCCCAGGTGTGCTCGCGGGCGTGATTGCAATCGGATTACGATCAATCGGTTTCTGTGCCAAGCTGCTCTATGAAGCAATTGAAGAAATTAACGAAACCCAGGTAGAGGCAATCACTGCGACTGGTGCCAGTGGACCACAGATATTAAATTTCGGTATTGTTCCTCAGATACTACCTGCCTTCGCAGGTATTAGTGTCTTTCGTTGGGATATCAATATTCGTGAGTCGACCGTGCTTGGGTTAGTCGGTGCTGGTGGTATCGGACTAGAGTTAAACGCATCGATTAATACCGTCAGCTGGACTCAGGTATCGGTAATATTACTAGTGATTCTGTCAACAGTCATTGTCAGTGAATGGGTATCGGCCAAGGTTAGGCACGCGATTATTTAATCCTAGCAAAGCCCCTTGAATCTTAATAAAGAGAATCTCATCGATGGTTTAAAGTGGCTTTTCATAGTTGTAACCAAAAGATGGGCTTACTCTGACCACTCGGCTATTGGCTAAGCGTATCATTAGATTACCGCCCAAGCTTTTAAGTAACGATTTGACTGAGGTGATTGTTGCTTTTGTTTTTACAGCATTAAGGCCGTTCAGCCTCTTTACTCTGCATTCTTTGAATATCTTTAAGGCCCTACGGGTCAATATACCAGGCAGTGGATCAATTGACGACAATTCCGTTCACTGAGTCGAGGATTGGATGTTAAGTGTACATAGTTTGACAACCGTTATTATTTTCGCTTTAGGTGAAGCACGAGAGTTCCATTGAGCCAGTACTCAATATAGTTCGCCTTAGTTTGGACTCGATCGGACCAGACATTGCTTCCACGAAATCCTTTTGACTCAAGATCGACATTGCCGTTAAACCATGTTCGGTATAACTCTTTATCTTTATTTGAAATACGTACGGTGACTTCATCAGCCAGGTTTGTGGAAGCAAGCTTGATCCAAACGTTTTCATCTTCAGCGCGAATATCTGTAACCAGACTTTTGCCCTGGACCAAAACGCTAAAAAGATCCTGTTCTGCATGAACAGGGGCTATCATCAATAAACCAATTAACAACATTATAGTTTTCATACATTTTCCTTTCAGTGTGTTTGTAAACGTTTTATGTGGTGATCGTTCTTTCCACACTTAACTTATTTAGACTCACGTTGGCATAACAAAATAGCATTATCTGCGACCTAAAGATAATGAGTATAAATGTTGAGTGTCAATTTCATCTTGCGTTAGAAATAGTTCAGCATGTTTTAAAACCCTAATCCTAACAATAAACAAAACCAACAGTATTAATTCGGATAGTCCACTGGCAATCTAAACCATTAAAACGTATGTGATTTCTATCAATCTTTAACAAATAAGCATCGGGCGTAATCGTGTCTTTTAATGGTTCATATTAAACTAGTCAAACCTGTAACGAGAAAAAATATCTGGCTGAAGGCTTAGGGGCATGTCCGACAGGCTCATAGTAGGCGAGTATTGATGAATATCAAATTAAACCAGAAGACGTTGAGGATCCTCAGTTTAATCATTTACGTAATTTAGCTTTAAACAACAAGTCGTGAGGGCGTTTACAACAGTAT
>CAWVZP010000295.1:0-3717 GCA_963934675.1 uncultured Gammaproteobacteria bacterium | reverse complement strand
TTTGGTGCTATCAACCCCAGTTTGACCACCCAACAATTCGACTAACTGTTTGGAAATCGACAGACCTAACCCCGTCCCACCATAAGTCCTAGAGGTCGAATTGTCTGCTTGGGTGAAAGCAGTAAAGAGTTTATTTTGTTCTTCGCTCGTCAATCCTATTCCGCTGTCAGTAACGCTAAACCGCAGCATTAATTCATCGTTCTGATTCAGTTCTGTTTTAACAGCAACCACGATACGACCTGTGCTGGTGAACTTCACTGCATTGCTGAGAAAATTGGATAATACCTGGCCCATTCGCAACGAGTCAGAGTAGACGGCTTCTGGTAAATCATCGTCTAGTTTTATGTCCAACGTCAATCCCTTCAACGTTATACTAGGACGAAATAAATTAATATTGTCTCGGACAAAGGAAAGCAAGTTAAAATCTGTCGGCGAAATTTCAAACTTGCCGGCTTCAAGTTTGGATTGATCAAGAATCTCATTAAGAATTTGCATTAAGTTTTGACCCGACGACTTAATGGTTGTCACCCAATCTAACTGCTGTGGCGACAAATCTGTATCCTGAAGTAAATCGGACATACCGATAACACCCGCCATTGGTGTGCGAATTTCGTGGCTCATAGTTGCTAAAAAATTCGCTTTAGTATCAGCAAGCTCAAGGGCATTTTTTTTAGCTAGCCTTAATTCCAATTGATTAACAACTTGTCTCGCCAACGCTTGCAAAGCTTCAATTTGCTTTAAATCTATATTTCGAGGGTGGTCATCAATAACACATAAGGTACCAATTTTTTGACCAGACGACGTTATTAATGGAGCTCCAGCGTAAAAGCGAACATCAGGCGCTTGTGTTACTAAAGGGTTGTCATGGAACCGCTCGTCTTTAAAAGTATCTGGAATGATAAAGACATCGTCTTGTAAAATAGTATGTGAGCAGAAGGCAATATCTCTTGGGGTTTTAGTTGTTTCTAACCCCACTTTTGACTTAAACCACTGTCTTGATTCATCTACTAGAGAAATTAGGGCAATCGGTGTTTGACAAATATACGATGCCAATTTAGTGAAATCATCAAAGTCTATTTCAGGCAATGTATCGAGTATTTGAAAATCTTTTAATGCCTGAAGTCTTTCGAATTCATCTGGTGGAATTGCTGCAGTTTTCATTTTAAAACCTTTTAAAAAAAATCTAACTGAATGGGTCTAATTAAGTATTATTTTTAGGGCGCGTTATTCAATGCTTGAACATGGCCGATTGTCAGTAGGCATAACCCTTGGTTTTCATATTCCAACTCGAATCATCTGGTATGCCGAACAGTAAACTAGGCGGTATGGCTGTAATTGCTTCATCACTAACAGCTGCTTCAACCAGCGGATGGCATTAAGTAACATCACTTTAACTTTTTGTTGCAACTGTGTTTCCAGCTCAAAATGACTGTCGATGTGATTCTCGATGAATGCCTTGCTTGAAAGAGTGACGAGAACAATTTTGGTTACACTGACTACGGCGGCCTCTTCGACCACAAGCTGATTAACAGTTTTTCCACTAGGGTAACTATTTCTTTTGGAATGGTTTTGCTGGCTGAAAGAAATCATGTACAGAGCGCTGCTAGGAGATTCAAAACGTTTCTGATTGATTTCATTTTCAATTCCCTGTGCGTAGACTAAACAAAACTTTAGTTAAAAAAAGCAATCTTAGTGCCAACTATGGATACCTGGCCCAAAGTAAACTCAGGAATGCCGTATTGGCTATATTTAACAGCGATATAGGATATCTAGGAACCAATTTCAAAGGTCTCGTAATATACGAGTGGAGGGCAAACTGTTATCGTCAATTGCACTTTGCAAAGCGCTTGTCAAAATGCAAATCGGATTAAGTGGAATCTAAGCTTAAGGACAAGTTCTCTCATCTTGGGGCGGGCTATCTACCATTACTTTAAAGAAGGTATTCAGTACGTCGCAGCTATTTATAACTTAGCCTTTGATAGCCGCTATGTACGAATTATTACCGTTACTAGGCAAACCTTAGGTACGGTTTATTTATCATATAGATGCCTATCAAGTCCCAATGGTTTGCGCTTCACCACCATCGCCTCTATCACGCCTAGCACGATCATGAGCAAGGTTGTGACGCTATAAAGCTGGAACACGAGTCCATCCTCAAATGGCAAATGCTCCTGCTTCCATTTCCAGATTAACAATGGGACAACGGCTAGAAAACCAGGGATTACTGCGTAGCAGAGGTTTCGCATCAATCGATAAATTCTCATGGCTAGCATCAGACCAATAGTTTCTCTCAAGTAGCCGAGCAAGCAGTAATAGAACAAGCTGTGAAAGGCACCTTGCATGACGATGATAATAAACAGGGTGTCAATCCAATAGGTTTCATAGGCTGCATCCCCAAAGACTGACTCAAGACCTACCGCAACCAGTAATATCAATGCAACACGGATTAATAGTTCTATCAGCATTACCACCCATAAAGGCTGTTTGGCGAGCTCACCGCTTGATATACGATGCGAAACGGTGAGATCAATTGCACGGGGCGGTGTAATTAATAGTAGGTAACCAACGGTATAAAACAGGCTGACAAATTGCAAAACTTTTTCTTCAATTTGAGTTAACGGTGCGTTCATTTATCTATTCACTCCTAACGCTGCGGGTCTTCAAATTCGGGGGCTTGTTTTGGATCAAACTTATCTGCATAAGCCTTCAAATCTCGACGTAATCCCGACACTAACGCTATAGTGAACACACCTGTTGTACCAATAAATATCAGTCCAATCAGGGTTAATGCGGTCCACTTCTTACGGTTTGGATAGGATTCAAACAGGGGTTCTGTCGCTGGCTGAATCATCTCTAACGGATAATTTGCACGTGCATTGATCAAGGATTCGACCGCAAGTTGAGCCTCGAGCAGGCGGTAGATTGAACGATGAATTTCAGTGTTGCTCACCTCAGTTAATCGACGTTCGAGATACAGCCGCCGATTTTTTAATTCTTCGGCTTCTAGATTACGCACGTAGAGGTTAAATGCCTGCACAAATTTATTGGCAAGGTAAGCGGCTCGATCGGGTAGACTTGTCGTTATGCGGATGTTCATAAGGTCTGTCTTCTTATCAATATTAATATAAAGAATGTTTGTTTTCAGTGCCTTGACCGCTTCACGTATATCCGGCTCGACACCTACCTTCCATTTTTTATTGGCCTCGTCCCAATCCTTCGCATACAACCACGGCAGTAAATTTTGTTGAGTGATAAACCAACTAATAAATCCAAATGACTCCATCCGCGCTAGATGGCGGTCTCGCTCATTACTTTGACTGCCATCAATAATGAAATCGTATTCGATAGCGCCAATGGTATTGGCACCCCGGTAATTCTTTGGCTGTACACCGCCGGGGGCCTCACTGATATTGATTGCGACCGTGGCTTCGGCCGAGAAGCGATCATCAACCAACCATGAAAGCCCAAAAACTATGCCTGCGCCGACGATCGCGAGAATCGCTATTCGGTACTTGTAGCGCAACAGCTGATGTATGTATTTGAGCAGGAGCTGGTACTCTGCAAACTGGGTCTCACCGACCGGCAGTTCGGTTAATTTTTGAGTCGTCATATTAATCAACCAAGTTAATCAAAGCCGCTGTTCC
Organism: uncultured Gammaproteobacteria bacterium; assembly: GCA_963934675.1. Classification (GTDB taxonomy): domain Bacteria; phylum Pseudomonadota; class Gammaproteobacteria. The sequence continues at coordinate 73 of CAWVZP010000295.1, read as the reverse complement.
TACTATGCTCTTAAAAAATAGATCCACCCAACCACTAAAGTATTCCCTACCGTTAATGCGGTCCAAGCTCATA
>CAWVZP010000294.1:0-3717 GCA_963934675.1 uncultured Gammaproteobacteria bacterium | reverse complement strand
TATAATCAGCATAACTGTCGTAACGATCGAGATGATCTTCCGATAGGTTCAACACAGTCGCAGCGACTGGCTTTAAAGATTGCGTTGTTTCTAGTTGATAGCTAGATAGTTCGAGCACGAAATAATCGGCAGGTTGTCGCAATAAATCGAGTGCCGGAATACCCAGGTTACCACCCACACCAACTGACTTATTGTCGGCGGCAATCATTCTCCCGAGTAATGTAGTTACCGTGCTTTTACCATTTGAACCAGTGATTACGATAGTGGGCTTGTCAGTCGTGGCTTGTGCAAACAATTCAATATCGCCAATAACCGATTTCCCAAGATCAATCGCCTGTGCAACTTCAGGCAGTGCAATTGATACCCCAGGACTTACCACTAGTACATCTGCCCAATCAATCAGTTCAGCATTTAACGGTTGCTTAACAATGTCCGCAGATGGAAACTCAGTGCGCAGTGCATCAAAATAAGGGGGTATATCTCGTGTATCTTGAACACGACAACGATAGCCCAGCGACATCAGATATAGCGCAACAGAGAAACCAGTTAAGCCCAGGCCTACTATTAAATAGTTGGCGTCAGCATGTTGTTTGGGTTGTTCGCTCATATTTAGCATTAACGGACCTTTAGGCTCGCTAGTCCAATCAGTACGAGAACAACCGTGATGATCCAGAACCGAACAATGATACGGGGTTCCGGCCAGCCTTTTAATTCGAAGTGATGATGCAATGGCGCCATCCGAAAAATACGCCGGCCGGTCAGTTTGAACGAGGCCACTTGCAACACCACTGACATTGTTTCAACAACAAAAATACCACCCATAATAAATAGCACGAGTTCTTGACGCACAATGACCGCAACAACACCCAATGCAGCACCCAAAGCAAGAGCCCCGACATCTCCCATGAACACTTGCGCTGGATAAGTGTTGAACCACAAAAAACCAAAACCAGCACCTACAATCGCACCGCAAAATACAACCATCTCACCCACACCAGGTACATAAGGAATGCCTAGATAAACTGAAAAATTATAGTTACCTGTGAGATAGGCAAAGATGCCCAATGCACCACCGACTAAAACAGTCGGCAAAATAGCCAATCCGTCCAAACCATCAGTTAGATTCACGGCATTACTACAGCCGACGATAACAAAGTAAGTTAAAACAACATACATCCAACCAAGATCGATCAAAATATCTTTAACAAAAGGTACAATGAGTTGTGTCTCAATTGGAAATTGAGCGGTGTTGAATAAAATCAATGCCGCAGCTAGGCCGATCAGAGACTGCCAAAAATATTTCCATCGACCAATCAAACCCTTCGAATTACGGTGTACAATTTTTTTGTAATCATCAACCCAGCCAATCGCACCAAACCCGATAGTGACAAATAAAACAATCCACACAAATCGGGATGACAAGTCACTCCACAACAAAGTGCTGACCACGATGGCGACCAAAATCAAAGCGCCCCCCATAGTCGGTGTGCCAGCCTTCGAAAAATGACTTTTTGGGCCATCGTTGCGCACGCTTTGACCAATATTGTAGCTACTTAAATAACGGATCATGGAGGGCCCAATCACGAGTGAAATAAGTAATGCCGTTAACACCCCAAGAATGCTGCGCATGGTGAGGTAGCCAAACAGATTAAATCCACTATGGAAGTGGGACAGATATTCAGCCAGGCTATAGAGCATTTTTAGGCCCTTGTTTGTCTTGATCCGATTTACACTGTTTAGGATTAATTTTAGAGAGGCTGTGTTCTTTGGCGACAGCGTCAGAAACAACCAGAGTTGTCACCAACTGATCCATACCCGCACTGCGCGAACCTTTAATGAGCAGGTTCACATCCTGATGTATTAAACTTCGAATCAGCGTGGCGCTATCCTCAGCCTTATCGAAGCAGTAACCATTATCACCAAAAATAGTGCTGGCGACACAACTCATCTGGCCTACCCCAAAAAACTTTTTCACACCTTGTTTTTTTGCGATCTCCGCTACTTGTCTGTGTAGTAATTCAGCATTACTACCAAGCTCGCCCATATCGCCCAAAGCCAACCACGGCTCGCCCTTTAATGCACATAGAACCTTAACGCCCGCCTCTACCGAACCCGGGTTAGCGTTATAACTATCGTCAATAACCCGACTATGCTTAGGGCCTTGTAGAATTTGCAGACGGCCTTTGACAGGCTCGAAACCAGATAAGTTTGAAACCGCTGTTTTAAATTCAATACCGGCAATCACTGCGATTGATATCGCTGCTAGAGCATTACGCGCGTTGTGCTCACCAAACACATGGATATAAACCTGGCTCACCTGTCCCTTATATTTGCTCGTGAGCATTAAACCCTGTTCTGTTGACTCCCATTGCCCTTGCACGTCTGCTGTCGTATTCAGTCCACAATTCATCGTATGATCAGCCGTACAAGTCGATTGCCACTGCTGGCTAGCTACCTCGTCTGCATTAAAAAGTGCACGGTGCTTGGGTTGACAGTAGGCATAGAGTTCACCCTTTGCATCGACTACACCCTGTAGACTGCCAAAGCCAGTCAAGTGTGCGGCGGCCGCATTGTTTACATACACAATATCAGGTTCGGCTATGGTAGCCAGATTGGATATTTCACCTGAATGATTAGCGCCCATTTCGACAATCGCATAGCGATCTTCTTGTGATAATTCAAACAAGGTTAACGGCACGCCAATATCATTATTGAAATTGCCTTTGGTGGCGTGGGTAGCCGCTTCTTTTTGAAATATTTGATACAGCATTTCTTTAATGGTGGTTTTACCATTGCTGCCAGTCAAACCAATCACAGTTGCAATACAGCTATGACGCCAGAAGTTAGCTAACGTCGCCATTGCTTGTTTGCAGTCTGACACTATTATTTGTGGAATATCACATTCCTGTTGTGATTCGACCAATGCTGCAACAGCACCATTTTTGAAAGCACTCAACACGTAATCATGTCCATCGAAGCATTCACCTTTAATGGCGACAAATAATTGTCCACTACAATCATTGCGACTATCGATAGTTACGCCTTTAAATTGAAGTGTGAGTTGCCCTTTTCCAGCAGCAAGCACGTTGACACTAAAAACACCGGCTAGCTGCTGTAAGGTGAGAGAGATCAATTCGCAATCCTCAGTATTTGTTGTACGACCTGACGATCACTAAAAGGATGTCGCTCTGTACCGACTATTTGCTCCAATTCGTGGCCTTTTCCAGCAATCACGACCAGATCGTCTGCGCCTGCTTCAGACAGTGCAAACTTAATGGCTGCCAGGCGGCTGTGGACTACAGATGCTTTTACTGGGTTCGAAAAACCTAATAAAATCTGCTCTAAAATTTGTTCAGGTGACTCAGTTCTAGGGTTGTCATCAGTGATGATGACTCGGTCAGCCAGTTGCTCTGCTGTCTTTCCCATGCCTTTGCGCTTACCTTGATCACGATCACCACCGCATCCGAAAACGCACCAAACTTTACCCGTTGTATATTCTCGGCAGGTGATTAGGCAGGCACGTAGTGCTTGTTCTGTATGGGCAAAATCAACGACTACAACGGGTTGATCAGGTCCACCTTTAAATTTTTCCATCCGCCCTGGAATAGGTTGCAAGTTAGTAACTGACAGTTGAATTTGTTCGCGATCAAACCCAAGTGCAATTAAAATCGAAATACAAGCCAAGGTATTGTCGATATTAAAACGTCCCATCAAGGC
>CAWVZP010000293.1:0-3738 GCA_963934675.1 uncultured Gammaproteobacteria bacterium | reverse complement strand
ATCGACTCAACCTCACCAACCGACGACGCATGAACCCAAACCTGTCGTACTCGGTTTTGGTTTTGTTTGCCAAAGCATCTTAGGCGATAGTAATGTCGAACATTGTTTTTGTTACCGTGCAAGATGGCATAAAGAAACCAGATCGGTAACAGCATTAAAGACAGTAATCGGTAACTAATGCCTGGCGATTGTGGGTGCATATGTATTAATAAGGCTAATCTGGTTTATAAGTATATTGGCAGTTCGCCATTAGGTCGGTTTTTAAAACGTCTATGCACCCAAAAATATTGCTCTGGATGCAATCGAACGAATCTTTCTATAGCGCTATTAATTGCAGTAGCATCGGCAATGTCGTCATCAGATGGAAAGTTGTCGATAGGGGGTTCGATACTGAGACGGTAACCACTACCGTCAACGTTACGCTGAATATAAAAAGGTAGCATGGCGCAGCGAGCCAAGCGTGCCAAGCGATAACTGGCGGTGATGGTGGCTGTCTGTACGCCCATGAAAGGGGCAAATATTCCCGGTTCATTGGTGAAGTTTTGATCAGGAGAGTAGGCCGATGGCGTCAAGTTTTTGATTCCCTTAATAAATTGACGGCCATTTCTTCTTGGGATGACGTCGGTTAAGTACTGACATCGTTTATAGTATAAAAACTGGTCTAATAAGGCATTTTTTTGAGTCCTAAAAATGACTTGCATCGGATTGGACATAGTAAACAGGCGTGCGCCGATTTCCATACTGGTGACGTGACCTGAAAGAAGAATTGCCCCCTGACCCCTCGCGATAACAGTTTTGAGATTTTCGAGGCCGTGAATTTCAACTAACGGTTGCAGGCGTTTTTCTGACCACCACCAGCTCATGCCCATTTCAAATATGGCGATACCAATATTCTCATAGCATTCATTTTTGATTCGTTCTCGTTCTTCGGATGGTTTGTCGGGGAAGCACAGTTGTAAGTTGGTTTCGACTACCGATTGACGACATTTGGGCAAACATTGTATCAGGCGTCCAAGCTTTTTACCCATCCATAGTTGGCAACGGTAAGGCAAACAGGACAATAAGCGTAGCAGAGCAAACAAAAACCAAGTTAACCAGTAGCGAGGATGAATGAAGTCACGGCTACGAAAGCTTTTGTCGCTATAAGGTTTGGTGAGGGGGGGGGTATGACTACTCATGTTGGGACAATCTATAGTTTTGACAATGTTAAGAATACACTGAAGGCTCACCCTCGGGGCGACTTTTAAACCGCGGTTGTATCCACATATATTGCTCGGGATGACTACGGACAAACTTTTCGATAGAGGTATTGATGGCGGTTGCATCAGTAAGGTCATCGCCGCTTGGGAAATTCTGTAACGATGGTTTTATGGTCAAAATGTAACCTGTGCCATCTGGTTTACGGTAGGTGTAAAAGGGCAGCACGGCGCAGCCTGCTGCTTGTACTAAACGTGAACTAGCGGTAATGGTTGCTGCTGGTACACCCATGAACGGTGCAAATATATTGCGTTCGTTCGTGAAATTTTGGTCAGGTGCGTACCAAGTGGGGATTAATTTTTTAATCCCCTTAATGAGCTGTCGAGTACTTTTTCTGGAAACAACATTTTCCAGATAACCACATCTTTTACTGTAAAGGTAGCTATCAAATAAGGTGTTTTTTTGAGTCCGATACATCACCTGAAGTGGCTTGTTTAAAGTAAACAAACGCGCACCAATTTCAAGGCTAGTAAAATGTCCTGATAATAAAATAGCACCTTGACCATTTGCTAAAACTGCCTCTAGGTGTTCCAACCCTCTTATTTCAACCAATGACTTTAATCGTTTCTCTGACCACCACCAGCATATTGCCAACTCGACTAGTGCGATACCGATGCTTTCGAAGCATTCATTCTTGATTTGTTCTCGTTCCTTGGGGGATTTTTCGGGGAAACAAAGTTGTAGGTTGATTCTGGCCACGCGCTCTGCCTTAACGGAAATAAGTTTAATACCTCGCCCTAAAAATTTACCTATAACCAGTAGGAGCCGATAAGGAAAAAATGATGCTAACTTCAATAAAGCAAAGGTAGTCCACATGATCCAGAATCGTGGATGAATATAATCACTAAAGTGAAAAGCTTTTGAACTATGGCTCGACATTAGGCGTTTTTTAATGACTTAACCAGCGATTGATGGCGGTTAAATCTTTGGGTGATAACAAGCCAGCGGCTTGTTTTAGTTTGAGCGTGTTGATCAGATAATCGTAACGGGCACTGGAGTAATCTCGCTGAGCGCGGAAGGTTTCTCGCAGCGATACCAGAACATCTACTGAAGTTCGGGTGCCCACTTCGAATCCAGCCTCAGTGGCTTTGAGTGCGGTGGTGCTTGAGTTTAATGCCTGTTTAAACGCCTTAACCTGACCAATGCCCGAAACCACACCCAGATAAGCTATTCGAGTTTGCTGTGAGGTCAGTCTGTTTTGCAATAGCGCTGTGCTTTGAGCGAATAAATATTTTGATGCGGCCTGCTGACGAGTGGCATCAATTCGACCACCGGTGAATAAAGGAATATTTAATTGCAACATTAAGCTGATGTCGTCCTGATTGGAATCACCGAGACGATCATCATCAATCCGGCTGTCATTGTAGCTTGCATTGAAATCAACCGTTGGGTAGTTCCCTCGACTTTGGCTATCTAACTCAAATTTTGCTGCCCTGGAAGCCGCCAATGCTGCAACTAGGTTTTGATTGTATTGTAGTGAAGTGTCGACCCAGGCTTGAATATCGGCGGGTTGTGGAATGATTAAAGATAGCTGGTCACCCAGTTGGGCTAGTGTCGATGATAAAGTCTCTGCTGTAATAACCTGTAGTGCCTGAAACGTGTTGTCGAGCTGATTTTCTGCCAGTAGAGATTCTGCCTGAGATCTATCGTAAAGTGCTTGAGCTTCGTGAACATCGGTTATCGCGATTAAACCCACTTCAAATCTTTTCTGAGCTTGTTCTAGCTGTCGAGCGATCGCATTTTGTTCAGCGCGAGCAAACTTGACGCTGTCCTGTGCGGATAGAATCGCGAAGTAACGAGTCGCTACTCGAATTACTAGATCCTGTTCTGCTACTTTTAAATTGGCTGCTGCCTGGCGCACCGAGGCATCCACTGATTCGATCTGAGTACTGGTTTTAGCGTTATAAATTGTTTGAGTCAGACTTAATGTGTAACCCAAGTCTCGATTGGTATTACTGCCAATACTAGAGTTGTCGCTTTCTCTTAGAGATTGCTGAACCGAGAGATTAACTTGTGGCTTTTGGGTTGAAGTCACAAGTGGTAAAAACGATTTTGCGGTTAGATAGTTGGCCTGAGCTATTTTTAAACTAGCGTCGTTTTGTTCAGCCAGTTGGTAAATATCGATCAGGTTTTGAGCGTACAGAGAGCCACTTAATAGACTGAATAAAATACCAAGAAAGAATTTATACACGTGTTAGCTCCAAGCTTTAGGTCGGTGTAGGGAGAGCCGTTAGATAACGTTAATTCAACAGAATCAATTAATAGCTAACAAATTTAAGAGTAATTATAATGAATATACGTTTAGATTAATATAGAGGCATATCTTGATCAACTTTTTGCGCCCAAGCATTAACACCGCCATCTAGGTTAATCAAATGATCAATGTCTTGCTGCATTAAATACTGAATGACATTCATACTGCGCACACCGTGATGGCAAATGATGACACATTCATCGGCATCTTGAATTTGTTGCAGGTGA
>CAWVZP010000292.1:0-3757 GCA_963934675.1 uncultured Gammaproteobacteria bacterium | reverse complement strand
ATCTATCGAAAAAAAACACTAACAATAAAGTACAGGTCAGGTTTTTCCAAATCACATGTCAATATTACTGATAAGGTTTAGAAAGATCTGACCCAAATTTTTTGCGTGACGTTATTTAACTTTCATGACGTCAATCCAGGTCAGCCACAATTAATTGAGCTGTATTTATAGCCGCCTCCAGAGCACCTTCAATAAACCCACCAGAATGCGATGACGCTTCTGTCGATGAGAAATAAATCCCCCTAGTTTTCAGGGCCGTTATATTAGCGGTTAATCCATAATTTGGATGACCGCCCGACAAGGCATCTTCTTGGGTGGCGGTCAATGGCTCAAGCGCCCAGTCTTGAAAGAACACATCGACAGGATTTGCCGCTTGCGGCCCGAATAATCGTTCCAGTTGTTTGATCGCGCCTTCAATTAGAACGGATGATTCTCTCTCAGCCGAATGAGCTGGGAGCCCTACAAATCCGAATAAAGCACCGCACGTGAGGTTTTTTGGGGACGAGTCATGAATTTCCATGAGGGGGCCCTGGCGGCTAATGCCATCACCGGACAACCCCATATCGCGCCAAAAAGGGGTGCCGTATACAGCAGTCAACTTGCCGTGGCCCGCCATCCAGGTTGGTATCAACTTTAATGATTGCATGACATCGGCTGGTAGGCCTGGTTCGAAGCCAATCGAGGTCGCTGCGAGTCTCGGCGGTACGCAGAAAACTATTTTGCTAGCCTGAAACTGAATTGTGCTTTGTGCTGTTTCGACTGACGCAATAATTTTATCGCTCGATGTCTTAACATTCACCAGCCGATGTGATTCGAGGACTGTTGAATCGGGTAGACTCTCTTTCAGTCGGTTAGTGATCAATTGCATTCCGCCATCAATCCGTAATGAACCGCCCATGGTTGAATAGTTGTAGTCGCGCCGAACGAGTCCACGCTCATCTTCATAAACAAGATTGCCTGTGCTGTACTGCTCGAAACCATCGATATGCATTGTTTTTAGCAGGTTTTCGATCAGGGGCTGCCCTGGCCAAACCCATGAGGGGCCCATATCAAAATAGGCGGCATCGATGCTTTTATTGGTTGAAGCAACCGATAGCATTCGACCACCAGAACGACTGCGAGCTTCTATGACCCGCACGTCAATGCCTTTATTGACCAATTGAGTCGCCAGCACTAAGCCACTCAAACCAGCGCCAACGATTAGAACCTCTGATGTTTTTATTTGTGCATTCATCCTATAATTGTACAGGAGCTTTAATGAATAATTGCTCTGAGAGCATTGAATTTAACATCAAACCGACCGGATGGAATGACAGGCAAAATAAACAACCTATTCTACTGACTACTAGTTGTCAAAAATAAAACTATTGATTCAGCCTTGCCCATTGGGGTCTTAAAACGAGCTAATTGATTTAAGGGCGTCTCTAAAAATAACCGTAAAAGAGGAATATTTTGAATACCACTGATGAAATTAAACACGTACTAGACGTAAGTCGATTTGCTGTCATGGCAACTCAGCAAGAAGGACAACCGCACGCCAGTTTGATGGCATTTACGCCCATGAATGGTATACGAAATCTTATTATCGCTACTTACCGAACAACGCTTAAGTATAGCAACCTGTCGAAGGACGGTCGTGTTGCGGTATTAATCAATAATTATATCGCGACAGGGCCATCTAAATATCGAGACCTTGTTATTACTGCACACGGTATTGCCACTGAAGTCACAGTTGACGATCATGACTTGGTTAAACAGGTTTATCTCGCGAGGCATCCCGATTTCAATGATTTTTTAGCGTCATCAGACTGTGCTTTATTGCGCGTGGTAGTGAGTGCCTACGAAGTAGTCGGTAGTACCGAAGACGTGCAATGGCACCGACTCGATGCTGCACCACTGTAGCTTTGCCCTTAGACCAATTAGTTTTCTTGCACTAATAATGCATTAATACAACGCTCAACCCTTTTGAGCTACAAATATAGTGTGACGACTGCCTTTGCCCGGACGGGCTCTCACAATGTGCTCTTGAACTTTAAATCCCGTTTTTTTAAGCTTTTTAGTGAATATCGGATTAGCACTGGCGGACCAGATTGCAACGATGCCTTCGGGCCTGAGCTTCTCATATATACTTTTTAAGCCCATCGGCGAGTAAAGCCATTCATTATCCGAATGAGTCATTGCCTCGGGGCCATTATCGACATCGAGCAGGATTGCATCGAATTGATCGGCCTGTGGTTTGACTGATTTTCGTTTTAATAGATCGGCTACATCGCCCAAATGAATTTGAGTACGCTCATCATCTATCGGTCGTCCTGCACATTGCCCCAAAAGTTCTCGATTCCATTCCACTACTGCGGGCACTAGCTCTGCTACTGTCACCTTGGCCGATACACCCACTGTTTTGAGAACAGCCGCCAAGGTGAAGCCCATACCAAGACCACCTACCAGTACCCGTGCATTTTTGACCATACTAAGACGACTACAACCAAACTTGGCCAACTCATCTTCAGAGTGATGCATGCGGCTATTCATTAAATCACCGGGCACCCCTGCAACACGAATTGCAAAATCATCATTACGCTGCAACAAAGTCAATTCAACTTTACTACTGGGAATAAGACTGCTCTCGATTGTTATCCAATGATCCATGGAGTTCTTAAAACCATATTGAATTTAATTTTGTAACCCACTGTATTCATAACCCTGATGAACGCCAGAACTCGACTAGTGGTGAGTCGACGTTACATCAGTAGGTGTCATTACGGCAGTTGTCGATGGGGCGAGAGACTGACCAGCGTGACTATCACACGATGAAGACCCCTCTCTTTTTCTTGCATTAGCATGCCTGCTTAAAAATTAAATAGCCGTCTTACGTAAATGGTTAATTAGGTCGATCTGAGTAATCAACCCATAGAATGTCTCACTGTCAGCAACAATGGCTATTTTGTCTTGCTTGAACAAGGGCAATATTGCATCGATTTCTGCGTTAGGTGGCACAATATCAAGCTCTGTGACCATTACTTCCGCTACTTTTTTGTTAAAATGTTCTTTATGACCGTAGATAGCTAACAATATATCTGATTCATCGATGAGTCCCACCACTTGGCCGCTATCCATCACCGGCAGTTGTGAAACATCAAACATTCGCATTCGTTTATAGGTCGTAATTAAATTATCTTCAGATGTGACGGTAACGATATCGCCGGTATCCGCAGGGCGTGCAATTAGATCTCTTAAATCACCAAATAATTCTCGACTCAGTAATCCCTGATCTGCGAGCCAAGCGTCATTAAATGACTTAGATAGATATTTATTACCGGTATCACAAATAAATGTCACGACTCGCTTTGGCGTGGTTTGTTCTTGGCAGTACTTAAGTGCAGCCGCCAATAATGTACCTGCAGATGAACCACCGATTACACCTTCTTTTTCGAGTAATTCTCGCTGGGTCTGAAAAGATTCTTTGTCGCTAATAGCATAAGATTTGTGGACTAAGTCAAGGTCACAAATTGAGGGTATAAAATCTTCCCCTATACCTTCCACCAGCCAGGAACCAGCGTCTGTCATTCGACCGTTATTGACCATTTCAGTCAGAATTGAACCAGCAGGGTCAGCCAGTATCATCTCGCAACTCGGGGCATGCTGTTTGAAAAAGCGTCCAAGGCCTGTGACCGTGCCACTCGAACCAACGCCAACAACCATGGCATCAATCCGACCTTCCATCTGTGCCAGTATTTCAGGACCAGTTTCGTTCTCA
>CAWVZP010000291.1:0-3783 GCA_963934675.1 uncultured Gammaproteobacteria bacterium | reverse complement strand
GAAGCTGGTTTTCCTGCTGGCGTGGTGAACATTCTTACAGGCTTCGGTGCTGATTGTGGTTCTGTACTGACCTCGCATCAAAAAATCGATCATGTTGCTTTCACTGGTGGTCCAGAAACTGCTCGTCACATCGTTCGAAATTCAGCTCAAAACCTGGCGTCTACTTCGCTAGAACTAGGCGGTAAGTCACCTTTTATCGTATTTGATGATGCGGATATTGACAGTGCTGTCAATGCACAGGTATCCGCTATTTTTGCTGCAACGGGTCAAAGCTGTGTTGCGGGTTCGCGATTAATCATCAGTAATAAAATCAAAGAAGCGTTTTTAACAAAGTTAGTTCAAAAAGCCAAAGCAGTCGTTATTGGTGACCCACAGGACATGGCAACAGAAATAGGGCCTTTGTGCACAATAAAACAACGCAATCACGCACTGGCAGTCATCGATGCTTCAATAAAACAAGGTGCGAAGTTGCTAACGGGTGGCGTTGTCATTCAAGGTGACGGTTTTTATTTTCCGCCCACTATCCTCGATTGCAGTCACGTGCCTAAAGCCGCTTGCGTAAAAACAGAGTTTTTTGGCCCGGTACTTTCGGTGGTTAGTTTTGACACAGAAGAAGAAGCCCTTCAACTGGCCAACGATACAACCTATGGTCTGGCGTCAGGCGTGTTTACGCAAAACTTAACACGAGCACACCGCATGATTCGCGGCATCCGAGCTGGCATAGTGTGGGTCAATACCTACCGAGTTGTCAGCCCCATCGCACCGTTTGGCGGACAAGGTATGTCAGGTCATGGACGTGAAGGAGGGCTCGAAGCCGCACTGGATTACACCAAGGTTAAGGCAGTTTGGTTACGTACGTCGGATGATGCAATTCCTGATCCATTTGTGATGCGTTGAAAGATTTCATAGAAATACTAGCCACAAAAATAGATTTATATAATTGTAGTACGAAATGCAAATTAGCGGATAAGAACTAGTTAGATTTCGGGCTTACAACCTGCAAAAATATGGATTCAATCTTCGTCATACTCGTATTTTAAATCAGACCTTACAGCTTTCAGTCGCATTTAACATGCTACAAAATTAGAGCTGTTCCAAATTTATTCAAACGGACGTATTGGTTCTATTCCTAGTCAACATAAGGTTCTATCAATTCTACACTCATGGAGTAGGCCGAGTGCACTTCCAGACCATTAGCAACACCGGATTCACTAAGCAAACTGTTTGATCGACTGGTTTGTAGTGTGCCGGTAATCCAGACAGGTCTATAAATGTCATTCAACTCAGTTTCTGTCTTTAATTTACCGTAGATAATTTGATTAGCGGGTGGTGGTGGCGTGTGGGTGCAGGCTCCAAAATAAGGGACTAGCAAAAACTCGGTTAGCATTGTGTTGTTAAATTCTAATGGCAATACAAAACCTGGAATTTTGACTCGTTTACCGTCTAACTTATCGTTGACAGGTGCGTCATCGAACAGTGCCTGAACGGTTTCCTCCAGACGAAGTAGATCATCATCGGAAAGGGCATTGTATTGCTGATCGGTCATATCTTCAAAAACTTTGGCTGGGTTCCAGTTGAGTGGTGTCAAATTATTCCATTGTATTTTTCCCAAATCAGTTACATCTGAATCTAATGCAATCGCACCATTCATATTCAGGCAGGATAATAAGACAACGATCAGCTGACATTTCATCCAGTAATTTATATTTTCCATCATTTAATCCTGTCCTAAAGCCGGGTAGACATACCGTCAGCCAGAGAGTTCCGATAAGCTCTATAGGCTGGGATTAGTCCGACTGTAAAACCCGTGAATAGTAAAATTGAGATCATAACAAACTCTCTTTTATTTGGTAGGCTGATTGGAATGAATAAGCCATAATTTGCTTCAATGATTGGCTGGCCTAATCCAATAGCCGAATACAATATGGCTATCCCCAGTAATATGCCCACTAGTGTTAACAGTAGCGTTTCGGTAATAAGTAAGCCCATAATATGCCAATGGCTAGCTCCGACAGATCGTAAAATGGCTACTTCACGCCGACGTTCATTTAGCCCTGCGAGAGACACAGCTAGCATCCCTGTGAGCGATGCGATAACAACAAATATTGAAATAATCAGTAATGCTTTTTCCGCTACTGACATTAAACTCCAAAGTTCGTACAGCGCAATCCCTGGGAAAATCGCGAGCAGTGGCTCTGCTGTGTATTCGTTGATAAAACGCTGAAGTTTAAAAGACATTATTTTACTGTCGAGTCCTATTAGAAATGCGGTGATAGACTCAGGTTGTAGATTGGCTTCAGATAGAATATTACCTACTTTTCTTTTTTTAACGAGGCCTTGCCAGTTGACATGCATGGCCTCGATACCTTCCAGACTGACATGAACAGTCCTGTCCACGGGTGTACCCGTGTGCTCTAAGATACCGCTGATGATGAATGGTTTGTCTTTGTGTTCGGAAAAACTGGTGCTTACTGTTCCATGTGAAATGATGACTTCATCACCCACTGAATAACTCAGTGACCTGGCAACCTCTGAACCGATAACCGTATCAAATAGATCATTGAAGGGCTTGCCAGTTATTAGTTTTAGGTTACGTTTTTGACCATATTGATAAAAAGAGAAGTAATCTTTGTTAGTCCCCATGACTCGAAATCCTCGATGTGAATCACCGAGTGATATCGGAATAGTCCATTTTATGCCTTTTTTTTGTGCGACAGTCTGGTAACTTTTCCAGCTAATATTATTGGTGGCGTTGCCAATTCTAAATACCGAGTAAAGCAGTAGCTGAATTGATCCGCTACGTGCACCAACAATAAGGTCAGTGCCTGAAATAGTGTTAGCAAAGCTACTTTGTGCATTGATTCGGATTTTTTCAACGCCCAACAAAAGAACAACGCTTACTGCAATAGAGACAATGGTTAATATTGCAGTTGAACGGCGACTAGTTAAACTTTTCCATGCGAGTAATCGGAGGTTCATAAGTTTGCTGAGTCTTGAAGACTTATTGCTGGCATATCAATGACTCGGTCAAATAGATGCTGGTGGGTGGGGTCGTGGCTGACGTATAACAATGTAGAACCACTAGTTTTGACCTCGTCAAACAATAGATCCATAAAGGCTTGTCGCGAATCATAATCGAGAGATGATGTAGGCTCATCGGCAATAATTAATTGAGGTTGTCCAATGAGCGCTCGAGCAGCTGCGACGCGCTGTTGTTGACCGACGCTCAATTCACTGCTGTTGCGGTCAAAACCAAACTTTGCTTCTGAATACAAACGGCTGAGTAAATAAATAGCTTCGTTAGCAACAGAACCAGAACGCTCGATAGCATTCTGGCGTCGGACATCAGAAAACCGGCAGGGTAGGGTGACGTTTTCTAAAATAGATAAATAGGGAATCAGGTTAAACTGCTGGAAGATAAAACCAATATGATCTGCCCGAACTCTGTCGCGCTGTACTTCTCTAATTTTTCGAAAGTCTTGTCCAACGACCTCTACCTGCCCCCTTTGAGGTGTGACAATGCCTCCAATAATATTGAGTAAGGTAGATTTACCTGACCCAGAGGCACCTTGAATGAATACATGCTCGTGTCGATCGATGCAAAGTTTGCCAGATCTAATGCTGGGGCTAGCTTTGGCATGCCAGCTAAAATCGACATTTTCTAGTTGAATTAACGGTGCATTTGATACGGGTTGATGCATTAATTGCTCAAGTTAATCAGTGTGTTATCAATAGTTAACTCTTGCTGAAGTTGGCCACCAGGATAAATGATTTGAGCGTCAA
>CAWVZP010000290.1:0-3792 GCA_963934675.1 uncultured Gammaproteobacteria bacterium | reverse complement strand
CCGCCTATTCCGAGCGCCCCGTACTGAACACCAATCTTACCAGCATAAGCATTTGCCTGAGGAGAAAAGTCAAGTGGATCACCCGCCACAAGCCCAGATGCTCTGAGTTGGCCCCAGAACGGTCCTGTTTCACCAGTAGAAGTATCGCTTTTAGGAGCTACACCAGCCGTAATTACCGGGTTCCAGGCACCTTCAATAGACCCATTGTTATTCCCATCGACCCCTTTATAAGCATCGAATCTTTGAGTAGCACCATCATCATCACCGGGTAACTGCAGGTAACGATCTTGATATCCAAATATCGCTGCACCTAGGCCGGCATTATCACTCTCGACCCGCTTTAATTTTGCGTTGGTAATCATTTCCTGACCTTTCAGGACACCGCCGATGAGCAGCCCAACTATGACCAGCACGATGGCAATTTCTACCAGGGTAAATCCTTTTTGTTTTTTCTGTAACATAAGTGACTCTCTGTTATTTAACTTAAATATGGATTCGCATATAGATTGGCATAAGATCTTGTATATGCCCTAGTATATACACCTACATGATTTAAAGGCACTTTTCATGCCAACTAAAAAAACCGATTAAACAGCGAAATCTCATAACAACCTCGCTCTGATTCTCTGTTACTGTTGAGATTCCAACAGCTTTTGTTGGAATTCTAACAGCTTTACCCTTAGAAACCGCCTTTCGTCGGCATTTTCGAGCGAACCACTCTCGAGCATCGCGACGATAATGGCTATGCCTGCTTCAAACTCATTCAGCTCGCCTAGCAGGATAAATTGCATGTCTCGCGCCCATTGAGGCATGACCACATCGAGTGTTTGAGTTGTTAATTGCTCTGCCAGTGATAGCGCCAATGACAAGTCACTGAGCTTATGCTTCGCCAGGATCGTGGCCTCGGTCATGCGCCGCCAATGCAGTTGCGGTTCTCGAGTGAAGTTTGATTGAATAAAATCGATCATCAGCCGCATATTCTGCTTGTCAGTCGTTTGACTATAGACTCGCGACGCCAGCATAGCGGGGTATTCCGAATGAGGATTTAAAGCCGTGATTTGATTGAGCCAGTGGGTGAGTTTTTGGTAATCCAGCTGCTCATAGCGAATATGCTTGCCCGACTGATTGTCGTGCAACTGAAGCCGTATCGCGAGCAAATAGCTCAACAGTCGATCTGACCCCATCGATGCCACTCGATAAGTCGACGACGTGAATGGTTCTGCGAGAGGTTTGTAGGCAAACTCGCCTGCAGACAATGACCCCTGGACCGCCCATATTTGCATAACCAAAATCAGCAGAAAACAGGCCACTAGTGGCCTGGGCAGTGAATTAAAGGGTCTTTCGGCTCGTTTCATTGTTATAGCTTAATTTTCCCAGGGCTGCGTTAGAGGTTAAATTCTTTGCGGTAAAAGTCGACTAAACAAACCGCCACTAAGAAAGCAGCGTAAATCGCAACCGTGAGTAGCTGACTGGGCAATAGATCGGCCGACAGCAGAGATGAATCGAAAAAAACATTGTTTTGCGCAAATGCCTTGGTACCCGGCATAACATGTAACACGCCCTCGAATAGCCATTGCACAAAACGATTCGATGCACTGCCATCGGACAGCTTAACCGACTCGGATAGCATTTGATCGATGACGGCGGAAAACTTGGCTAACAGGTAGATTGCGATAGAAAAAACAACCGCCTGCGGTATTTTTTCCAGGCTCAAGATACCCAACAAACCAATCAATGCCACCAACACAAGTTCCAGCCAGAGTGCTGCTGCCCAGTAGAGCGCTATGTCGAACGAGGTAGCAAATGAAAGCATTCCAGCGACCGGTAAGCTTAAAAGAGTTGCAATGGTGAGGATCACTAATAACTGAGCCATAATATACTGCCAGCGTGATATTGGCATGGTTAATAGTCGTTCGAATTGCTTCGATTGATAATCTTCCGCGACATTGCTCGTCACTAGTAGCAATGCCACCAATGCCAGGCTATAACGCAGAAAGTCAGCCTGTAGTGCGGCGCCCATGTTTTGGCTATTGATGATAGCCAGCTCCGAGACAAAACCGGCGACCAAAGATGACAGCACCAAAAGGATAAAAACAAGAATCGCCAATCGGCGATTAACGACGCCCAGCAACAAATAACGAAATAATGATATAGTTTGCCTGACCACTTGCCCTCCTAACACTTTAGTCATTTATACATCTTAAATTTGAAAACATTACTACAGTTTGATCGACAATTATTAGCAGCAACCTTGTTGATATACCATATTTTAATCTGGTCGTCGTCTGATTCGTCATTACAGTTTGGACTCATATTTATCTTATATGGCTTGTTCTTGTTATGGCAGCCACTGTGGAACAAAGATCAGCCTATTAATCGTTTTCCAATAGCGGTTCTCGTAGCATTTATCGTTTTAATTAGTTATTTTTTCACCAATGAATCCCTAGTGTTCTTTGGTCTGATGCTTTCCGGTTTAATCGGCAGCCGATTATTAAGTCAACCCACCTTTCGCTCTTTTGACTTACTAGGCTTACTGGTTGTTATTCTGGAAATGGCAACTGGGGTTATACCGAATGCCTTTTCCCAGATACAAATACCTGGGCTGTTCTCCGATTATATGCAAACCCTCGTTCTGATTCCGATTCTACTGTTCTTTTTTGCGACCAATCCTGATCAAAAAATGCAGGCCCGTAGTCAGGTAGACCTGATGCACGGTTTACTGACGTCAACTCTAGTCTTCATCGTTCTGCTCGGCGCGATTGTTATCAATATTCTTTACGGCGTACAGTATATTGACGGATTCTTGCTCAGTGTATTCATTTTATCTACCTTGACTATTGGTATTAGCTGGTTCTGGAACCCAGGTATTGGCTATTCAAGTGTCGGCGTCCTGTGGAATCGCTATGCGATGACCATTGGTGGACCATTTGAAGCCTGGATCAACACCTTGACCACGTTGATTGAAGAACACTACCTGACACCGAATGAGTACCTCGAAACCGCCTGTGAGCATCTGGTTGAAAACAACTGGCTCAATGCTATTCAATGGAACTTTAAAAACAGCACCGTTTCAGCGGGTGAAAAAAAAGGCACCTGGCTTGAACATACTATCAGTGACGATATTAATGTTGAACTTTACTTTAAGGGCAGCCCAGGCACTGCGCTAGAGCAACACACCATTCTGCTCATTCGGATGGCTCATCAATTTTATCTGGCCAAGCGCAATCAAGAACAAATGCGCGCTCAAGAGCACTTCGCAACCATTCACCATACCGGTGCAAGGCTAACCCACGACATCAAAAACATATTACAATCGATCAAAAGCTCTCTCGATATACTCAGCCTTAACCATAACTCCGAAAAGCAACAGGCCCTGCTACAAAAGAACTTAACCCTGATTAGCGCACGGCTCGAAAATACACTCAGTCAGTTAAAAGCGCCTGCGCTCGATACTCATATTACATTATCCGATGCCAATGACTGGATGGACAAGTTAGAGCAGCAGCACTGTTCAAATACGGATATCAGCTTTGACCGAGAAATTAACAACAGTAGCCCACTACCCGTCGATTTATTCGACAGTGTCGTCGAAAACTTAATCAATAACGCTATCCGAAAACCATCAACCGCAAAGGTCGACGTTCGGCTACATTTTACTTCGGAGATCATCCTGCTATCGGTCTGCGACGATGGTAATCCTGTTGAACCCATGATCGAAGCTAGTCTATTCAGGCAACCCGTGTCGTCAGGCAGTGGTATGGGAATTGGGTTATATCAATCGACTATCATGGC
>CAWVZP010000289.1:0-3794 GCA_963934675.1 uncultured Gammaproteobacteria bacterium | reverse complement strand
AGCATTGCTCCTTTAGAACGACCTGTTGTACCGGAAGTGTACAAAAATGACGCTAGGTCGTCTTTGCTTCGTGACACTGCTTTAAAGCTGTCATTATGATCAGGAAGGGCATCTATCAAAGTGCCTGAACCGTCAGCTGCGAGAGTCAGCAAGACGGCAACACCCGCGTCGTCAGACAACGGTTGTAATGATGAGGATTTATCAGGGTCACATACTAATATTCTAGGCTTGGCATCCCCCAGAAAATAGGTCATTTCTGAGGGTGTATAGGCAGTATTGAGTGGCAGAAAAATGCCACCCGCTAATACAGTACCTAAATACAGTTGGATCGATTCAATCGATTTTTCTACTTGTGTGGCAACGCAGTCTCCTGGTTTTAAACCGGCTGAGACTAGCGCCATCGCATTTTTTTCGGCAATGGCAAACATGTCACCGTAGGAAATTTTTCTGCCATCTAGCAGCTCAGCAAACAGTAAGTCATCATGCCCAACTGAGGACGCCCTCAATCGATTAGCAAGATAATTAGTGTCGTACATTTTCACATCCCTCGTTTAAATCGATGTCGAAGCCAGTGCCTACAGTTTAAAAGATAGTGACTGAGATGCATTTACATTAGTGCCCATTAAGAAGAGTTCCTCCTCCTGGCGCTACAGGCTTGAGTTTCAAAGCGTTCAAGATGCTGTACGTTGTTGCTACCGATGCTGAAATAGTCGGAATACCTGAGGCTTTTTCAATTGTTTCAATTGATGATAGTGACGGCATTTGAACGCAAGCAGAGGCAACAATGACATCAATGCCAGTCACATCCAGCTTCTTCCAAAGTTCTGCTGGGGCATCCGGATCCTGAGCCGCTACTTTTAGATTATCCTCAATTTCAAGTGCCATAAAATCCTTTACTTCAATACCCTCACTCTCTATGTAGTCAACTACCATTTTTGTCAGTGGTTTCATATAAGGGCAGATAATCGATACTTTTTTAGCACCCATAACGTGCAATGAATCTATCAGAGCACCAGCCGAGCTTACGATAGGAGTTGGCATCAGATTTTTAACAGTGGCTTCATATAGACGCTGCTGTGACACTTTGTGATAACCTTTTCCACGACTCATAATAGCCACAAGACAAGCATAAGCCTGAACTTCAACAGCCGCATCTGACAGCTCAGCTGCACAGCGTAGGCTATCATCATCCATACGCTCTAACTCTTCTTTTGAAACACTTTTCATACGCATTCTTGATGAATGAAATGTGAATCGATCAGGAAAAATACTTTCACGAGCATGTAATAACGCAGGAATTTCAGTTTCCATTGTTACATTTGAGCTAGGGACAATGAGTCCGATACGACGGTTCATATTCTGTAAGTTCATTAAACTAGTTCCAGCATGTCATTATAGTGAAGATCCCATCAGGTAGTTTGGAAGCCAGGTTGCAAGGCCAGGAAATAAGCAAAGTAATATGATGGCAATAACCATACAGCCAACAAAAGGCAATGATCCGAGTAAGATCGATTTCAACGGTATCTGCGGCGCAATACCATTAATGACATAAAGATTCAGACCAACGGGGGGTGAAATCAAACCGATTTCCATATTGATTGTCAGTATTACTGCAAACCAAATAGGGTCAAATCCAGCATTGACTATTACCGGCAGCAAAACAGGAGCTGCCATTAAAATCACGGCAACAGGGGGTAGAAAAAAACCAGCAACGAGTAAAAACAAGTTGACGATAATCATCAAGTACCAGCGATTAATGTCAAGGGCTCCAATCCATTCAGCAATAGACTGAGTGATAAAAAGACTAGATAGCATGTAGGAAAAAACACCCGCTGCCGCGATGATAAATAAAATCATAACGCTTTCTTTAGTGCTATCTCTTAACACTAGCCATAAGTCCTTCGGACTCGTTAACCTATAAATAACAATGGCAATAATCAGGCAAAGCAAAGCACCTACTGCTGCAGTTTCGGACGGTGTCGCAATACCGCCATACATGGCGTAGAGCACACCGATAATAATGGCGATAAACGGTAAAACCCGGGGAAGAATTTCAAATTTCTCACGCCAGCTATAAACGTGTTTGACCATTAATGCCCGATTACCAGAACGCCAGGTTGCATAGATTGCCCATGCCATAAACAAACTTACTAATAGAAGGCCTGGAATCACACCCGCTAAAAATAAACGCCCGATCGAGGTCTCAGTCGCTATACCGTAAACAATCATGGTGATCGACGGTGGAATTAAAATGCCTAAGGTACCTCCAGCTGCAATAGAGCCTGCGGCAATGCCTTCGGGATAACCACGCTTTAACATTTCAGGAATACCCATCTTGCCGATAGCTGCGCAAGTCGCAGGACTCGAACCCGACATAGCAGCAAACATGGCACAGGCCCCCAGGTTGGATATCACCAAACCGCCCGGAACTCGGGTCAACCATCGCTCTAATGCTTCATACAGATCAGCACCCGCTTTTGTTGACGAAATTGATGCGCCCATAATGATAAACATAGGGATCGATAACAAAGCAAAACTATCTAATTTGGCAAAGAATATTTCGGGCATCAATGCTAATGATGGTGCACCATCAAATATCAATATGAAAAGACCAGAGACCATCAATAAGCCAATGCCGACTGATACACCAGAGAAGAGTATCAAGATAGTACTGACACCAACCAGAGCGCCTAAAAACAATGGATCCATTACTTCTCTCCCAAATCAAAAGGGGATTCTATTTTTAGTATGAGCGCCGTTAAATCGGCAAGCAACTGTAATATGAGCAGTCCAAATCCAATTGGTAACGAGGAATAGACTATCCACAAAGGCGGCCCCCAAACGGTATCGGTCGTCCAGCCACGATTAAACGCCAAGTGCCAATATTCAAGACTAAACCAGAACATAATAGCGATCATAACAATGGACATTAAGGTGGTGAATATGGCTAGATAAAATCGTGCCCGCATGGGCAGCATCAGAGGGATCAGTTTGACGTTAACATGCCCTCTCATTTGCTGTACAAAAGGTAGGCCGATCACGGTGGCAGCAATAATTAAAAATACCACTGCCTCAGTTTGCCAAACGGTAGAACCATTAAGCACAAAACGAACAAAAATCATTTGGCAGGTAATACCAATTGCCACCAAGGTCATTCCAGCAGAACACCAGCCAGAGATCATGGACAAGAAAGACACTATTTTTAAGAAAAGGGGCTTTTGACTGCTGTCGATTGGTTGATTGATATGTATATTTTCGCTCATATAATTACCTCTCTTATTTTACTGTTTTAACTTTGATGTTAATTTTTCTTAAGACTTCTGCTCTTATCGAACAGTTTTATACGTCGGCAATTGGCGAACTAAAAATTAAAACTATTGGCACTCTCGAAAACTGCAACAGATGCTCTTTCCTGACAGTGGCACTAAAATTTTGAATATAATGTTGGATGAGATTTATAAACAATTTCCTAAACCCTCATTATTCAGCCAAAGAGCCTTAATTAAGCTTTATAACTTCGCAGTTAAGGAATACTTTTTTGTCTCATGGAGCCTATTATTGGTAGATCATTCCAAAGATGTAACGAACCAGAACAATGCAGAAGCAATTGTCGAGGAGCAAAAGCAGTCCTTTGTTAAAGGAACCTCCGAACTAACCAGAGGTTCCTAAGCAATTTGAAATGATGCTATCTCAGTTATTCAACAGCAAGAGCCATATCAAGCAATTTCTGACCATCTTTTACAGAGCTGACAAAGCTTTTATAGGATGTTTTCTTTGCGATGGCACGCCATGCG
>CAWVZP010000288.1:0-3831 GCA_963934675.1 uncultured Gammaproteobacteria bacterium | reverse complement strand
CGAGACCGAGGGCTGTAGTTGAAATACCGACAACAATCGCGGTGAGAATCAAAACCTGTGGCAGGGGATTCGAATACAACTGCTCACCAATCCCTTCCAGGAAAATCGGTGCAGTACCTCCTTCGATCTTTCCCATGGTGATATAGAGCAAAAATACCGCAGCCTGAAATATCGACAGCCCCAACAGTTTTTTGATCAAATTAAGTTTGGTAATGAGCGCATAAAAACCGATCATCAACAACATCGCAAACACCCAATAATGATAAAGGCCAAATAATTCCATCAAAATTTTCCGCGCGCCGCGAAGGCGTGAAAGATAGTTAGCAAAACACCGGTAACAGTAATGCCAACACCAGCTTCGATTAATAAAATTCCTAAATGTTGGCCTTTAATTGGATCATCTGCGAGCACCGAATAATCTAGAAAATTGCCGCCCATAAATAATGAAATTATGCCGACAAATCCATATAAAAGAGCACCGCCCGAGATTAAGCCCAACAGCAACCAACGTGGCAATACTTCAAGCGCTCGTTTCTCGCCTTCCAGTAAAGCAAATAGAATAACGCCCGCAGCAATTAATGCGCCCGCCTGAAAACCACCGCCAGGTCCATAGTCACCATGAAATTGAACATAAAAACCAAATAACAAAATAAAAGGAATGAGTAACCGGCCTACCATTTTTGGAATTAAATATTGACGCAGTCCGTCTGCATCTGCCGCTGGCGCCTTGCGGTAGTACCCAGCTGGCGCAGATTTCCCAAGAATGAATAACACACCTATGCCCGCAGTCAACACGACGAAAACTTCGCCCAGTGTGTCATAGCCCCGAAAACTACCCAATACCGCCGTAACGCTGTTTGGTATATCGATGTATTCAACGGTTTTTTCCAAATACCAAGGACCAACATGGGTTTGAACCGGAGCGTCTGGATCACCCAATCTCGGGTTATCAAAGGTTGAGTAAATAATCGTACATGTTGTGATAATCACGATCACTAACCCGGTAAGTCGGTTCGCTGAAACGGCCATTTCCCGTTCGCCTGTTAATGCCAGTGCAGAGAGAAACAGCACCGTTGAAATACCTGCACCAACAGCGGCCTCGGTCAGAGCAACATCAGCTGCATCCAGCAAGAAAAAGTTGGTCGCCAGTAACAAACTGAAAATCCCGCTTAGCATCACGGCTACAAACAAGTTGCTGGTACGCACGATCGCAATTCCGGTAATAACAAGTAAAGTCAATAAAAAAACACCAAACAATACGATCATTGACTTAACCCTTACTTTCTAATTTTTCTGTTTTTTTATTACCTGCCAACAAGGCTGCACTAGCCAGTGCATTCGATGAAGTGGGCCCCGTTAACAGCAAGAATAACAAAATCGCAGCGAGTTTGACGCTGGTCAAAGTCACACCGGCCTGCAGCATCATACCGGCAATGATTAATATCGGTGCTATCGAATCAGTTACACTCGCAGCATGCATGCGTGTATAAAGATCTGGCATGCGCAACGCACCAATTCCGCCGACTATTACAAAAAGCCCACCAGCAGTAAGCAACAACCAGCTTATGATATCAACAACCATCATCATTTGTCTTCGTCCTCGGCATCAACTTCTCTGTTCAACGCACGAGAACGAAAGAATTCAAGTACCGCTAATACACCAATAAAATTGATCAGTGCATAAGCAAGCGCCAGATCAAGGAAATCGGGCCGACCAAAAAGAAATGCGACAACGGCTAGCAACAATACTGTTTTAGTACCTAACATATTTACCGCAAGTACACGGTCATAAACACTGGGGCCCAGAATAGCTCGCAGCAGCGCCAGACTCATGGTCGCAACCAGTGCAATAGCAACGGCATAATACATTTAGCGTGAACCCAATTCAGTGACACGACGTTCCATCTCACCGTCGAGCAGTTGTTTTGCACCATCTTCTGTTAAACAGTGCACTTTTATAACGCCGTTATGCAAGCCAAGCGAAAGCGTGCCTGGCGTTAACGTTATAGAGTTAGCAAGAATGACTTGATCCATTGGATTCGTTGAACTGGCAGTTATAGTAACTTCTTGAGGGCTAATTGGCATTTTCGGATCTAGAATAACTCTGGTAACGTCAATACTAGATCTAAAAATCTCGCGCCCCAACCAAAACCAGTAACCTATCAGACCAGGAATAAGACCAAAGCGGGGCGCAAATATCTCGTCATTAAAATAACCCATGCGGCGCACAATCAGAAAAGTCAGTAAACAGGACAACACGCCCAGTCCGAGCAACAGCGGTTTGAACAGTCCCGACCAGGCCATCCACGTTATCGCCAACAAAATTAAGAAAAAGATAATCCTTACCTGTCTGCGGCGCAGTTCTTTTGATAACATAGTGAGTAATATTATGAGTTGGTGTCAGCGAGATCGATCTTGCGAGGGTAATGCGAACTAGGTGTTAAATAGGCTAGACCTCGTGCCGGAATCAAACTGAGTTTAAATGGGTTATTTTGAAGGCTGGCAGTTACTCGATAAAGCAAGTCGGCCGGCGTTGTCGGAGTATTCAAACTAAATTTGGCATAAAACAAAGGATCATATCGATTGAAACGATTACCAACATAAGCTTGGACGGCAAGATCACTCCAAAAATATTCTTTAACAACTCGTTCATCAGTGACTGCGACACCGTCGATAAAATCATTCACAAAGGGCAGGCAGGAAAATTCTACTTTACTGCCAGAGCTTTCAACGTGATGAATACAATGAGATGGTATTTCTTCTATAGATAGGGTTTCCACCGACTTGACCGGTACAGCAATACCAATACCTATCAAAAAAATTATTAATACGTTTCTTGCCCAATAAAACAAAGGATTCCTCCAAATAACGAGTAGTAAGAAAACCGCTCTCAATTATTACATAAATTTTAACTTTTTCTAACTATAATGATAATTCGTTATTACCCTACTATTAGCTCTTTATTTTCGACCTATTAAGAATGAAAACTATTGTTATCTCAGACATACTTTGTAATTACCAACAAAAGAAAAGGCCGTTTATATTTAATCTGTCATAAAAGCTATCCCTAACCTGCAGATTTTTAGATACTACCACAACAAATTTGGTAACGTCTCGAATTTGATTTAATGACAAGTCATTGCGCCAACTAATGGGGTAATGATGGCGTGTTGAGAGAATCAAGCATTAAGCTGTTTCCAAATGTTGATTTAACGCTGGCTCCGATTGGTTCACTAAAAGAATTTGACAACATTAGTCTAAAATTCAGCTTGTTTAGAATTTATTGTTCTTGTCACCATCATACTAACTAAAACCAAACTTAACTGAATCAATTAATACCTTAGCCTACTAATGTTAGGATTTGTAATCAGGCGAAATTGCAGAAAAGCCCTCTTTTGATTGCTTTGCTCTTTTAATTCTTTCAACGCTGTGGTTCTCGGGAACATAACTTTATACAGTTGAGGCCAGACAAAAAGTGCCATGCCCTGATTCACCAAAAACCGTCATAATGGCACTGCTATCAAAGGCCACAATTATGACTGAAGCAATATTCTCTTACTCGAACCAGAATTTCAGATTTATTCTTTCCTCGGTCTTATTTCCACATTAAGAAAATTTATGGAAAATTATACTATAAAGTACCCTACCAAGTGTTAGCGGCCTATCTGAGACAATCAAATCAGACTTATTCAGAGCCAACTAGCCCATTAAGGCATCGAAGTCACCATTTCGTCAAACCGGTTTAATTTTCTATTTAGGAGCCTGTCGACTTAGGTAATCGTAACGAGGGAAAGTCATTTTGAGTTAAATTTTTTGATCGAATGAGGCGAA
>CAWVZP010000287.1:0-3841 GCA_963934675.1 uncultured Gammaproteobacteria bacterium | reverse complement strand
CCCAGGTTGTAATCGCTTTGACTGCCTTTGGTGACGTATCGAGTGCAAGCCAGATGGTATTCCAGACTTTGGACAATGCGTATTCGGTAGGTGACACCTTCCTGATGACAGACATTGGTTTTAATAATCTATAGCATTGGTGTTGAGAGCAGTGATGTTTCTGAACAGTAAATCATTTTTAACTAAGTGACATTTATTTCGCCTGAGCTTAAATTGTTTTAAGCACAGGTGAAATTTCGCTGATTACTACTTCAGCCAAGTCCAGGCCTTTCTGGCAATTAATATAATCAAAAAATATAGCTCAATAATTATCAGAGGGAGGATGTATGTCATCCAATACAGATAACGAGAATTCCAGCGTGTCCATGTCACGTTCACTTGAGCCAAACGAAACGGCTGCAGTCAAGCACTACGAAACAGCAGACGAAGATCGCATTTCACTCGCGCACAAAGTGATTTACGGCCTCGGTGCCTTTGTCAACAATCTACTCGCAGCAGCCATTGGCGGCATGGCAATTGTTCTCAATCTTGGGCTCGGGATGAATCCCGCGCTGGTAGGTTTGCTGGGTGCGTTACCTCGCTTAACTGATGCGCTAACGGATCCTTTAATGGGCTATATCTCTGATAATACGCGCTCGCGTTGGGGACGGCGACGTCCCTATATATTTTTTGGTGCGATTGCCGCCGGTATTATTTTTGCATTGTTGTGGCAATTGCCAGTCGGGCAGTCTGAAAGCTTTTACTTCTGGTATTTCTTGATAGGGTCAATTATTTTTTATCTGGGCTATACGATATTTGCTACACCCTGGGTGGCCCTTGGTTATGAATTGACACCTGATTATCACGAACGAACTCGTTTGATGGGCGTTCAAAACTTTATGGGGCAGTTAGCTTATGTCATTGCACCCTGGTTCCTTTTAATCATGCAGGCCGATTACTTCGATGGCATGGTTGACGGTGCCGCCTATCTGGCGGTTGCGGTGGGTGCTTTAGCGATTGGCGTTGGAATTTTACCTGCAATATTTTTAAAGGAGCGCTTTAGTCATCCTGAGCCTACCACTGCTGAGATAGAGGAAAAGCAGGTTAAAAAGCCTTTCATGGAGACTATTTCGAAGAATATGAAGGCGTTCTTTGCTGCTTTTGCGATGACCTTGAAAGTTAGGCCATTTCTGTTGCTGTGCGCTGCCACGTTTCTGGTCTTTAACGGTTTTATGTTGATCTCGTCGTTCCAGTTCTACGTTATCATTTATTATGTTTTTGGTGGTAGTACTGAGCTTGGTGCGGAATACGCTGGTTGGTCTGGTACGGTTGGCGCGGTTTCATCGTTTATGGTGATTATTTTCATCACCTGGTTGTCAACTAAGGTTGGTAAGCGCAAGGCCTTTTTTATTGCCATGGCCGTTTCTATCGTTGGCTATGCGTTAAAATGGTTTTGTTATGACCCGGAATATCCACTGCTACTGTTATTGCCTGCACCGCTGATGGCTTTTGGGCTGGGTGGTTTGTTC
Organism: uncultured Gammaproteobacteria bacterium; assembly: GCA_963934675.1. Lineage (GTDB taxonomy): Bacteria > Pseudomonadota > Gammaproteobacteria. The sequence continues at coordinate 2,333 of CAWVZP010000287.1, read as the reverse complement.
ACCTTAATGGGTTCGATGATTGCTGACGTTTGCGATTATGACGAATTACAAACCAACGAACGCCGCGAAGGCATGTTTGGCTCGATTTATTGGTGGGTGGTTAAACTGGGTATGGCACTGGCGTTGGCGGCGGGTGGTTTTCTACTTAACGCGACCGGCTTTGATGTTGCCTTGCAGGGTAATCAAACCGCAGACGCTATTTTCATGATGCGTGTTTTTGATGTTTTTGTACCGATACTGACCTCTGCCTTAGCTATTTGGGCGGTTTATTGTTTTCCTATTACTGAAAAAAAGGCACATGAGATTCGCGCCGAGCTGGAGAAGCGTCGTGGAATAGCTGCTGCCGGAGATGCATAGTAGCCGTTTGGCTCTGTGCGTTTGCAGTACGATATTGATGACTAGTATGTTGAATGCCGATGGAATTGACTATGGCTTAAGCGTTACTTCAGAAGTGTTATTGACTTCCGAAGCTGGTGATAAGCTTGCCATTAAGCCAAGTTTCTCATTTAAACCAGGTGTATTCGAAGGCGGTAATGTTATCCACGTTCGGCCCGACATCACCAAGCAAACTTTAGTTGGCATCGGTACGTCTTTTACCGAGTCGTCGGCGTTTGTTTTGGCCCAGATAGACCCAGCCAAAAGATCTCAGGTGATGGCGGACCTGTTTAGTGAGCAGGGCGCTAACTTTTCGATCGCGCGCAGCCCGATCGGCGCGACTGATTTTTCAGTGGAAGGAAAATACTCCTATGCCGAGGTTGAAGACGATAACGAGTTACTTCACTTTAGTATCGAGCCAGATCAAGACGGCTTTAAGGTGAGTCAATATCCGCTTGTTCAAGATGAAAGTTTCGACCTGCTACCGATGATTAAACAGGCGCTCGCGATAAAACAACAGCAGTCCGATTCCAGTCTTAAAATTATAGCGTCCGCATGGACCGCGCCGCCCTGGATGAAAGACAATAAAGACTGGTATAGCCCCGGTTCGCCAGAGAATAATTATAACGGTGGCGGCGGCATGCTATTGCCTGAGCATGAATCGACCTATGCTGATTACCTAGTTAAATACCTCGATGCCTATCGTGACGAAGGTATCGATATTTGGGGTGTTACGCCGGTGAATGAACCGTTGGGCAATAATGGCCAATGGGAAAGCATGCACTTCAGCCCTGAATCGCAAGGCAGCTTTATAAAAAACCACTTAGGCCCAAAATTACATAGCAATGGTTATAAAGATGTGTCGTTATTGATGCTTGACCACTCGAGAGACCATCTCGAACACTGGGCTGATGTGATTTACGGCGACCCGGACAGCGCAAAATATGTTGATGGTGCCGCTGTGCACTGGTATGAAAGCACGTTCAAAGTATACGAAGATGTGTTTGAACGCGTGCATGCAAAATATCCCGAGTTTTCAATCATCCATACCGAAGGCACGATCGACGACCTAGGTAAGGATGCACCTGAGGGTATCCTCGATCCCGAGCGATATAAAGAAACTGGCTGGTTCGATAACGATTCATTCTGGTGGAACGACAATGCGACTGACTGGGCTTATAGCGCGACTTGGGATGGTGTAGTCGTCGAAGACCATCCTATTTATACGCCGGTACATCGTTATGCCCGCAACATTATCGTCAGCCTCAATCACTGGGTTGCTGGCTGGATCGACTGGAATATCGTGCTTGATCAGCAGGGTGGGCCGAACCACGTTGGTAATTTTTGTGGTGCGCCGATTATGGTCGATGTTGCTAGTGGTTATGTTTATTACACACCGATTTACACCATACTCGCCCAGCTAAGCAAAACTATCCGACCGGGTGACCTTGCTGTGCAAGTGGATAAGCAGTTGCTTGATCTGGATGATGACGCGATACACGCCAGTGCATCGATAAGCGCTGATAACCTGCTTAGCGTGCAAGTCCTCAATACGACTAAACAGCCAGTCGAATTTGCATTGCAGATTGGCGAGCAATATGCGGATGTCAGCATTGATGCTAACGCTCTGCAAACCATTCGTATTCAAATCCCTCAATAGGCATACGCTCATGAAGTTGCTACTGATGCTTTTGCTTTTGACACTCGTCGCCTGCGGTGGCGGGAGCTCTAGTTCTAACCCCGAAGCAACCAGCGAAAACATCAGCACCTCCAGCAGTAAGCAGCTAGACAGTGATAGAGATGGTGTCACGGACGAGAATGACTTGTGCGCTAATACAGTTTCTGGCGGTATCGTAGATTCGCAAGGCTGTTCTGTCTTGACCGAAACAGGCACCGAAATAGGCACAGGAACAGGAACAGGAACAGGAACAGGAACAGGAACAGGAACAGGAACAGGA
>CAWVZP010000286.1:0-3880 GCA_963934675.1 uncultured Gammaproteobacteria bacterium | reverse complement strand
CGTTTTAACCACTGACCTTGGAATCATCTAACGTCCAAAGCCCTTCATCAATACAGTCCTGCATCGACAATTCAACACCCTGCCTCAAAATCTCAACCATCTCGTCAATCTGATCTTTAGTGATCGTCAAAGGTGGTGACATGACGCACATGTTGATAATTGGCCTTACCAGTAGGCCCAACCTTTGGCAATGTTCATCAATTCGGTTGCCTATCTCATAATCAAGTTCGAGATCATCTCCGCCTAGATTAAGCTCACATTCAACGCATGCCATTAAGCCAATACCACGAACATCGCTCACAATCGGAATATCGCGCAAGGTTTGCAATTGCTGCTGCATATAGGGACCGACTTCCTGAACATGTTCAAATAATTTTTCACGCTTCATTATTTCAAGATTTTTCAATCCTGCAACGGCGGCAACTGGGTGACCCGAATAAGTGTATCCATTGGAGAAAACAGCACTATCGCCACCGAATTCACGCACTTCATCGAGTAAACGATCCGACACCATAAATGCCCCCATCGGTATATAAGCTGACGTTAAGCCCTTCGCGGTGGTAATAATATCAGGAACAATACCGAACACCGCTTCCGACGCAAAACAATGCCCCAGACGTCCAAACGCAGTCACTACTTCATCAGACAAATACAGCATGTCGTACTGTCGACAAATTTCTAGGCACCGTTTGTGGTAACCCTCCGGCGGCACAATAACGCCACCCGATGCCAATATTGGTTCCGCTACAAAAACGGCACATTTATCTGGACCGACTTCAAGGATTTTAGACTCTAAATTATTGACGCATTGATCGAGAAAATCGGCGACTGATTGACTGGGTTCTTTCATTAATGGGTGAGGCGCTGGAACATGACTTACTAAGCCTTCAGCAAAATCAAGATAATTTTTATCGCGCTCTTTACCCGACACGCTAGCGCTAAGAAAAGTACTGCCGTGGTAGCCCTTCATCTGAGCGATGATGTGCTTTTTCTCCGGTTTTCCTCGAACGTTATTGTAAAACTGGACAAAGCGTAATGCCGAATCAACCGCGGTCGAACCACCTGTAGTAAAAAAGGCGTGATTCAAATCACCCGGTGCTTCCGCTGCAAGCTCAGCACTAAAGGTAGCGGCCGGACCATTGGTCGTCGACCAGGGCGATGCATAGGGGAGTTGCATTACTTGGTCATAAATTGCCTGAGCCATCTCTTCCCGACCATGCCCGATATTGACACACCACATGCCACCAGGACCGTCAAGTAAACGTTTGCCCTCACTGTCAGTAACATAAACACCATCTCCTTTTTCAACAACAGTACGGCTATTACTACCAATTTTAACGATGTCATCCCAAGGGTGAATAAACTGATTGTCACGCTGTTTCAAGTTGCCCACACTGCTCGACATACGCCTTACTCCTAATTAAACATTCGATTACATAAATTACATTCTATTTATATTATTTTATTTATCAAGTTTTTCATATATTTAAGGAACATTGTTGACTAAACACTCAGTTATTTATAAAGTAATAACTGATTAAAGACTTGGGTAGTAAGATTAATAAAATATTAGATCATGTAACTGGAAAGAACCTACCCAGTAGAAATCGCGCTGTTAAAAGTGAATTTCGAAAACGCCAACTGGTTAACTCAACAATCGATTGCATTGAAAAACTGGGCTTATCTCAAACAACAATGGCCAGCATTGCAAAACATGCTGGCGTCTCACAGGGCATTGTGGTTTTTCACTTTCAAACCAAAGAAGCGCTGCTAGAACAAACACTGCGACGTTTGAGCGACGATTATGGCAACTGTTGGAAAAGCGCCTACAACAGTGCTGAAACTAGGCCCCTTGCAAGATTGTGTTCACTCATTGAGGCTGTGTTTTCACCTACAATCTGTTCTCGAAAATTAGTCAGTGTTTGGTACGCTTTTTGGGGTGATTCGCGGTCTCGCCTTCTCTACAAAGAACTTTGTGGTAAACAAGATATTGCCTATTCCAATTATTTACTCGAACAATGCCAAATACTTGAAACTACCGAATCCTCAACTCTCGATGCACAAGCTGCCGCACTGATCATAGAGAGTGTTGTAGCCGGTCTTTGGCAAGAATTTCTAATTGGTTCACAGGGGCTTAAGCGGCAAAAGGCAATTTCAACTGTATTCAATTTGCTTCATCTAATTTACCCTGACAGGCGACATGAAATTGAAGATATAGCTAATAAGCGGTGAAATTGTGATTATCCTAAAAGACTCACTTAGAAAATTGCACCATTAAGAGGTGGCCATTGTAAATTGATACAATTATATATATAACTTCAAGTTCAATTATTACAAAATTGACAATTGACAAATCTGTGACCACAATAAATTATTGCCTTTGAGCATAAATGATTAACAGCTGTTTATTTGCGATAACAAACACTTTTGCAATATACTAATTTTAAAACACATAGGTAAAGGGCGACCATACCTGATACCGTCTCAGAAAAACTAGTTAGAACAATTACAATATCTAGAAAGCTTTATAATTATAATCTACTCCGGGAGGAAGTAATGAAGACACTTAGACCAACCAAAGCTGGCACACTGACCAGCATCGCCGCCGCCGTAATGATCGTGGGATCAACCGCTGTATCCGCCGCAGGCGTATTGAACGTCACTAATTGGGGTGAATATATCGGCGAAGAGACCATCTCCAATTTCGAGAAGGAGTTCGACATCAAAGTAACCTATGATGCTTACGATTCTCAAGAGTCGGTAGACGCTAAACTGCTTGCAGGAAATTCAGGTTACGATGTGGTTTCGCATGCAGGTTCTGCTTTAGCGAGATTAATACCGGCTGGGATTTTGCAAAAAATAGATAAGTCAAAACTGCCAAATTTCAAACACATGCGCCCCGAAATAATGACCCAGCTGTCTAAAAACTGGGACCCAGACAATCAACATATCGTGCCTTATATGTGGGGTACACACGGCGTTACTTACAATGAGGCGCTGGTAAAAGAAACCTACCCTGATGCGCCAATTGGGACAATGGCAATGATTTTCGATCCCGTTCACATGAAGGAAATATCCAAATGTGGCGTTGCATTCCTTGATTCGCCAACCGATATTATTCCAATGGCACTGGCCTATCTTGGGCTTGACCCATCATCGGCTAAAAAATCTGATTATGTCGAAGTGGAAATGCTGTTGAAGCAAGTTCGCCCTTATATTAAAACATTTGATAACTACGCCTACCAAAGAATGCCGCAAAAGGAATTTTGTGTTGCCGTTACCTGGGGGCCTGATGGACTGCTGGCAATGTCAGGTGCTGTAGATGCTAATACGGGTGTCATACTTGACTTTTTCCTACCGCCAGGACAGGGCGCTGCTACTTTATGGGTTGATGGCTGGGTTATTCCAGCAGGTTCCAAAAATGTTGAAAATGCGCATTTATTTATGAACTACATGATGCGCCCAGAAGTAGGTGCTGCGGACAGTAACTACCTCTGGTATGCGACAGCCAATGCCGACTCGGTACCATTAATCGACGAAGCCGTGACAAGCAGTCCTGCCGCTTTCCCAACCGATGAACAGGTGGCTAAGATGTACACTACAACGCCATTGCCACCAAAAATGGAACGCATTCGCACCAGAGCATGGACCAGCTTCAAGTCTGGTAACTAAAATTAATCAATGGACAACTGCTTAACCCTTGGTTAAGCAATGCAAGTAGGGGTGATTGACACTAGGAGTCTGTCTGACTTAGGTAATCGTAGTGAAGGAAAGTCATTTTGAGTTAGATTTTTTGATCGAATGAGGCGAATAGTGGTTCTATTCAACGAATTGGATCGAGAAATTTGGCCGAAATGGCTTTTCCGCAGTAGATTTATCC
>CAWVZP010000285.1:0-3906 GCA_963934675.1 uncultured Gammaproteobacteria bacterium | reverse complement strand
TGCGACTGGGCTATCGCTACCATTTATTACGGCGCGACTGTAGGCCCAGATCTGTAAAATTAAACGCAGCGCTAAAATGCTGAGCGCAACAGGAACGACCAGCTTGGCGGGCCAGATTGGCAAATTGATATCCATTGACGAGTCGCCTATTTGATAAGCACGAAGGAAGTGTAGAAAAGAACCATAAATGAGCACTAGGGTGACGATCAACATTAAGATGACTGAGATCAATTCGGTGACCCATAATGACCGGCCCTGAATTTTTCCGACCAGCATGTCCATTCGAATATGACCGCCTTCACGTTGTGTATAGGCAATACCCAAAAAAGCAAAAAAAGCCATGGCCTGCTCGACCCAATCGATATAACCAGAGACGGGTAGGGTGAATATCCAGCGCCCAAGTACATTGGCTGTCGCAAGGAATACGAGCAAAAAAATCACGATGCCCCCCACCAAAGTAAGCACAGTTTCGAGCCGAAGGAACAATCTGTCGATTTTACTCAGATAACTATCGTCCTCTAGCACTCTCTTGGAACTCGACATGGAACTCTCCGGGCAGGGTTATACCACCACACTACTAAAGCGTGTGGTGGTATAATTTTCAAAGTTTTCTTAGTGCTATTCTATTGATTGAATAGGTCTTCAGTGAAGTCGTACAGTGCTTTCGAGTCAAACTGATCGGCGTATTGTTCAATCCAGCTATCGCGAACTGATGTTGCCAGTTTGTCTAACTCAGCTGTTTGAGCAGGAGAAAAGGTTACGTTCACCAAACCAGCATCAGCAATTTCTGCATCATACTTCTTGGTGGCATTAGTGTTGTAGTTGTCGACATAAAATGTAATTGCTTCATCTACCGAGCCCAGTAAGGCTTGACGATTTGATTCACTGAGTGCATTCAAAGCATCGGTATTAACAACCACTGGGCAGTTAGCAGAACCAAGATTTAAATTAGTTGAGGCCCATTTTCCCACTTTGAAAGTTTTAGTTGCAACGTGTGCATGCGGAGCAAATGTAGCTGCATCGATAACACCTGAGTCCATTGATTGACGAACTTCTGAGAAAGGTACACCTGTTTTAACGGCACCTAATTTACCCAAAACACCCATGATACCACCTGGCCCTCGGACTCTCAGACCGTTGAAGTCTGACAGTTCAGTCAATGGGTCTGATTTGCTCACAATGTTGTATTGCGGCATGGGTGTTGGCATTAAGATGGTTGCATTCCAGCGTGCAAGATCCTTTATTACAATCGGGTTTTGATAGACCTTAGTATAAATTTCAGCTGAACGAGCAAGCGATACATCTTTTGCAAACGGTAACTCTGTGACGGTAATGGTCGGATTTTTATCGCTGTGATAAAAAGAACAAAACTGGGCCATTTCGAAAGCACCAAATGAAATGCCGTCGAGGTTTTCTCTTGACTTCGATAGTCCGCCGTAAGAAATGTTTAGTTTAAATTCACCATTAGTTTTACTACTGACTAACTCCGCTAATTTTTCTACATTCTCGGTAAATGCTCGCTGTTTCCCCCAAAGTGAGACATTCCATTCTGTTGCTGCGTGAGCTTGTGTCGCTAGTAGACCAACAGTTATTGCTGATGTTAAAATTATATTTTTGATTTTCATAAATCCTCCGGTTGTTGAGCTTTGGTAAAGGTTGTAAATCTTACTTTGTAATCACTAATACCACTACATTTTAATACAACTTACGTGCCAAGTTGTTTAAAGTGACATCTAGCGCCATTCTTGATGAATAAACGAACAGAATTATTGAAAAATGAGACATATAGTTCTAATAACCCAATAAAATTAAGAAACTCTTTTCTTATTTTTCGTTATCTTCTTTTTTATCCATGAGCTTTTTAGCCAGTAAACCGGCTTTTTTATAATCAGCGGTAATAATTTGAAATCGAGCTGTTTTCTGATTAAAGGTACGTCGCTCAAGTTTGAGGTCTTCAAGAACCGCCGATACTCTGCCATTATGCAGGCTTAGCTTACTTCTAATGAGGTTCTCTTCATAGTCGTCTACCTGTTGCTTGAGTGACTTTTCGGCATCTTCAATTAGGTCATTGCCAGCTACTAATGCATGGTCAATATCCTTGCAGCCGTTGATAACAAAGCGCGTTGCGACATTGATCAATTCTCTGATATTGCCAGGCCAGTCATAGTTTAATAAAGATTGCTCTGTGGCATGGGTTAAAGGGCTGTATGTGACTGTAAAACTATCGCAGTTTTTGCGAACAAAATACTCAAATAGAATCAGAATGTCTTCTTTACGCAGGCGCAAAGGTGGAATATGACATTCTCCAACTTGCAATCGAAAGTATAAGTCTTGTCGGAAGCTGGTGTGATTTCTCAAATCTTCTTTGCTCGCTGAGATAATGCGAAAATTTGTTTTTATTTCTTTGTTGCTACCTAGAGGCGTTATTACACCGTCCTGTAATACGCGTAATAACTTTGCTTGGATAGAGAGCTGGAGGCTTTCGATTTCATCTAGGAACAGGCTGCCGCCGTTTGCAAACTCCAGTTTACCGATTCGGGAACTGGAGGCATCGGTAAATGCACCTTTTAAATATCCGAATAGCTCTGCTTCTGCCAAGTGGTCGGGTATCGCGGCGCAGTTCAATGTAACGAATGGCCCTTTGCTGCGGTCACTATAGTCATGTAAACAACGCGCAACCAGTTCTTTACCTGTGCCAGTCTCGCCATAAATTAAAACGGGAATATTCATGGGTGCGAACTTAAGCAAATTCTGTTTGAGCTGCTGAATCATTGAGCAATGGCCGATAATGCGGTGATCGATCGACTGGTGTTGATCGAGTTTTTGTTTTGTAAGTAGTAAAGACAAGCTGAGGAAGCGTTTGTCGACTGCACGCTGAACACTTTTAAGGAGGCGGTTAGTATCAACAGGCTTCTCGATAAAGTCATAGACACCATATTTCATCGCTTCAACGGCAATGGTGATGTCACCATAACCCGTCATGAGAATGACGGGTATATTGGCATCGAGAGCGTTGACTTGTTTTGAAAACTCTAGCCCATCTCCGCCAGGCATACGGAGGTCGGTGATGATGACTACGGGTGATTGTGCGTCCAACATTGCAAGCGCTGGCTTAGGAGAATCAAATTCTTGAATATGTTGGTATTGAGTCGATAGTAGATCGACCATATTTTCGCGTACGTCTTTATCGTCATCGATGACGATAATAGTGATTGATTGTTTGTTGATGTCTGATGGTTGAGTCATGTTTTATTGGCCAATCTAGTACTGGTTTAAGCTAGTCTTTGTCGAGTGGCAGGGTGATTGTGAACCGGGCGCCTTGGAGTCGATTTTCGGCCACAATAGAGCCATGATATTCCTGAATTATTTCATAACAAATAGACAAACCAAGACCGAGCCCTTTGCCGATGTCTTTAGTGGTGAAGTAAGGATCAAATAACTGCCCCATAACACGCGAATTAATACCATCACCCTGATCTTCAATTGTGATAATAGCTTTATTATAGATAGATACCATGGTAATTGTAATAATGGGTTGTTCACACTGTTGCATGGCATCGATCGCGTTCTGAATAATATTGGTTAAGACAAGGTCGAGTTTAAGTGGATTTATTTTTACCGTTACTAGAGACGGCAAGTTTTCTAAGTTAATACTAACCTTTGTTTCTTTGAGTTTGTCCTGATATAGGTTGATTGATTGTTTTATCAACAATGCCAGATCCTGACGCTGGATATCCTCACCATCTTCGTATGAAAAATACTTGAGTAGTTTAATCACATTGTTCATTTTTTCGCTGAGAGGTGCTAAACGAGAAATGGAACGGACAGCGCCTGTCCAGTCATCTTTCTTAACTTTAAGCTGGGCGGCCGTGATAGAGCTGTTCATAGCTGAGAGGGGCTGGGTGA
>CAWVZP010000284.1:0-3913 GCA_963934675.1 uncultured Gammaproteobacteria bacterium | reverse complement strand
CATGTTGGCTGAAATTAAATCCCGGATGTTATTGCCTCGTCCAGAAGAATGCGCTGATGAAGATGACCCAAGAGCCGAATTAATTCGACGCTTACAGGAATACGAACAGTTTAAAAAAGCAGCCGAAGACATGGATGCGTTAGATCGGTTAGAACGCGACATTTTTCTAACTGATATAGAGGTGCCAAAATTCGCAGTCGAGATGCCGCTACCCGGTGTGAAAATCAATGATTTAGTGATGGCTTTTCGAGATGTCGTGAACCGAGCCGAGCAGTATGCTAGCCATCATGTACAACGAGAACCACTCTCGGTGCGAGAGCGCATGGTTTTCGTGCTTGAGACACTATCTTCCGATTGTTTTACTAGTTTTCTCGACTTGTTTGATCCTAGAGAAGGTCGAATGGGGCTTGTCGTTAGTTTTTTGGCCATACTCGAATTGCTCAAAGAATCAATGATCGAGCTAGTTCAGAGTGAAAGCTACGCACCCATCTATATAAAGGCCATATAGCGACATGGAGAATGGAAAATTAAAACCAATTTTGGAAGCTTTGCTGTCGGCGACTGATAAGCCTTTAGCTATTAATTTCATGTTTGATCTTTTTACAGGTGATATTGACCAACCAAGCAAAGACGACATTCGTCAGGCTATCTATGAGTTGGGTGAAAAGTATGAAGGTTCAGGTCTTGAATTGAAGCAAGTAGCCTCAGGTTTCAGGTTTCAAATAAGAGCTGACTATGAGACTTGGGTCGCCCGCCTTTGGGACCATAAGCCCCCCAGGTACTCACGCGCATTACTCGAAACACTCTCCCTTATTGCTTATCGACAACCGATTACTCGAGGTGGGATTGAAGATATTCGGGGTGTTAGTGTCAGCACCAATATTATTAAAACGCTGCAGGAAAGAGAGTGGATCAAGCCGTTAGGCCACAAAGACGTGCCTGGGAAACCAACACTGTACGGCACGACAAAAGAATTTCTCGACTATTTTAATCTGAAGTCGCTCAATGAGTTGCCAACGCTATCGGAAATAAAAGACCTCGACCAATACCATCCCGAATTAGCTTTTGCTGAAAAAAGTGACGTCAAAGCTAATTAAGCTTCTATAATTAGAAAGATCTTATTTGTCCGGCCGTTTCTTTATTAACCCTAAAAACATCATGCGAAAAAAACTCACGCTCTTTGTTCTCCTCTGTATGCTAACTTTGTTGGGTGCTTGTAGTGACAATAAAACAGCGCTAAAGACAGTCATACACGCCGACATAGGGTCTTACTCAGCAGCGATCAGCTCTGATTTAAACTATCTGATGACAGGTTCAATCGGTGGCTTTGGTCGGTTATGGGATTTAACCGAAAACAAAGTACTGCTAAGCCTGCAGCACCAAGACAGTGATGGCGGTAGCATTATTGCCGCTGCTTTTTCCGCGCGCAGTGAGATACTGGTGACTATGGAGCAACAGTCTCTGGCACGTTGGAGAATACCCAGTGGCAAGTTAATTGGCTATTGGTCGTGGCCAAATTTAACCGACATAGACGTCTCAGCGAATGGGCGCTATGCACTTATCGGCAGTAAAGATAACCAAGCGGTTTACTTTGACATGCAAGAAGGGAAAATGATCTATGTTTTTCCTCATCATCAAAAAGTCACTTCCGTATCGCTGTCAAAAGACGGCCGCTATGCGCTTACGGGTTCCAATGATTGGCATGCCAGCCTTTGGGATCTAAAAAGTGGTGAGCATCTTTGGTCAAAAAATATGAAATATAAAATCTCCTTAGTCACGCTATCGGATGACGGTGAATTGGCACTCGCCAATGCCTTCATTGGTGAAACACATATTTATAACACACGAGGTAAAGGTGATCTGTTAGCAAAGCTAGAGGACAAAAAAATGACACTAGTGTCTGCTGACTTTTCAGATAATGGTCGCATTTTGGCCGCTGGGCGAGCTTCAAAATCAATTGATATCTGGGATTCAAACACAGGCAAGCGCAATGAAACTTGGCGCCCAAAAGTAAAGCACCGGGTTCAGCCCGACTCTGCTACTATTCTTGATTTAAAGCTCGACACGAACGCGAGAACACTGATATCCGAATCATCGACTGGCATTGGTCAAAGCTGGGCTATTAAGCCCTATCTTAATTAATAATCCTTTAATTATTACCCATTAATTATCCATCTCAATTAGTAAAAAGGCATAGCAGACAAAACATAATGGAAAGAATTCAGAAATTCCTCGCGCATCAAGGCGTTGCATCCAGACGTCAAGTTGACCAAATGTTACAGGACGGCCGTATTACCGTTAATGGTAAGCCTGCAAAACCGGGTGATCAAGTTGCTGGTGGTGAAAAGATAGCTGTCGATGGCAAACTGTTGCGGATCTCTAGAACCGAAGCGCGTCCGAAAGTGATGATGTACCACAAACCTATTGGTGAGGTTTGTAGCCGAAAAGATCCAGAAGGCAGGCCGGACGTGTATAGAAATTTACCTAATCTTCAGCAGGGCCGGTGGGTTGGCATAGGGCGGCTGGATATCAATACCAGTGGTTTGCTGTTGTTTACCAATCAAGGTGAGCTGGCCAATCGGCTGATGCACCCTTCGTATGAGGTTGAGCGTGAATATGCAGTCCGTATTCATGGTGAAGTGACGCTGGAAATGATGCAAAATTTGCGCAAAGGCGTCATGTTAGAAGATGGTGAAGCTAAATTTGAAAATATTGCCGACGCTGGTGGCGAAGGCACGAATCACTGGTATCACGTCACGCTTAAAGAAGGAAAAAATCGTGAAGTAAGACGATTATGGGAAGCAGTAGGCGTTGAGGTCAGTCGTTTACAACGTGTTAGGTATGAGAGTTTCACCTTACCCAAATGGCTGAAACCAGGTAAGGTGAGATTATTTGAAGATGACGCTATACGGAAGCTATACGAACGGCTTGACCTAAACTATCCCGAGATAGCGAATCGTCGACATTCGGCGCGAGGAAAGCGTTAGGCGTATTTCGATCGGTACTTTTTTACTTGTTTACAGAATCAACGCCCAATGATTTTGCTTGAGAAAGTCAGTTACATTAGATTTTGAATGAACTGGTATAGAGCAGTTAGTCATCATTGTGGCGCTCATGGGTAGCGGTGATGATATTAACGTCAATGGGTATGAACGCTGATGGCTAACAAAAAAGTCAATAAATGGTGCCTAGCGGCATTGCCTGACAACTTCGATCGAGTCAGAAAAGAGACGGCTGCTATTCAGCAGTTTTTAAGAAAACAATTGCCGGAGCCTATGAGCCAACAGGTATCAGTCGTTAATTTGACCACTGATACGCTTGTTATTGCGGTATCTGATCCTCAAATTTCGAATTATTTAAGATTGTATATAGCCGAAATACAGCAGCAAATACAGGAAACATTCAGTCTTAAACAAGTCTTAAAAATTAAAACACTACCGAGTTCTGTATTGAAAGCAGAGCACGTATTGCCGGCCCCGAAAATACCATCGAAGGTTAAATCTGAAACTGTACAGAAATTGCAACGTGGAGCCGATTGGATTGAAGACGAAGGTCTAAAACAGGCGCTAAAATCGTTAGCCGGGAGTTTAAAAAAAGAACATCCTTAAAAATACACTTTTTTGGCGAGTGCTTTCTTGCGCTTGCGAAAAAATTGCTATTTCTAAAGGCGCCCTAAATTGATTTAAATGGCACCCAACTCAATATTTTCTGTTATTGCTATGGTGACTGTTTCTCGTTTTCATTCAGAATATCGGCATACAGGTTGTTAAAAATTATTTTCGCTGTCGCAATCGCAGGTATAGCGAGAACGACCCCTAAAGTACCAAACAAACTACCGAAAATAATAATGCCCAAAATAACCTGAACCGGATGTAGATTAACTGCATTTGCAATCACCGCTGGAATCACAACC
>CAWVZP010000283.1:0-3932 GCA_963934675.1 uncultured Gammaproteobacteria bacterium | reverse complement strand
ACCGGGTAACATCATTGTGGCTGGTACAAACGGCATACGCGACACTACTATTATAGATGCCGGTGATGTTCAACTTATTGCTCTTGGCGTTGGTTGCCCATCGGGGCTGCCTGAAGATTGTGCGATTATAGGCCAGGGTAGTGTGCCTGGCATACAAACGATGGTAGAAGGAGACGATCAAATTGTATCTGGCGGTATCGTTATTCTACCGGGCATTAACGGCAGAATTGATTCCACACCCGGTGGCGATGATATTGAGACGATTGCAACCACTGTAGTCACCGATCCATTACGACGCGACACCGATAGTGATTCTGTTTCTGACGGCGGCGAACTGGCTCTAGGTGGAGACCCAACCAATCCGTTTGATGGTCAAAATTTCCGTGACTCTGACCAGGACGGCTTAACCGATGCCGAAGAAGATCTGGGCTGGCTGATTGCTGTCAATGGTGGTTCGCCAGAAATGGTCAAATCGAACTTGAATCTACCTGACTCTGATCTTGACGGCTTGCCCGATTTTATCGAGCGTGACTTAGGCACTAATCCAAACAACCGGGATACCGATGGCGATGGCCTGACCGATTTTGATGAAATGACGGCGTTTAACTTCGAACGCTTTTTCGAATTGAGTAATCAGTTTACCGGGTTCTCGGTTGACGGGGCCGGCTCACAACAATACGGCACTAAGCCGACAGAGACAGACACGGATGGCGACCTACTGAGTGACCGTGATGAACTGTTAGTCGGCTATACCATATTATTGCGAGGTGAATCTAGCTTACGCCAAATCTTTACTAACCCGCTAACAATAGATACAGATTACGATGATCGGACAGACTATGATGAAAAGAATCGGACTAAAAGCGAGATAATTTTTCCATACACTTTACCTAATACAATTACTGTCGATATATGCGGAAGTCTTGGATGTTTTTTTAGCACTGAAGCGCATACGTTTGCTGCAGGCAGCATTGCAACTACTTCAGATGAAATTAATGATGGTGTTACGACCTATACACTCGATAATCAACTCATAATCCCTCCGACAGTCACAGCAATACCCACCGATGCTACCGATGCTGACACTGATGATGACGGCAGTACCGACGGCCAGGAATTCCTTAGCGGAGGTGACCCTCTGGTACCCGACCTTGTTGTTACCATTAAGCTTGCGCATGTCAATGTCAACAGGGTAAATAACGAACTCGACAGCACTTTTCAAACAAAGTTAGGCTGGTGGTTCACTACAAGGGGCCCCAATGATACTGGCCCTGTATTATTTAGCGATGCGACCATGCAGTCGCAGAGAGAGACCGAAGCTTTATTTGACGACGAAACGTGCCGCGTGATAGATTTAGTCAATGGTGCAGTCAGTAGTTTCGACACCACTAGTGAGCGGAAAATGACTTTGCGCCAGGGAAAGTCTTTCTCGTTAAACGGCATAGTTGCCATACCCACCGCCGCATCAGTTGGATGTGGAACAACACCAAGATATATCCCTACAAGCATTTTTTCTACTGCAGATTGCGTGAGCAATCTGAGTGAAACCTTCAGTTACGAGGACTTCATCAAGGGCACCAGTGGACAGCAGTTTACCGTTAGCGCCAATTCCATAGGTTGTGACGTCGATGTCATTTTCACGACTAGTGTTCAGTAGGCAGTGCCGTGAGTTCTGATAACCGGTCTATAAGGGGATGTTACGTATTTAGGCGATAAAAATAATAAAAATAATAAAAATAATAAAAAATACGGGACTCGGTCATTGCTATTTCGTGATATAGGGCTTAAGTGGCCGGTTTGATAGATTTTAGGTAAGCAATAAAACCTCCCGCAGCCGCAGGAGTTTTTAGAAGCTCGGCCGTTGAGTTGTCGATGATCAAACGTATAAATATTGTCAGCATTAGATGAAAAAAGTTAAATATTTAGAGTTTAATAAAAATGGAAAAAAATATACTGTCTATGCCATTGGTATTTGTCTTATTAATGAGCACTCATGCCGTTTTGCAGGCAGCGGAAGAGTTAGCTAGTAGCTGGTCTATTTCACCCATGCTGTCTTACATCAAAGCTGACGATGACCGCCGGGCAGAAGATGACACCGGTGTGACGTTGGCATTGGGGAAATCGATTAATGAAAGCTGGGATATCGAACTCAGTTTCGTCAGCGACAAGCTGGTGTTCAATTCGGGGTTTAAAGAATTTGATCAACGCGGGCTGATACTCGATGGTCTGTATTTTTTTGATCGCCAGAAAACTGTGAAAGCTTATGCAGTTTTGGGAGCAGGCATGATGGATACCATGGTAGGCGGCGTCAGTAACACCAATGCGCTGTTTAATGCTGGTGTTGGTGTGATGCGGGAAGTAAACGATTATGGCATTGCCTTGCGTGCCGATATTCGTTATCGCGTGGAATTGGATAATAATACCGTGCCCTTTGAGTCGGAGTTTGGTGACCTGATACTTAATGTAGGTGTACGTATTCCGTTTGGTAAAAAAACGCCACCGCCCGTGGCCGTAACCACGCCGACTAATGTAGTTGCGGGTATTCAGTTTGACAAAAAAATGCCACCACCCGATGTCGTAATCAAACCGGCTGATGGGGATTTTGACGGTGTGCTCGATGACATTGACTATTGTTTAGATACGGCTGCTGCGGTGCAGGTCGATGAGCAGGGATGTGAAGTAGAACAGGACAGTGATAAAGACGGCGTGATGAACAGTCAAGATCAGTGTCCAAATAGTGCTGAAGGAACAGGCGTAGACATTCATGGTTGTGAATTGCAATCGTTTATTCTTAACGCCGTTAATTTCGAAAAGAATTCAGCGGTACTTGCATCTGGTACACGCGAGGTACTGGAAGAGATAGCCGCTACTCTGAAGAAAAACCCTGGTCTTAAAGTCGAAGTAGCGGGTTATACCGATACGGGTGGTCCGGCTGATTTTAATCAGCACCTGTCTGGGCTGCGAGCAACAGCGGTTAAAGTTTATCTTGAGTCATTGGGTGTCGCGGCGAAGCAGTTGACCGCCAGAGGTTATGGCATAGCCGATCCGGTTGCGGATAATTCGACGCTAGCAGGCCGTAATAAGAATCGACGCGTTGAGCTGCATATTCTTAATTAGTAACGCAAAATGACAATATTCGGAGAGTTGATAACTGGCAGGATTTAATCGAAGCTGGATCAGGTGCGAATAAATTTCAATGGACAGGCACCCTTTAAAATAACCCAATGCATACCTAAAAAATCATTTTTTGGTATGGGTGTCCGTAAACGCTCGAAGCGTTCACATTATTGGTTAGTTATTGCGAGTCAGGCAGTCTTTTTAGGGTTCGTGCTTTTTAGCGAATTGGGAAGCGTACAGCTTTTCAAACTGCTGGCTTTGATGGCGCCATTGTTGCCGATTAACCGATAGCCTTTCAAGTATTGGATGCGAGTTGATGGTAATAGCGTCACGTTTTTTAATGCTGGTGTATTTTGACACTTCAGGTGTGTTGCTCAGACTGGCACGAACAGAATTCAGATCGGCTTAAGCCATACACGTAAGCAGGGCTTCTTCACTCAAAAGAGCCTGTGATTTATACCGGCTTTCCCAGAAGTGACCGTTGCATCTATCTTTTTTATTCGCTTGACGAGCTATGGGTTCATTTAAACATTTCATAAACCAGCCCAAATCTTCCAAGCGGTTACGGTATTGCACTATAAGCCTATTGAGGTTTTCATAGTCAGCCGGATTATCCAATGTATTAGTGCGCCATTGTTGGACGACAAGGGGGTCCGTAAATAAATGTGTCCAACGGCCGAGCACTTCATTATCCGTTCAGCTCTCGGCTTCTTGTGGCATCAACTTTACGACAAGAAAGATATAGTTGGACGTCACAGCATAGCTACAAATGTCGATGGCAAAGAGTAACGATAAAATATGAATACGGGTCTCAA
>CAWVZP010000282.1:0-3972 GCA_963934675.1 uncultured Gammaproteobacteria bacterium | reverse complement strand
TTATCTCACACAACCTGGCGGTAATTAATTATATCGCTGATCGGATCGCTGTCATGTGTAAAGGACAGCTAGTAGAGCTGGCCCCCCGAGAAGTTTTATTTGCAAACCCAGTTCATCCCTATACTCGTGCTTTATTATCTGCCGTGCCTCATCTTGAATTAAGCCAATCATTAGATTTTGACGCGATTACTGACGGTGCAGCCTCCAATCCTCGCTCATGGCCAGTACCTTTTACCAACGATGGCAAAACTCCAATGGCATTCTTGTCGCTGGGTAATGGCCACTTTGTTCGTGCCTCGGCGAACTGTAATCCGTCGGAGATAGCGGCATGATCCCCTCATTAGCCGTTGGGGCTACAACAATTTTATTAATTTGCAGTTTGTTACAAACAGTTTCTGCCAATACGTTGTTAGAAACCCCCTATTTAGCCGACAAGGTAGCCAGTGGAGAACTCCCCGCTATTTTTGATCGGCTACCGAAGCAGCCACAAATTGTCGTTTTAGATGGAGAGAAAGTGCCGGGTCAGCATGGTGGGCAACTGCGTCTGTTGATGGGTAAGCAAAAAGATATACGACAAATGACTATTTATGGTTATGCAAGGCTTGTCGGTTATAGCCCTGATCTTGAATTAGCCGCTGATATTCTAGAAAGTGTTGATGTTGAAGCAGGACGAATTTTTACCTTTCATATTCGTAGAGGGCATAAATGGTCAGATGGTCATCCATTTACCAGTGAAGATTTCCGTTATTACTGGGAAGATATTGCTAACAATAAAGAACTATCGAAAGGTGGGCTAAATAAGGCATTGATTATCGAGGGTGAACCGCCGGTGGTCGATTTTATAGATGAACTGACCGTGCGCTACAGTTGGTCGAACCCGAACCCATTCTTCTTACCTGCACTGGCAGGTCCCAGCCCTCTGTACATCTATAAGCCGGCACACTACCTTCGTCAGTTTCATCGACGGTATCAATCCGAAGAGACAATTGAGTCGTTGGTTGAGTTTTATCAATCTCGAAACTGGATGGGAGTTCACGTCAATCGTGACCGACCCTACAAAGCGACTAATCCTGATTTACCCAGCCTACAGCCGTGGGTGAACACTACCTTTCCACCGTCTGAACGCTTTATTTTTAAGCGCAATCCTTACTATCATAGGCTTGATAGCAATGGGCGGCAGCTTCCTTATATCGACACTGTTGCTGTTAATATTGCGTCAGGTAAGCTCATACCAGCAAAGACAGGATCGAACGAGTCGGACTTGCAGGCGCGTTATTTAAGAATGAATAACTACACTTTTTTGAAACAGGCTGAAAAACGTAATGACTACGAGGTTCGGCTCTGGAGCACTGCTAAAGGTGCCAACTATGCACTTTTTCCGAATTTGAACGCCAAAGATTTGGTCATGCGTCCGCTACTTCGAGATTCCAACTTTCGTAAGGCGTTATCACTATCAATCCATCGTCGTGAAATAAATCAGGTGATTTATTTCGGTATGGCGTTAGAAGGCAATAATACCGTCTTGCCACAGTCACCCTTGTACAAACCTGAATATCAAAACAGTTTTGCTGGTTTTGACTTAAAACAGGCAAATTTATTGCTTGATGATCTTGGTCTAACAAAACGTGATGATCGTGGCGTGCGATTAATGGCTGACGGTAGACCACTAGAAATTATGATTCAGACAGCAGGTGAAAGCACAGAAGAAACCGATATTTTGGAGCTTATCCGCGATAACTGGCTTAAAGCTGGTATTAAGCTCTACAGTATTCCGTCAACTCGAGAGGTCTTTCAAAACCGTATTTTTTCGGGTGACGCGTTAATGTCGATCTGGAGTGGAATGCCAAACGGGTTGCCTAATGCTGATTCGGATCCTGCGATATTAGCGGCTACTTCGCGTTATCAATATCAGTGGCCTAAATGGGGTCAGTATTATGAATCCAGTCACAAAAGTGGAGAAGAACCTGACAACCCAGACGTTTTAAAACTAATGAAACTTAACAATGACTGGCGAATGTCTAGCAATAAAGCTGAGCGAGAACAAATATGGCATGACATGTTACGAATACATCAGCAGCAAATGTTTAGCATCGGTATTATTTCTGGCGTGAAACACCCCGTCGTCGTGAGTAAATCCCTGCGTAATGTACCCATCAGCGGATTTTATGATTTTGAGCCAGGTGCTTATTTTGGTATCTATAAACCAGACACTTTCTGGTTTACGGAAGATCGACGCTAATGGGTAATTATATTATTCGTCGCGTATTGACTATGATTCCAACTTTGCTGGTGATCAGTATGTTGGTCTTCATTATTATACAACTCCCACCGGGGGATTACCTTACCAGCTATATTGCCGAATTACGTAGCCAAGGAGAGTCAGTTGATGAACAAAAAATAGTCTTTCTGCGAGAACAGTATGGCCTCGACAGACCTGTTTACGAACAGT
Source organism: uncultured Gammaproteobacteria bacterium (assembly GCA_963934675.1). Classification (GTDB taxonomy): domain Bacteria; phylum Pseudomonadota; class Gammaproteobacteria. The sequence continues at coordinate 1,523 of CAWVZP010000282.1, read as the reverse complement.
ATCTAGTTTGGCTTGGCGGTATGTTTCAGGGTGATTTTGGATATTCATTTGAGTATAGTTTACCTGTCACAGAAGTGGTTGGAGATCGATTGTTTTTGACCGTGCTGATCTCCGTTGTCACCATCTTGTTTACCTGGATTGTCGCTTTTCCGATTGGCATATATTCGGCGACGCATCAGTATAGTTGGGGTGACTATGGATTGTCCTTTCTCGGTTTTCTTGGATTAGCGACGCCAAATTTCCTACTCGCTCTAATCATGTTGTATTTTGCCAACGTCTATTTCGGTACCTCAATTGGCGGATTAATGGCCCCAGAGTACATCAATGCTGAGTGGAGTGTTGATAAGCTATTGTCAGTACTAGAACACTTATGGATACCGGTTGTCGTGATTGGTAGCTCGGGTACGGCTGGCATGATCCGGCGATTAAGAGCCAACCTGCTGGATGAATTGCAAAAGCAATATGTGGTTACCGGCAGGGCGAAAGGGTTGCCACCGGGCAAACTACTGGCCAAGTATCCATTACGAGTCTCACTTAACTTTTTTATCGCAGACATTGGTAACCTGTTACCCACTGTGATTTCAGGGGCTGAAATTGTTGCAGTTGTCATGTCATTACCAACCACAGGTCCTCTCTTGTTATCCGCATTACAAAGTCAGGACATGTATTTGGCTGGTTCATTTCTGATGTTTTTAGCAACGCTAACCGTTATTGGTGCGTTGGTATCCGATCTTCTACTTGCTGTACTTGATCCCCGTATTCGTTTACAGGGTGGGCCAGATAAATGAGCCGCCAACACGAAATTGAACATTTTGTTTCTACAGAGCCTTTCGATGCGCATTCTATCGAGGCCCTGACGCCAGAACAGGAAAAATATTATCTGGCGTCTCAATGGAAACTGATGTGGTGGAAGTTAAAACGACATCGCCTCGCATTGATTTTTGGTATTATTTTAGCGTTAAATTATGGTTCAATCTTAATTAGTGAAATTATTGCACCGTATAATTTACACACGCGTAATATTGATTATATTTATTCCCCGCCTCAATCATTACATTTGTTCCATAAGGGAGAATTTATTGGGCCCTTCGTTTATGGTCGTGATTATAAACTCGACATGGATGTGCTTTTGAGAACTTATCCTGAACGTGCAAACGACGTGCAACCGTTACGTTTTTTTTGCAGTGGCGATGCTTATCAATTCTGGGGTCTGTTTGATGCTGATTTCCATTTTGTCTGTCCACCCGACAATGGCACCTTCTTTTTACTAGGCACTGATCGGCTGGGTAGAGATGTATTTTCACGGATTACCTATGGTGCACGTATTTCTCTAACGATAGGCCTGGTTGGAATCGCCATTAGTTTTAGCTTTGGCATATTAATTGGAGGCTTAGCTGGGTACTACGGCGGTTGGGTTGATTCTAGTGTGCAACGGGTTATCGAGGTGATCCGTTCGTTTCCTGAATTGCCCTTGTGGATGGCACTGTCAGCAGTTTTGCCAGTTAACTGGAGTCCGATACTGA
>CAWVZP010000281.1:0-3977 GCA_963934675.1 uncultured Gammaproteobacteria bacterium | reverse complement strand
GCGCATCATTTTCCAGCGGAACAACATTAGTCGTTGTATCGTCGACTGTTTTGATCTTTTCAACGCGGTAGTGCTGATGTGCCTGTGACGCGACTTGGGGCAGGTGGGTGACGCAAAAAACCTGTCTATTACCCCCCAGCCACCGCAGTTTTTTACCCACTATTTCGGCGATGCCACCACCAACACCACTATCAACTTCATCAAAAATAAGTGTTGGTATGTTAGATGATTCCGAAAAAATAACTTGAATTGCAAGGCTGATACGTGAAAGTTCACCACCCGAAGCTACTTTTGTTAAGGGCTTTAATGGTTGCCCCGGATTTGCACTGACTTGATAGCTAATCGTATCGATGCCTGTTGCTTTAAATCCAGATTCATTGCTATCCACCTGTATAGAAAATCGTCCACCATCCATACCTAGTTGTTGCATAATCTCACTGATTTGAGCAGAAAGTGACTGAGCCGTCTGAGCTCGTTTGTGTGACAGTTGGCTCGCACATTCGAGGTAATTTTTGTTTGCTTGATCTAGTAAGCGATTAATTTCTTCGAGACTGTTTTCGCTACTATTGAGCACTTCAAGCTCTTCGTTTAGCTCTAACGCCAAACGGGGCAACTTTTCTATAATAATGTGGTGTTTTCGTGCCAGATCCTGAGCATTGCCAATGCGCTGGTTTAGTCTGTCGAGATGACCCGAATCAAGGTCGATAGACTGTTGATAATTTCGAAGTTCCGTCGTCGCTTCTTGAACTTGAATGACCGCACTCGCGATCAGTTCGTGACTAGTTGTCAGTTTTGAGTCATAGGCTATTTGACTGCTGAGCAAACCTTCACAGTGACTGAGTAAACTCTGCACGCTAGCGTCTTCATTGTCGGAAAGAATACCCAGCATTTCCACACTAGTTTCCAGTAGTTGCCCGGCATGGGCCAGACGATTGTATTCTGATTGTAAATTCTCGATTTCACCCTCAGCAAGATTTAGTTGGTTGAGTTCAAGGCAATATAAATTAAGCAAATCTATTCGTTGCTCGCGGTTGACCGAGCCATCCATAACGTCATTTAGCTGTTTTTGAAGTGTCTGCCATAGTTTATAAGTCTGTTTTACAGAATTAATTAACGCCGGTTCGTTTAAATAAGTGTCGAGTAATTGTTGTTGTATCGTTGGTTTTTGGAGTGACTGATGTTCATGTTGTCCATGTAGGTCAACTAACATTTGAGTCAGGTTTTTTAATTGCGCTAGAGGCGCATTGTGACCATTGATGAAGGCTTTGCTTCTACCGTTGGCGAATACTATTCTACGAATAATACATTCTTGATCGCTAGCCATTTCATTATTTTGTAACCAGTCCTGCGCTTTAGGGTGATTTTGGATGTCGAAGCAAACGTTAATTTCAGCTCGATCTTGCCCACTTTTAACATTATCGCTATCGGCTCTATCGCCTGAAATTAATTTGATAGCGTCGAGTAAAATTGACTTGCCTGCGCCTGTTTCTCCGGTCAGAGCTGTTAACCCCTGATCGAATTCAAGATCTAATGAATCGATGATGGCAAAGTTTTTAATTTGGATAGATTCAAGCATTAGATTTAATCATTAAATAGACTCATTAAATTTTTTGATTAGAAATAAGAACTCCACTGAAGCTTGGCTCGTACTATTCCAAAATAGTCATAGTCTTCAGGGTGTAATAGTGTCAATAATTGTGGATAACGCTGGATTGTAACCTTGCTAGTATGGTCAAGAACTCCGGCTGATTGGCCGTCATAGTTGATATTGGCGAGTGAGCTGGCTTTACTTAAACGCACCTCAATTTCCAAGCTCGCAGGAATAACAATCGGTCGATTGGTTAAGGTATGTGGGCAAACCGGCACAATAGCTAGTGCCTCTAATGACGGGTGCATGATGGGTCCACCGCCCGATAATGCATAAGCGGTAGATCCCGTAGGCGTTGTCACAATAACGCCATCAGCTCTTTGTTTGTGGATCAAGCTACCATTGTAGTGAACTTCGTATTCAATCATGCTTAATGATTCGTGGCTGTGCAAAATAATGTCGTTAAGCGCAATATTTGTAGACGTTGAGTCATCAGCATATTGAATTTTGCCTTCGATGAAAAAACGTTTTTCGACGGTATATTTACCTGAGACAACTGCGGCAATGTGCGATTCAAAATCAGATATCGAAACGTCAGCCAAAAAACCCAACCGTCCTAGATTGATGCCGAGCAAGGGCGTGTCCGTATTAACCAGAGCGCGAGCAGTACTTAGCAAAGTGCCGTCTCCACCTAACGAAATAACAAGATCAGATTGATTCACCAGAGATTCGATCGACACCGTTGGTAAGTCGCACGTGGGTGTTTCGAAGTCGAGGCAATGTACCAAAACATCAGCATGTTTTTTTAACGCTCTGGCAACAGTCAAGACGGTATCGAATCGAGATTCAATATCCTTACGGACAACCAGGCCGATAGTGTTAAATTTGACCTTCATAATGATTTTGGTGCTAACGATGAAGTAACGGGTTCAAATAAATATCAAAAGAAATATCAGCACATTCTTTACTGTTGCCAAATTAGAGATACAATTTGCGATTAGAAAGACAAACTACAATATAGCAGACCCGATGGCAGAAAAGCACGAACTTGATGAACGAGCGCAAATACTACTAAGACAGATTATCACGTCTTACAGTCAAGATGCTCAGCCTGTTGGCTCAAAAAACTTGGCTGAATTATCTGGGTTGGACGTCAGCTCGGCAACGATTCGAAATATTATGGCCAAACTAGAGCATCTTGGTCTGATTGACTCACCACATACGTCAGCAGGACGCGTACCTACTGATGCCGGGTATCGCTTTTTTATTGACCGTTTGCTCGAAGTTAATGATTTAGCTGAACCGGCTACTAAAATAATCTCGGCCGAATTTGGAAGCGATAAAACCACCATCAATTTGATTCAAAGTGCTTCATCTATTCTATCTAACATAACTCATTTGACCGGTATCGTCAGTTTAACTCATTCGACACCAGCCGAAATTCGTCATATTGAATTTATGCGACTCAGTGAAAAGAGAATTTTGGTTATTCTGGTGATTAATGAGGACGATGTTCACAATAAAGTGATTCAGGTGGAGCGTAATTATAGTGATATAGAATTACAGCAGGCCGCCACTATGCTGAATCGATATTTGTTGGGACAAAGCTTTGAAAGTGCTCGCCGTCAATTAAAAGTTGAGTTATCAAATCTTAAAAGTGATGTTAATACGATGATGGAAGTCGTGCTCAAAGCGATGGAAGAAGTATGTACCGACAGCGATGGAGATGAGCTGTTGACCAGTGGGAAATCGAATTTGCTCAAGTACAGTGAGCTCAATGATATCAATAAGTTGCAGGACTTATTTAATGTGTTTAATGAGAAAAAAGATTTGCTTAAGTTACTTGATAGTTGCACCAATGCGAGTGGCGTCGAAATTTTTATCGGTAGCGAATCTGGCTACCCAGTGTTGAGTAATTGTAGTGTTGTTGGTGCTCCCTATCACAAGGGCGGAGAGATTGTAGGCGTGTTAGGGGTTATCGGCCCGACCCGCATTGCCTACGGGCAAGTGATACCAATGGTTAATGTTACCGCAAAATTATTAAGCTTGGCCTTGAATACTCAAAAATAATCCATACATAAACTCCCACAATTTTCGTGAACCCACAGAGCGCTGTTGGTTTAAGACTAAAAATCAATCTTGCAGGCCAATTACATTGTCCTTTCAATTAATTTGTGGAGTTTTTTAAATGTCATCTGAGCCGCCCAAGGTTGGAGATAAAGAAGAGTCAGTTACACCAGAATTGATGGAGGTTGAAGAGCTAAGTGAGGATTTTGAAGCCAACGCATCGGCTAGCAACGAAGAAGAAAGCATTGAGCGACAGTTAGAAAGAACGCAGGAAACAGTCAAAGATTACTGGGATCAAATTATGCGTTTAAAGGCGGAGATG
>CAWVZP010000280.1:0-3988 GCA_963934675.1 uncultured Gammaproteobacteria bacterium | reverse complement strand
TTCCTCTGCCTACTGCTTATTTTGACACTCTATGTTGCTTTCGCTAACTTATTGTTACCGTCTGACCATCTGCTGTACGTCTCCACTTATACGGTGACACTGCTGGGTAAATATCTGACCTATGCGCTGCTCGCTATAGCGGTCGATCTGGTCTGGGGATATCTTGGTATTCTGAGTCTTGGGCATGGCGCTTTTTTTGCACTCGGCGGTTACGTCATGGGTATGTACCTGATGCGTCAGGTTGGTGATCGTGGTGTGTATGGTAATCCTCTGTTAGCCGATTTTATGGTATTCCTAAACTGGGATTCACTGCCATGGTTCTGGCTCGGTTTTGACCAATTCTGGTTTGCAGCCATTATGATTATGCTGGTGCCAGGAACACTTGCTTTTGTGTTTGGCTGGTTCGCTTTCCGCTCACGCGTTACGGGTGTTTACTTGTCCATAATGACTCAAGCCATGACCTATGCTCTGATGCTTGCATTTTTCCGCAACGAGATGGGCTTTGGTGGTAACAACGGGCTCACTGACTTTAAGGATTTGTTGGGCTTTTCACTGCAGTCCGATTCAATGCGAGTCGGGCTCTTCGTCAGCTCTGCGCTAGCGTTAGCCCTGGGTTATTGGAGTTGTCGCGCTATCGTCAACTCCAAACTGGGCCGGGTTAGCGTCGCCATTCGAGATAGCGAAGACCGAGTGCGTTTTCTGGGTTACCAGGTGGATCATTTTAAACTCTGGGTTTTCACTTTTTCAGCGGTGTTAGCTGGAATCGCAGGCGCTTTATATGTACCGCAAGTGGGCATTATTAATCCATCTGAATTTTCACCTATCAATTCAATCGAAATCGTTGTTTGGGTTGCGGTCGGTGGCCGAGCAACATTACTGGGTGCGATACTGGGCGCATTGATGGTTAATTATGCAAAAACCTATTTTACCGGTGCCTTTCCAGAGATATGGCTGTTCGCTCTGGGTGGTCTGTTTATAGCTGTCACGCTGTTTGCGCCACGAGGCGTACTTGGTTTTTTTCAAAGGCAGGACAATCGCAAGTCAGCTAATCAAGTGGGGACGGAATGAGCAATTTGACGGGCTTGCAGAATTTGACTCGTCGAGATCAAATTTTCAAATTCTTGATTAACCCCAACGAGCTCGAAATTGATACTAGCAAGGGTGACATTCTCTATATCGAAGATCTGTCGGTCAGTTTTGATGGATTCAAAGCAATCGATAACCTTAATCTGTATTTACGGGAAGGCGAATTGCGTTGCATCATCGGCCCCAACGGAGCGGGTAAAACCACCTTGATGGATATCATTACGGGTAAGACTCGTCCTGATAGTGGCAGCGTATATCTTGGTCAGAATATAAACCTGTTGGAGTACAACGAGTTTGAAATTGCGCAACTGGGCATCGGCCGAAAGTTTCAAAAGCCTACGGTGTTTGAGCAGCAGTCAGTGTTTGAAAATCTGGAATTGTCGATGGCAGGCAATAAACATGTTTGGCACACACTGACAACACAACTCTGCGGTGAAGAAATCGACCGATGCGATGAAATTTTGCAACAGGCTGGATTGATTGAAATGAAGCAATTGCCTGCAGGACTTTTATCCCACGGCCAAAAGCAATGGTTGGAAATTGCTATGCTGGTAATGCAGCAACCCAAGGTGCTTTTAGTTGACGAACCAGTATCGGGTATGACGCATCAGGAGATGGAAAAAACAGCGGAATTATTAAACAGTCTTGCGGGTAAGCACACCGTTGTTGTGGTGGAGCACGATATTGATTTTGTTCGTTCAATAGCCAGTCAGGTCACCGTATTGCACCAGGGTCGAGTACTTGCCGAAGGTAGCATGGAGCAGGTTCAATCCAATCCTGCCGTTGTAGAAGTTTATCTGGGAGAGTAATCAGCCATGCTAAAAATCGAAAACCTTAACCATTACTATGCGCAAAGTCATACCTTGTGGGATTTTGATCTCGAACTGGAAACTGGTAAGTGCAATTGCCTAATGGGTCGCAATGGCGTCGGAAAAACAACGTTACTCAACTGCATTATGGGATTACAACCAATTCGGTCAGGCAGTATAAATTACCGCGAGGTCGACATATCAAAAGTAAACGCAGAAAAACGCGCCTCGCTGGGGATCGGTTATGTGCCACAAGGCCGACAAATATTCCCGTTGCTAACGGTTAGAGAAAATTTGCAGATTGGCTTATCGGCTCGTGCTGACAGGTCCAACAAAATACCTGATTTTATATTCGAACTGTTCCCAGTGCTTGCTGACATGCTTGACCGACGGGGTGGCGATCTGTCGGGCGGCCAGCAACAACAACTGGCTATTGGTCGAGCGCTGGGCGTTGACCCAAAATTACTGATTCTGGATGAACCTACAGAAGGCATACAACCCAATATTGTTCAGGAAATTGGTAACATTATTGAACAATTGAGCCTTGATTTAGGCGTGACAGTGTTACTGGTTGAACAAAAACTACCTATTGTTCGACGTATCGCAAATAACTTCGTTATCCTCGATCGCGGTCGCAAGGCGGCACAAGGTCCCATAACCGAATTGAGTGACGACCTAATTCGAAAATATTTAACCGTTTAGACACTAAACAATCATTCGTTAATGTATTTTGGTTGTCATTTTCGATCCAATATAACTGTCTTCGCTCATCCAATGGCTGCGGTGCTCAAAGCAATATATTCAATAGGAAGCCACTTAAAACGCACTGTATTAGTGCAGTAAGTCCAAGATGATCTAAAACATTCAATCATCAACAATGACTTAACAGCCAATGTTTACGGGTAAACCTGATTAAGATCAAATTTAAAGGGATCCTGTCTATTTTATTCATATTCGCAACCATGCTAATGTTTTTTGATGACCAGTCAAAACTATTCCAATACTAATAACCCACAGTCACCAATGAGCTTGTCTCCATCTCATCTCAGGGCAAGTCTCGGTACACTGCTCAAATCAATCTATCCACAGGCACCAAACGAAGAGCTCACAGACAAAATACTGAGTTCATTTTGGGGCGACCAAACCAAGTCTCGACGGCGCGGACGTATTGCATCCAATAGTTTATGGAGTGAAAAAGACAGCTATGTGATTTGTTATGGAAACAGCCTCGTTGATGGTGAACACAAGCCGCTTGATCTGTTACACAACTTCCTTAATGAACGATTGCAAGGCACCATTAATGGCGTTCATATTTTGCCCTATTTTCCATATACATCAGACGATGGCTTTGCCGTAACCGACTACACCGCAGTCGATAGCAGACTGGGTTCCTGGGAAGATATTCAACGCATTTCGAAAACCTTTCGCTTAATGTCTGATTTAGTGCTCAATCATTGCTCAAGTCAGGGCAGCTGGTTCAATGCCTATAGACAAGGTCATTCCCCCTGGGATCGATTTTTTCGTGAAGCCCTACCCACTGATGATCTGTCTGAAGTGGTACGACCACGCACTAACCCTCTGCTACGGAAGGTAGACACTGCGATGGGAGAACGTCACGTCTGGTGCACTTTCAGTCATGATCAAGTTGACCTCGATTTCTCTAACCCAGAAGTACTGTGCGAGTTCATCCGTATTATGCGCCAACATATCAAAAGTGGCGTACGCACCTTCCGGCTCGATGCCGTTGCTTTCCTCTGGAAGGAAGTCGGAACGAGTTGTATCAACCTTCGACAGACTCACGAAATTATTCGAATTCTTCGCATTCTGGCTGATTACAACGAAGAATCAATCATCCTTATTACTGAGACTAATCTTCCCAATGTCGAAAACTTAAGCTATTTCGGTAACCGAAACGAAGCCCATGTTATTTATAATTTTTCTTTGCCACCGCTGATGTTGCACGCCTTACTGAATGGCAGTTCACGCTACTTAAATGCTTGGCAAATGGCGATGCCCCCAGCTCAAATGGGCTGTACCTACCTAAACTTCACCGCTTCACATGATGGTATTGGTTTGCGCCCAGCCGAAAATTT
>CAWVZP010000279.1:0-4031 GCA_963934675.1 uncultured Gammaproteobacteria bacterium | reverse complement strand
ATTTGATTGCAGATTGAATAGTGTAGAATTATAAGCATTATATTTTAATTGGTTTGAAACTCAACGTGTCTAATCTGGAAGCGCTTAACAACTTGTTCACTATCCGAGACTTTATTCGCTGGGGCAGCAGTGAATTCAATCGACATCACCTCAGTTTTGGTCATGGTTTCACTAATGCACTGGACGAAGCCAGGTACTTAACTTTGCATACGTTGGCATTACCCATTGATTGGCCAGACAATTATTTGGATTGCAAACTCACCGATCTAGAACGCGAGCAAGTGATTGATATTTTAAATCAACGGGTTCAGTCGCGTCAGCCTGCAGCCTACATTACCCATGAGTCTTGGTTTTGTGGCCTGAAGTTCTATGTTGATGATCGTGTATTGGTGCCACGCTCACCCATTGCTGAACTTATTTCAAACCAATTCGAACCCTGGATCGGTAGTCAACCGGTTAATCGGATTTTAGACTTATGTAGTGGCAGCGGCTGTATTGCCATTGCTTGCCAATATGCCTTTGAGTCTGCTGATGTTTGCGCGTCTGATATTTCTGCGGACGCACTCGAAGTGGCGTCTATTAATCGCAAAGAACACGATTTGGAAGATTATCTGACGCTCTATCAGTCAGATTTATTTGACGATATTCCATCGCAACAATTTGACATCATTGTCAGTAACCCACCCTATGTTGATGCGGAAGATATGAACGCATTAACTGCTGAGTTCGAATGCGAACCATCACTAGGCTTAGCGGCAGGAGAGGATGGACTATTACTAGTCGATCGTATGCTGGCACAGGCTGGTGACTATTTAAGCGATCATGGTTCACTGTTTATTGAGGTTGGAAACTCGCAGGCAGCAATGATGGAGAAATATACGTTTCTGCCGATGACCTGGGTTGAGTTTGAATATGGCGGTGGCGGTGTCTGCTGTATTCAAGGATCTGATTTGAAGCAACAGCAACGAATGATTGAATCTGTGAACGTTTAATTCAACCCGTTTCGCAGCACTTAATCAATATCGATAGTGTCTAGGTATTTAAGTAGTAATTCCAAAAGGTATTCAATATGGCATGGTGGGGTAAGGCGATTGGTGGCGCATTTGGTTTTATGGTTGGAGGACCTCTTGGGGCATTAATGGGTGTTGCCTTTGGTCATAACTTTGATCGACGCATGATTGGTATCGAGCAATCAGATTGGACAAGTGGTGGTGGCGATCAGGATCGAGTACAAGCCGCTTTCTTTACAGCAACTTTTTCGGTTATGGGCTATATCGCTAAAGCCGATGGTAAAGTCACCCGAGATGAAATCAGATTAGCTGAAGAAGTCATGCGACAGCTTGGGTTAGATGGCGAAATGCGCGAATCGGCGAAGAAGCTATTTAATGAAGGTAAATCTGAAAATTTTCCCATCGATGAAATTCTTGATCAATTCAAATCGGAGTTAAAACACCGCACAACTCTGGTTCAAATGTTTCTTGAAATACAGCTTCAAGCTGCTTATGCCGATGGCGTAATGGACGCGTCTGAAGAAAAGGCGCTGGCCCACATTTGTCAGCGTCTGGGTATTCCATTATCACAGTTGAAGCGGATGGAGGAAATGCTCAAAGCCGGTTTTGGAGGGCAACGCCAGAAGTCATCAACGCAGGGCAGTTTGTCAGATGCTTATGCTATTGTTGGTGTTGAGAATACAGTAAGCGATGCTGAATTAAAGAAAGCCTACCGGCGTTTAATGTCACAACATCACCCTGACAAACTGGTGGCAAAGGGCTTGCCCGATGAAATGATCAAAGATGCCACGGCAAAAACTCAGCAAATAAAGGCCGCCTACGAGCAAATTCGAAAGACTCGTGGTAGTTGAAGGCAAAGTGTTGATATGAAGAAACTGTATACCCACGAAAATCGCATGATTATTTTTAATCTCAAAAATGTTATGCAGGGTGAGGATATTTATTCGGTTGTAATGAACGAATATTCATCTGGTGGAGCGGGTGATCTGTCGACTTTCGATACCTGGCCAGAGCTTTGGATCGAAGACGATACTCAATTTGACCGTGCCGAATCCATATTAAAAAATATTATTTCGAACCCTGTCGATGATGATTGGTTTTGTCGAGGTTGCCAAGAAAAAAATGATGCGGCATTTAAGTTATGTTGGCGTTGTGGTCATTCGGTATAGCGTTAACAGTTTTCGAAGCCATTGAATCGGTTAAAATTAGGGGCTGTCGGTGGATAACAACGTTATATAATCAATTAAATTACTGTTAATCTGTCCAAGATGAGTTTTTTGAATTTATACAGGCCGAGGTGGTATATAGTAATAAACCTTATAAATGAATTAATAGGCGATAAATATCCCGATAATTTGATTTTTCATGTGGCTGTGATGGCACAGAAGCATAAGTTGATGTAAAATATAAATATAGCGCTTTAGGTGCTTTCCACGATTTTTTGCCGCACGATATCAAAACCGTTCAGCTTTTACATTTAAGACATACTTTCAGACTATTAATTTAATCAGTTTTTTAAGACAATTTTTTTAATTGTTTTAAAAAATATTCCAGAGCCTACAATATGAGTTTTGCTTCCCTTGGGTTATCAGACCCAATTCTTCAAGCTGTCACTGCCAATGGCTATGATACGCCAACACCCATTCAGGAACAGGCTATCCCCGCTATCATTGAAGGCAAGGATGTCATGGGCGCCGCCCAAACAGGTACAGGTAAGACAGCTGGTTTCACTCTGCCAATTTTAGAACGCCTATCTCAAGGTGAACGGGCAAAATCGAACCACATACGCACCCTAATATTAACACCGACGCGTGAACTGGCTGCACAGGTGCACGAGAGTGTTATCACCTATGGTAAGAATCTTTCATTGAGCTCGGCGGTCGTGTTTGGTGGCGTAAAGATCAATCCGCAAATGATGAAGCTGCGTCGAGGCGTAGATATACTGGTAGCAACACCTGGTCGATTGCTCGACCTGCACAACCAGAATGCCGTCAATTTTAGTCAAGTCGAAGTGCTGGTGTTAGATGAAGCTGACCGTATGCTCGATATGGGCTTTATTCACGACATCAAAAAAATCCTGTCGAAGCTACCCGTCAAACGGCAAAATCTGTTGTTTTCGGCGACCTTTTCAAACGAGATTCGAAGCTTGGCCAAAGGCATGGTCAACAACCCTGTTGAAATTTCCGTTAGCCCACGTAATACAACCGTCGAATTAGTTGAGCAATGGGTGCACCCCGTTGATAAAGGACAAAAATCAGCGCTATTGACGCACTTAATTCAAGAGGGCGGCTGGCAGCAGGCTTTAGTTTTTATGCGTACAAAGCACGGTGCCAACAAGCTGGTGAAACAGCTCGAGAGTCGAGGTATTCGTTCCGTGGCTATTCATGGTAATAAAAGTCAGGCGGCTCGAACGAAGGCATTGTTGGAGTTTAAAAATGGTTCAACACCCGTTCTAGTAGCAACCGATATTGCCGCACGCGGACTCGATATCGAGCAACTTCCGTATGTGGTTAACTTTGACTTACCCAATGTGCCTGAAGACTACGTGCATCGTATTGGTCGAACCGGGCGAGCAGGTAAGACTGGACAGGCCGTTTCGCTAGTGAGCGCGGATGAAGTCAAGCAACTGTCTGATATTGAGCGATTAATTCAACAATTATTACCTCGCAAATTAGTTGACGGATTTGAGCCAGACCACAGTGTGCCTGAAACTCGATTGAGCCCTAATGCTGTCTCGAATAAGCCTAAAAAACCGAAGGTTTGGAATAATGGCGGTGGACGAACGGGTGGTGATCGACCTCAAGGGAACCAAAGATCTGGTAATCAACGGTCCCAGAACGGAAATTCTGGGAATAATAGCCCGAGAGCTAAGCAGGCGTAAACTTGGATGGCCGTTAGAATGCTGTCATCGTTACTCAAAGTGAGTGACGGTGATTGGGCTCCTTAAGATGATTGAGCTTCAATTAATATATTAATTTAATCAGCGTGCTAATAATCAGGAATTATCTTTTTACTGTTGAA
>CAWVZP010000278.1:0-4032 GCA_963934675.1 uncultured Gammaproteobacteria bacterium | reverse complement strand
CTTCGGGTGACGGTGCAGGATCGCAAGCCTGGACGGCAATTGTTAATTTACAACGTGCCGTTGGCAAACCAAAAGAAAGTACCCGTTTATTTTGGGATCTCTACTCTGGTCCCGTACGTTTAGCCTACCAATATATGCGCGAGGAAGCCGCTTGTTACTTGCAGAGCAGTTGGGAAGATAACGTATTGGCTGAACTAGATGGAGTAAGCCAGGGCAATCTAGCTGAAACACTCATTGGTGAAGCCGGTATTCTTTGGAAATATGTGGAAAGTGATGCAGCCCCATTTTTGAAGAAAAAACAAAGTAAGGGGTATGTTCCGAATCGAGTGAAAGATAGCTCGATGGAATGGGAAGCTGACTTTATACAGTTTGTAAATGATGCCGAATCGGGCCGCAAAATTGTGGGAGGTGAGTTTAATGTTGATATTAGCGCGCTACCAACAGGGATTAATCGAAACGCGTTAGTCTCACCTTATGCGACTTTCCTCGATCTGCATTGTGCCGCTGGTGTCCAGACATTGGCCAACTACAACTACTCTGCATCGAATCAATTTAATTGGTCTTTGAAAAACTGTGGAGATACGACTTTGCGTATAGAAGTGGGTGAGTACTCATTACGTAAACAATATACGGGGCAAAAAGGCTTCTCTAAATTTCTACAAGACTTTCGAGATGGCCGACGAATTTTCACCATAAGCGAGTTCCCAGAATTAACCTCTCAGTTACGAGGAAAAAAAGTTCAAGCCATTGACGTGAATTATGAAATAAAGGGACAGGAACCAGTGATAAGAATGCTCAAGGATGTACCGCTCAATCCACCAAGTCAGGCACTTGCCTGTTGGGTGAAATAATGGCTGAACCATCAAAACAAGCGAGTGACCGAGTTAATCTGACCTATACGTCCAAGATTGGCGATCGGGTTGAAGAAGTTGAATTACCATTTAAAGTGCTGGTTTTGGCCGATTTAACTTTGGACGACAGGTCAGATGTATTTGACCAACAACAGTCAATTCGACTCGATAGCAATAACATAGAGATACTATTTCAGCAATTAAAGCCCGCACTCAATCTGAATGTTGAAGATAAACTCAGTGAGGACGAAGGTGACTTACTGTTGCAGATGTCATTTGATTCGATCGAGAGTTTCTTGCCCGCCAGAGTAATGGATGCAGTGCCCGCTTTAGGTGCACTGATTCGGTTTAATGATATCCTGTCAAGGATCGCCGATGGTGGCGATGCACCAATGCCAGAGAGTGATATTAGTCTTATTCAGTCAGTACTGGATAACGAGGCTGTCTCACTGGAAGAAATACGCAACAATTCAGAAAGTTTCGGTTGGCTTATTTCCAGTATAGAAGAACGAATTTCAAAACAACTTGATACAATAATTCACCACCCTAGTTTTCAACGTATGGAATCTGCCTGGCGTTCGGTGGCGTTTTTACTAGAGCGTACGGACTTCAATGAAAACACTGAGTTAGCGTTTTTTAACCTGTCGAAGCAGGCATTGATAGACGACTTTGACGACGTACCCGAAGTGTTCCAATCGCAAATATACCAACAGGTTTATTCTGACGAATATGGCCAGTTTGGTGGCAGACCCTATGGTGTCATCATTGGTGACTATGAAATTGGCCCGAGCGCGCCGGATATCAAATTATTACAGCGCATGGCGTCAGTAGCAGCAGTCGCACACGCACCTTTTATTGCAGCCGCATCGTGCGAATTCTTTGATATTGACTCCTATAGCAAATTCAGCAAGTTGCGTGATTTAGCGTCAATATTTGAACAGCCAAAATACGCTAAATGGAACGCTTTTCGAGCTAGTCCAGACGCCAAGTACATAGGTTTAACCATGCCCGGGTTCTTGTTACGTAAAACTCATGACGTATCTATTGGAAGTTTGCAATACCGTGAAACCGCTAAAAATGCTGATCAGGATTTACTGTGGGGAAATACCAGTTTTGCATTTGTAACTCGCTTACTCGACAGCTTTGCTAAGTATCGATGGTGCCTCAACTCTACGGGTAAAACGGCCGGTTTAGTCGAAGGGCTGAGTACCGAACAAAGTGATAGTAATAGTTTGAGCCGGCGCATCCCAACACGTTTCCTGCTAACGGATAAACGAGAGACCGAAGTGGTAGAGCAAGGCTTTATCCCACTTAGTGTGCATAAAGGTGACGATACAGCTGCCTTTTATTCTGCTTATTCGACTCAGGCAGTGAAAGCATTGATGACCGGTGAAAACGATTTGTCATTACGGCTTGCTGCGCAAATTCCATACCTCTTAATCGTCGGTAGAATCTCACAATATCTAAAGATAATGCAACGTGAAAATATTGGAGCCTGGACCAATAGACGCGAGATCGACAATGAATTAAATGGCTGGCTCCGTCAATATGTATCCGACATGGATAACCCAGCACCAGGCGTGCGCTCTCGACGGCCTTTGCGAAAAGCAGAAATTAAGGTAAGAGAAGTTGAAGGTAAGAATGACTGGTACTTAACTCGTATAGAGATTACACCCCATTTAAAGTTTATGGGAAACACATTTAGCTTAAGTGAAACGAGTAAACTCGATAAAAATTAGAGAACACTGTCAGTCATCAGTTTATTCAACCCAAATTTGATAAAGAGGAAATAACCGTGCCAATGCCAGGAAACCTGATTATAACCGGTGAAGATCAGGGTTTAATTGAAGGTTCATGTAATCTCGAAGATCGTGAAGATACGATACTGGTTCAAGGCTTTGATCATGTGGTAGAAATACCGACAGATGATCGGGGTGTCGCCAGTGGTCGTAGAACGCATCGACCGATGACAATTACCAAAGAAATTGATAGAAGTACGCCGATGTTATATCAGGCACTCTGTAGTAACGAGTTGCTGACTGAAGTAACGCTTAATTGGTATCGACTCGACGGCTCTGGTCAGCATGAACTTTATTACTCGATGTTCATGCAAAACGCCTTCATCACCCGTATTCGTCCTTGGGTGCCGAATGTGTTAGATCGTAACAACGAAACAATAAAGCATATGGAAGATGTATCGATTGCCTATGAAAAAATTATCTGGACCTGGGAACCAGATGGCGTTGAGTACGAAGACTCCTGGGGAGAAATCGGCCAGTGATACCAATAATTTATGGCCGATAAACCTCAATGAAACTGAGATTACTAAAGCGAATCAAAGGCTGGGAAGAAGCTGGACAAGTCTCGGCCTCGGACATTGATATAAACGAAGTGTTGGAATCCGTGCGCGATGATCTAGAGAAGCTATTCAATACCCGGAGAGGAACAGTTTTGATTGATCAGGATTTTGGTCTGCCAGATTTCACCCATCTAATGAATGGGTACTCTGCGCCAGACGTCGATGAAATTCAACGTGACATTCTTCAGCAGGTGCGTAGTTACGAGACACGGCTGGACAAATCAAACGTCGTTTCACAAGTTTCAAAAGGGGCCGATAATAGCCTTGGCTTTGGATTAACGGCTGTGTTTAATCACAAAAATCAGGAGCAAACATTGTCAGTCAATATATCAATCAGAGACAATGGTAGTGTCGGTGTGAACTTGTGATCACGGTCACCTCTAAGAATGTTTAACAGGAATCATGAATAAATACTTCCAAAACGAACTCGATAGTCTGAATGACATTGCGAAAGAATTTTCGCAGGCTAATCCGACGCTCGCGCCACAGTTAGCGCAGGCAAGTTCGGATCCTGATGTCGAAAGAATTCTCGAAGGTGTTGCTTTTCTGACGGCAGGCATACGCCAGAAAATAGATGATGACTTTCCAGAGTTTTCACAGGGCATTCTGAACCAGATATTTCCTCACTATTTACGCCCCATCCCATCAGCGACAATTGTGCAGTTTCGACCTAAACCAATCTTGAAAAATGTGGTTAAAGTTCCGACTGGAACCTACATGAATTCGATCGAAGTCGATAACATCAGTTGTCGGTTTCGTAGCACATCTGACTTGGCTGTATCACCAATCGCAGTGATTTCCGCCAAGTTTACCGAATCTGCA
>CAWVZP010000277.1:0-4059 GCA_963934675.1 uncultured Gammaproteobacteria bacterium | reverse complement strand
TAATTCAACTCCCCCGAAGAATTACTTCAGCAAGGTTACAAATCAACGTATATTGAATACCTTATTCGTTAATCTAATCATCTTGGCAGCTCATGCTGACCCTAAAAATTAATTGCTCATAGGTAATAACAATAGTAAAAACTATGTACTCAACTATTGTTTATACATTTCATTTTCTAGTGTTGGCCTAATTTTCGGCTTTTGTTAACGGCTAGTTGGTCTGTTTTTCTCTTTCTATATAAGTAACTGCTATGACCGAGCTGCTCGAGGCTATTACCAATAGCTTAGCTTCGATAGGAGCTGTTTGCCCAGACTCATTTTGAACTACTATTAAGAGGTTGGTATCATCTACTTCGGCTGATGTGACCCGATACTTGTAAATAATATCATACGGGCAATTAACCAACATAGCGCTCTTATACACAAAGTGAGTGCCTTAATTTTATTGGCTCACCGTATAAATTTATCTTGCTGGCATTCAACCATTTATTTTTCTAAAACACTCTGATTTTTTTCAGTTTTGATCTTTTTGCTTTCCTCTAGTAGCCTGCCGGACTTAGGTAATCGTAGCGAGGGAAAGCGATTTTAAGTTAAATTTTTTAATCGAATGAGGCGAATAGTGGTTCTATTCAACGAATTGGATCGAGAAATTTGGCCGAAATGGCTTTTCCGCAATAGATTTATCCTAAGTCCGACAGGCTCCTAGGCTGTTCTTTAATTAAAACACCTCTAAAGTTGCAATCAACCCCTTTCACAGCTGATAACCCTTCTAATCTAATTGGTTGCAACAACACTGAGATAATTCCCAGTCGATCAATCAATGCACTTCAAAACGAGGTTTTTTTTCGTTCATTTTGCTTATCAAGTCTGTCGATCAAAAGCCAAATAATTTTATGGTGGCTGTTTGCATAATTGAAGCTATATTATTCGTTTGTATAAAGGTTAGGCCATTTTAGAAACGCTATTTAGCTTTATACAATTGATATTAAAATTCTAATCAACTTAACCGTTTTTGAATAGAAGTTATCAACTCCATATGTGGTTGACGTAATTCACGATCCATAGCATCTGAATTCTTAGTGGCCTCTTCTTTTAAGGCTTTATTCTCCACTTCAAAAGCCTTAATTTCATCTTCACTAAAATGACTCTCTTCATCAGTAGTTTTCAAAAAACATTTATAACCTAATGCATTCAATGAACCCTTAGCAACACTTTCGAATATATCGATGTCTTGTAAGCTACATTCCCTAAAAAATTTATTGCTATTATCAGAATAAACTGGTTTGACTACATTAGACCAAAGGCTAGTAATTGCTGTGCGTATGGCCTCTCCAGACTTGTGACCATCTAACATATTTTCAGAATACTCAACACCTAGAAAGCTACATAACCTGCGCAAAGAGCCTTCAACATCAGACGTTAACTCTTCATAACTAATCTTAAAAAAGTGTTTTTTGTCCAGCCGCTGTTCACATTCCAATGCTAACCTCTGCTCTTCATGCCATATTTTAGCTAAATGATAAAAACTTTTATCACCAATCATTGCCTTACGAAATGAAAGAGACACATCGCGACCATCACGATATAGATAGATAAATTTTATTTTTTTACCATAAAACCGCTCAATTTCCGGCAGAAGATGAACATTCGCCATACTTTTACACATCCAAGTCTCGGCGTTATGCTGTTGAGCCAGAATATTATGCGCTGCATCACAAACAGCCAACAAAGAACGTTCGTTACATCGAGAATAAATATCATCACGATTTAGGTCGATACCATCCCAGGCGACCGGATTCTTTTCGACTAGCTGACACACATCTTCAATCAACTGCTTAAAAGAAATATCGTCTTCTAAAGATCCATATAGCGGGAGTAATGGTGTCAGTTTCTCTAGTATATGAGGGGGGTGAGGTGCTGTAATTTGACTTAATTGGTTAATCATTAAGCGCAATAAATTCGAACCGCTGCGCTGCGTTCCGATCATCATGTAAGGCATTTTTATCTCAAATTCTAAAAATAAATCTTAGTTAAACCAACCAGTTGAAGCCCAAAGCACTCGCTGGTTAAATTCATAGACAAAGAATCTTGTACTGATAGTATAGTAGACCTAACGGGCTATATCAATCTGGAAAATCTAATGAATACGGATCTATTGAGACGATACAGAGCTCTTCTCCACTTTTAAACCAATAATACTAATCCATCCATAAAACATCACAGCTGCCCTGTTATTAAAATTTTTATATCTTGCGGGTAACAAAATGGTTGTCCCATGCCATATTTTCAGTTGGGTTAGCCTGATTTAGATGACGCTGCTTACCTGTTTTGGCATTGATCAACATTACTTTGCCTCGCCCACTGGTAACTACAAATTCACCTTCCAAGTCGGTTGGCGCAATACCACTGCAATCGCGCAGGCTGGCAAAATTGATATAGTTTTGGCTTAAGCCATCCCAAAGCGTGATTAAATTTCCACGCGGAGACGTTACCGCAAACCAACGTCCACTCACATCCGCTGCAATACTGGCGCAATAACCACGCATTTTATGCTGGATCATCTCCTCTGCTGCCTGTAGTTGTATTGGTTGACCGAATCGATGAAAGCCAACTAAGGTATTATGCTGACTAAAGTCATCCTGGTCTTGAAAAGCTAGGCCGACCAATCCATCTTTTGCCACCACCATATGCCGAATACTAAGGCTGCGTAATGATTTGGATAATGTGTATTTGGCAATAAAATCACCACTTTTAGCATTTAGATAAACCAGTGCTGATTGCATCGAATCCAAGTTCAACTTCTCACGGCCTGACTTTGGGTGTGTTTGAATACCACCAATGGCGACGATAACATCCTCGCCATTGGTCGACAAATTCAGCTGATGTGGGCCGATGCCGTGAGCATTCCATTCGGCCACTTGCTGATAGCCACGATTAACCTCTCTGACGCCAATCACTCCACACGCCTCATCGTAAGCATTCTCGGTAGTAAAAAGATATCGACCATCAGCACTAAAACAGGCATGGCCGTAAAAGTGTCTTCCTTTTGCACTTGTTTGCTGAGTTATCAGCTCACCACGACTGGTATCTATCACTGACAGATATTTCCCTGGTCGCCTGGCAATACATAGCAAGTGATTCGAGTCTGGTGAGAGTGTCAGGTCATGTGCTCGGGCAGGCATCGGGGTGTAAAAGATTGGCACACCATCTTCAATATTAATAGCGGCAACGCCGTGGCTACCATCCGCATCACGAAAAGCACCATAACCAGTCGTTGACTTCGCCCTACCAGATAGACTCCAGCCTAGTAAGGGCGTTGTCGCAATTATGGCCAATACCTGCCGACGAGAAAGTAACGGCTTTTTGCCGATTGTAATATTCGTCATCGAGCGTGTTGCTTTTGGATTAGTTATTTTCAAACTAGTCCCCGTCGAAACTATTGAACCCTAACGGCGATTGATAAACTACGTTAGTGTAGCGTTCGATTTGTATCGCTACCTGCCCTAAACTTTCCACCATGGATAACAATACTTGACGATTAACTTCGTCACTAACCGACTCATCAATCGGCAAAGATAATTGTGCCAATTGTTGTTGTAATTGCGCGATTAACTGATCAATTTTTTCTGCAATTGATCGATTCGTTTCAGTTTGATTGCCACCATCATTTTCTAAATCATAAAAGTTGTAAACGCGTGAAGTTGGTTCAAAGAATTTCGCTACCGCTTGCAAATTGCGCCGTATATTCGACTGCGATAATCCGCTAAGCCACAACTCAGCTCGGCGTGGTTTGGCTTTACTAATAGATTCATCCAAGGGTCGACCTAATTTTAATGTTTTAATCGCCAGTATCTCACCATAGATTAATCGCAGTATATCGATGCCAATATCTCGTGGTGCCTGAGAATCATTATTGTTACCTAGCAGCAGGTTTCTATAACCATCAACCTGGCGCTGCCAGTCGTCAACAAGACCCTGCACCATAAATTGTTGGTTATGACTAATAGCTTGAATAAACCGACAATGGAACTGCCCTGCTTCGGTGGTTATAGTAAACAG
>CAWVZP010000276.1:0-4146 GCA_963934675.1 uncultured Gammaproteobacteria bacterium | reverse complement strand
CGATGTTTCCGTCAAGCAGGATGGGTTCATTATGATAAATAAAATGCTCGCAACCCTTGAGCAATATTTGCACGATTTGCCTATCGATCGTTTTCTGTGCGCTGACAGCATCACTACCGATAAAACCATTCGGCTTATCGAATTTGCAGGTGAAGTCCAGCCCTGACTCAAGCGGTGTGTCGGTGTAACCCATATCATGGCCCCAATGTCGGTACGCCTTTTCGGTGCGGAGTGATTCCGCCGCATGGAAGCCCACTAGTTTGGGCGGTTCGGCTTTTTCACCTGACATGAATAACTCAAATAAATAAGGTGCGAAAGACACATCGACAAATATTTCCCAGCCTAGCTCACCGTTGTAACTAATGCGTTGTGCGCGTACTGCTACTGGCCCTATATCGATATTCTGGCTGGTGCTAAACGGGAAGGCTTGATGCGACAGATCACTATGGGTATAGGCCGTCAGCAATTCACGCGAGCGAGGGCCGCTGATACCCAATACCGCCTGTGAGCTACTGATATCCATGATATGAACATCAGTGTCCCTCGGCGTGTTTTTGCGTAACCATGCCAGTTCAGCTAATCCCGTTGCGGCAGATGTCATCACCATATAACGGGTGTCTTCGAGGCGAACGACCGTGACATCTGCTTCGATTCCGGCGCGTTCGTTAAGCCATTGGGTGTACACCACCCGGCCTATTTTAACTGCAACATTGTTGGTGCATATTCGCTGTAAAGTTGCCTCGGCATCGCGTCCTTCAACCATAATTTTGAAAAACGGACTCAAGTCGACTAGTCCAACATCATTTCGTATCGCGTTGTGCTCATTTTCCCAGTGTTGAAACCACGGCGTTTTATTGTAACCATAATCGTATTCGGGTTTAATCCCATCGGGTGCGAACCACATGGGGCGTTCCCAACCGACTGACTCACCAAATACTGCACCCGCCTGTTTGAGCTGCTCGTGAACCGGCGACCGACGCAAACCACGCATGGTCTCTCGTTGTTTGTAAGGCCAGTGCATGGCGTAGGTTTCGCTTAAGGTTTCTGGACCGCGCTTGAGTAGGTAATCACGATTCGCCTGAAAAGGCTGCACGCGCCTCACGTCGACATCAACCAGATCACGTGGCGCATGGCCTTTGAGTATCCATTCAGCGAGTGCCATACCAGCGCCAGGGCCATTTTGAATGCCAGAAGAATTAAATCCAGCGGCAACAAATAGCTTATTGATATTGCGATCTTCACCGAGATAATAACGCCCATCAGGGGTATAACCTTCGGGGCCATTAAAAAAAGTCCGAATACCGACATCGGACAGTGCTGGCACGCGCTCGATACACTTTTCCAACACCGCATCTAGATGATCTTCTGGGTAGGGTAATTCAGTAAATTCAAAGTCACTGGGTATGCCACCCTTTGGATCCCAAGGCATGCCGTTCAATTCTGCAAAACCGATCATCAACTTACCCGCGTCTTCTTTGTAGTAGGCTTGTTCGTCGTATATGCGTAAAACAGGCGTTGGGTCGGTCAGCTTTTGAGTCAGTTCAGGAATCGGATCGCTGACAATATAGAAATGCTGGTTATGTTGAATGGGTAATTGTGTGTTGCTGGCTGCGGCAAAAGATTGACCCCAAATACCGGTGCAATTAACCACATTATCGGCGCGAATAATGCCTTGCTCAGTTTCAACGCCAACGGCTGTTTCATTTTCTATGATGACCCGAATTACTTCGGTGTTTTCAAATATTTTCGCACCCGCCATGCGAGCACCTTTAGCGATCGCCATGGTGGTATCGATAGAGTTGGTTTGGCCATCGTCAGGAAAGTGTATTGCCTCAAGAATACCGTCAGGATTTAATAATGGCCACTGAGCCTGAAGCTCATCAATCGACAATGATTGGACACGAATACCCTGACCCAAGGCGACATCCTTGCGGCGGCGTAACTCTTCACAGCGCGCCTCGTTCATCGCAACCGCTGTCGCACCAACACGCTTGAAGCCAGTGGCTTGGCCTGTTTCAGCTTCTAGTTGTTGCATGAGTTCAATGCCATAACAGGCTAAACGAGTGATACAAGGGAAACCATGAAATTGGCTCACCAAACCGGCAGCGTGCCAGGTCGTACCCGAAGTAAGCTGTTTACGTTCGAGTAATATGACATCATGATTAGCCTTAGCCAGATGATAGGCCACCGAGCATCCGACAATACCACCACCAATGACGATAGTTTGTGTGTGTTGAGGCAAGGGTGTATTCATAGTTAGTCCAATTTAAAGTTAGCCCTTAAAGGCAAACAGGTTCAAATCAATCTGGTATATACCAGTAGCTGAATATGACTGTCAACAAAAATACACACGCCACCGCGCCTATTTATATTCGTACCCGAGATAAACTCATCGAACAAATAGACGCGGGGCAATTGAAACCCAATGATGCCTTGCCGTCCGAGCGAGTGCTGGCCGAACAGCTCAGTATCAGCCGGATGACGGCACGCCAGGCGCTGGCAGAACTAGAGAAGGTGGGCTACGCCTATAGGCAACCGCGCAAAGGCCGGTTTGTAGCCGACAAACGACTGAGCTATGACATCGGCAATACTTTAAGTTTTGCATCGCGTGCACTACAAAATTCAGTCAACTTGACGATAGAAGTCATCTCTAAATTGACTGAAAAGGCTAGTCCTCATATTGCGCAAAAACTAGGGTTAGAAATCGGTGCGCAGGTGCATACCTACAAACGCTTGTTTAGAGTGAGTGGCAACACAGTGTTGGTCGAACAAGAATGGGCGGTCGCCGAATTATTTCCTGATCTGCTAGAGCAAGACCTAAGCCAACCCACAACGTTATTGCACGAAAGCCGTTATGGCGTGATTGGAAGCAGTGGGCGCATTACGGTACGTTGCGCAGAAATCTCTGACGAGGATAGAGCGCTACTTGATGCTGATACCGCACCTTTTGGGCTAGAAATGGAATTAACCATATTTGATTCGACCGACACCCCCTTCTGTTATGGCCAACAAACTTGGTGTAGTGAACTGGCCGAATTTACGCTGTTGGCTAAACCAGGGTAATGGCTGAGGTTTAAACTTCGGGTGATTAGGCCGATGGCTCAGAAGCTCGATAGTGAAAACCGTTAACCAAGGTGTTGTGAATTTGGATTGGGGTGTGTAAACGATGCCAACAGCTAATCACCTAAAATTTATACGTTTTAGCGGGTTCAATCGGTTATCCAATCATTTGAAAATTAAAAAGCAATTAACAAAACCATCAAGCCAGGTCTGAAATACAAAAGTCTTTTGTTTAGAGGCCTTCTTTAGTCGAGTGAAAATAATTGTCGGGTAAGGCTAAAATGGGCGTTTTGGCCGGCTCACCCGCACACTCTCGAACTAGCTTGGGCACAAGGTATCCGGGTAGGGTGGTACATAATTGGCCGACTAATTGCTGTGCGCGTGGGGTTGCTACATCGAAGTGGGCAGCGCCCTCAATTTTATCCAACAGGTGTAGGTAATAGGGCATTGCCCCAGCTTCGAACAAACGCTCGCTTAACTGCTTTAGAGTCTCAAGATCATCGTTGACGCCTTTCAACAATACGCTTTGATTCAACAATGTAACGCCGCATGACTTTATTCTATGCAGTGCCGCAAAAACCTCGTCATCAATTTCTGCCGCATGATTCGTGTGAAGTACCACGATGGTTTGCAGCCGAGAACAGGTTAACCAGTCCAGCATGCCAGGAGTGACTCGCTGGGGAATAACGATGGGCAGCCTAGTGTGGACTCGGAGTCGCTTGACGTGTGCAATATCAGCAATGTTGCTGACCAGTTGACGCAATCGATCATCGCTATGAATTAATGGCTCACCACCACTAAGAATCACTTCGCTTATGTCGTTGTGTTGACGAATATAATCCAGAGCCAAATCCCATTCGGCCGAACTGTTTTGATTGGCTTGATAAGGAAAGCTGCGACGAAAACAATAGCGACAGTTAATCGCACAACTACCCGCCAGTATGAGCAATACTCGGCCATGATATTTGTGAATAACCCCAGGCATGGTGTTGCTATTCGCTTCATCTAGCGGATCGCTGACATAGCCAGGCACCGATAGATTTTCGAGCGCTATTGGCAACACTTGACGTAATAGTGGATCGTATG
>CAWVZP010000275.1:0-4154 GCA_963934675.1 uncultured Gammaproteobacteria bacterium | reverse complement strand
CCCGTTAAACCATTTTTAAGACAAAATTTGGCCAGCTTGGCGCAGGTAACACCGGCTTGAGCATAAACAAAGCCATCGTCACACAAAGTAATTTCTCTTAGCGCATTCACTGTCGAAATTACATATCCGCGTATGCCGCCATCTCTCACCAACATATTACTACCGAGGCCGACCCAATTAATATCTGCATTACTAGGGATTGACTGCAGATAATGCTGCAAGTCATTTAAGTCAACAGGAATATAATAGTTGTCGGCCTTTCCACCCACCCGCCAACTAGTGTGCTTCGACATTAATTCGTCGCACAACAATTGCCCATTGAATGGAAGAGTCGACTTCACGTTCGCTTCTCGTCACTGTGGTGTTTTTTATGATGGAGTTCTTGAACACTGTGTTGTGACAGAAATTTAGCCGACCAAGCACCAATACTACCGGCACCTAGGGTCAGAAAAATATCGCCATTTTGCAATACTGTCTCCACGACTTCATCAAGATTTTCTAATTCTTCAACGAATACGGGATCAACCTTACCTCGCCCACGAATTGAACGCGCCAGTGAACGACCATCGGCATCTTTAATATGTTTTTCACCGGCAGGATAAACATCCAGCAAGATAAGTTGATCTACCTCTGACAAAATTTTGCTAAAGTCTTCAAACAGATCTCGAGTCCGTGAGTAGCGATGTGGCTGAAATACGACTGTCAACCGCTTTTGGGGCCAGGCAGCACGGATGCCAGTAACTGTCGCTTTAATCTCATTTGGATGATGTCCATAATCATCAACATGCATGACCTTACCAGCCCCGACTTCGACGTCCTCAGTGATTTGAAAGCGGCGACCAATACCCGCAAATTCAGCCAATGCCGTGCTAATGGATTCATTATCAACTTCGAGTTCGTAGGCAACTGCAATAGCAGCCGTTGCATTTAATACGTTATGCTTACCGGGTAGGTTTAACACAATATCTAGTGGTGCTTTAGCATTTGGCAGCATTACCGAAAACGTAGTCTTGGCACCTTGGGGAACAACATTAATAATACGAACATCGGCATCTTCTGAGTCACCGTAGGTCAGCATTGGACGAGCGATATCATCCATCACTTCACGAACAACCGGATCATCAATACATAGAATCGCCAACCCGTAAAAAGGCAGGTGATGTAAAAACTCAATAAAGGTTTGTTTCAAACGTTCGAAGTCGCCTTCATAGGTCGACAGGTGATCTTGATCGATATTGGTGACTATCGACATCATCGGCTGCAGATATAAAAATGACGCATCGCTTTCATCGGCTTCGGCAACCAGATAGTCACTTAAGCCTAATTTTGCATGACTAGCAGAGCTATTTAATTTACCCCCAATTACGTAGGTGGGGTCGATGTTGCCTTGAGCTAACACACTAGCGACCAAGCTGGTCGTTGTGGTCTTACCATGTGTACCAGCAACAGCAATACCCCGTCGAAAGCGCATTAATTCTGCAAGCATTTCAGCACGACGAACAATCGGAATACGTTTGGTTTTAGCGGCCATAATTTCTGAATTATCTTCATCGATTGCAGTTGATATAACCACAACGTGAACGTCGTCGATGTTTTCTTGTCGGTGCCCAATGTGAATTTTGATACCGAGACCACGTAGATGTTCCACCATCGGGCTTTCGGCAATGTCTGAGCCACTGATGACGTAATTCAGGTTATGGAATACCTCGGCAATACCACTCATCCCAACACCACCAATGCCGATAAAATGGATGTTTTTGACACGCCGCATAAAGTGTTTCGCACTAACCGTCATAGCGTTGCTCCCGTAAGAATACCCTTAGCCAGGTTTTCAGTGGCATCGGCTATCGACTGTGCTCGTGCATTAACCGACATTACTATCAATTCATCTCGATTATTTTGAAAATGGGTCAATAACGATGCCATTGACTCACTAGTAAGATCACTTTCATTAATGATACGAGCCGCATTTTTAGATTGCAAAAAACAGGCATTGTGGAATTGGTGATTGTCAGCAGCATAAGGATAAGGAATTAATATCGATGCAATGCCAACCGCAGCCAGTTCTGCAATAGTTAACGCACCCGATCGACAAATTACGAGGTCAGCCCAGCCATAGGCGGCACGCATATCATCAATGAAAGGTGATACTTCAGCCTCGACCGAATGATCACGATAGTTTTTTTCACATGTTTCAACATGCTGTCTACCGCATTGATGTTTTATCTTCGGTCGATCGGCCTTGGTCAGTAACGCGATTGCTTCAGGTAGATTGCGATTCAAACTCGCAGCACCCAAGCTACCCCCAATGACCAATATGTTTAAGTTTTTATTTTGTCGTGCAGTCAATCGAATTTCAGGCAATTCAAGTCCAATCAAATCCACTCGAACCGGATTGCCTATAACTTCACTTCGTGGAATTTTGTTTGCCGCTTTGGCAAACCCAAAATAATTACGAACTGTTAGACGGTAAAGCAAACGATTGGTCAACCCCATGACTGAATTCTGTTCGTGTAGGAATAATGGAATATTTAGAATCCAGGCCATCAAACCACCAGGACCCGACGCAAAACCACCCATGCCAAGCACTGCTTTTGGACGGTGTCGCCTCAGTATTTTTTGTGCTTGCCAGCAAGCACGTGCAATTCTAAAGGGTGCCAATATCAAAATAGTGAAACCGTTACCTCGTAACCCCTTCACACTGAGCCATTCGATAGCAAAATTCGCAGCTGGTACGACCGTTGCTTCAATACCGGCACGTGTACCTAACCAGACTATGGTTTCACCTTGGTTACGTAAATGCTCGGCAACGGCTAATGCTGGGAACACATGCCCACCTGTACCACCGGCCATTACTAAAATTGGTTTTTGATCCGCAATTATCATGCGGTCACCCGTTTATTTTTACCATGACCAACTTTTTTACGGGCCTTGTCACGAATAGTCTTATTACCCTTTCTCGCCGCATTCGATTCAGGGCTTCCAGCTTGTTTAAATTCTTTATAAGCGCGTAGCACTAAACCCACCGCAAATGACATGCTCAAGATACTATTACCGCCATAACTGATAAATGGCAATGTTAATCCTTTTGTTGGTAAAGCACCCATATTAACGCCAATATTGATAATTGCCTGTAGCGTGATCAGCAACCCGACTCCATAACAAAGATAGGCACCAAAAGCTTGCTGGCCAAGCAACGTCATTTTCCCAATTGCAAAACAACGTAAAGCGAATATGGCATAAAGTGAGATCAAGATGACGGTCCCAAACAGCCCAAATTCTTCAGCGTATATAGCAAACAGAAAGTCGGTATGCGCTTCTGGCAAATAGAATAGTTTTTGAATGCTGCCACCCAAACCACTCCCAAACCAGCCGCCACTCCCGATGGCTATGAGCGACTGAGTTAATTGGAAGCCACTGTTAAATGGATCAGCCCAAGGGTCAAGAAAAGAAGTAATACGCGCCATTCTATAGGGAGACGAAACCGCAAGCATCACCATAATTATCAAGGTGCCTGAGACGAACAGTATAAACTGACCAAATCGAACCCCCCCTAGAAACATCAGGCTTAAACCGGTTAGCAGTAATACTGTGGCGGCCCCAAAGTCAGGTTCCAAAATTAATAAAGCACTTGCAAACGCCATAATAAACATAGGCTTCAGGAAGCCCATTGTGTTGGTTTTGACTTCTTCGGCTCGCCTAGTCAAATAACCACTGAGATAAATGATCAGGAATAGTTTTGATACTTCTGATATCTGAAAGGTAAATAAGCCAAAATTTAACCAACGCGTACTGCCATTGACTGTGTGACCGACACCAGGAATTAAAACGACACCCAGCAATAAAATTGATCCAAGCATGAGGGCCATGCCATTTTTGTTCCAGAATTGAAGTGGGATTCTCCACGCTATCCAGATTAACATCAGGCTCATTAAAATACGCAAAAACTGTCTTTTTGCATAATAAAAAGGATCCTGAATTTGCTGATCAGCAATGCCGATCGAAGCCGAAGCCACCATCACTAGCCCCAACAATACGAGTGTGATGTATATCAACAGAATGACACGGTCAAGATCCAAGACAAAGTCAAAGCTTGGCCTATCTATTAGTGACGTTTTTCTGGTTGCTTGACTAGTCATATTGCAACTGCCTGA
>CAWVZP010000274.1:0-4159 GCA_963934675.1 uncultured Gammaproteobacteria bacterium | reverse complement strand
GCACCCGCGATGACAAGTGTCAACGCGTAAATTGGAAGCTGGAATGACAAAAACGCAAAGCCATCGATGAGGGCCTTGCTCCACGAAACCGTGGGCTTGGTCTTTTTGAAGAACCAGTCTCGCCAGATGCCATAGGGTCGGCCTGTAATCACCATCATCGGGATCATGATGAGGCGAGTCATCAGTACTTCGCTCGGCTCCATACCGGCGACAAACAATTCTGTTAACGCGGCAATTAATGTGAAGAAGATAATGGTCGCAATCGTATCTACAATAAAACGACGCATACTCTCTTTAGTGAAATTGAGAGACTCTGACATTCAGGGCGACGAAAGAAACAGTAAAAAGTTATAGCGAAATAGTCTAACGCAACGCCCTAGCTCTAAAGCTGCGACCTTTGATTTTCCCCTCAGTCAATATACTCAAGGCTTGCTTCGCTACTTGGCACTCGACTGCAACATAGGCTATTTTATCGAAGATATCTATCTTACCAATGCGTTTGCCGGGCAAATCGGTGTTGGCCGTGAGTGCACCCAAAATATCACCCGCACGTATTTTGTCCTTACGACCTGCGTTTATAAATAGGGTAGTCATGGGCGGACTGAGTTTGAAATTCTCTCTTGGGCTAAGAGACGAGAGATTTTCGATATTGGCGGGACTGTCTTGATATTTTGCAATGGCATCTACCCGAAACTGTTCACCGGCATAAAATAAACTCAACGCTAATCCGTCGTTACCGGCTCGGCCTGTGCGACCTATCCGATGGACGTGTATTTCAGGATCGGGTGTTAATTCATAATTCACCACGGCTGCCAGCTCTTTGATATCCAATCCGCGTGCGGCCACATCGGTTGCGATTAAAACCGAGCTGCTCCTGTTGGCAAATTGCACCAATACCTGATCACGATCAAACTGCTCTAAGTCGCCATGTAGAGTGCAAGCATGAAAACCATGCTTCCACAGTTCATCACATAGGTCTTTACACGTTTGTTTTTGATTACAGAATACCAACGTCGATTCAGGACTGTGATGTTCTAATAACGCCACTAATGCGGCTGTTTTTTGATCACGTTGAACTTGGTAGAAGGTTTGTTTAATCTGTTGATTGTGATGAGAAATTTCGACTCGAACTTCGATTGGGTTTCTTTGAACCATGCCACTGATGTTGCGAATTTCATCGGGGTAAGTGGCTGAGAACAGTAAGGTTTGTCGCTTACGCGGCATCTTGTCGGTGATCAGCATGATGTCTTCTAAAAAGCCCATGTCGAGCATGCGATCAGCTTCATCCAATACTAACGTGTTGAGGTTATCGAGATTTAAAGTGCCCTTGAGCAAATGTTTTAAAATTCGACCCGGCGTACCAACCACAATATGCGGATCTCGTTCTAACGATGCCACTTGCGCACCCATTGGCTTGCCACCACACAAAGTCAGTATCTTCGTATTGGGAACGGCGCGAGCAATTCGTCGAATCTCGTTGCTTACCTGATCCGCCAACTCACGGGTTGGACAAAGTACCAATGACTGGGTTTGATAATTGAGTGCCTCCAGCTTATTCAGTAAACCGATGCCAAATGCGGCCGTTTTTCCACTGCCAGTTTTGGCCTGAGCTAGTAGGTCTTCACCCTCTAATAAAACAGGTAACCCCTGCGCCTGAATCGGCGTCATTTCTTTGTAGCCCAATAATTCAATATTGGCGAGTAATTCAGGCTTGATCGGGAGGGATGAGAATAGGCTGGTCACAGTTTTATCGTCTGGAGGGGTAAGCCGTGCATGATAACAGATAACATGCGTTGTTAAATGGATCCGCCAGTTTACAACAACAAATACTTGTATTTAGATCAGGCGATGTCCACCTACTTTTTGATCTTGAAGCAGTAAGTTTCTGGCGGCGATGGTTACCTTGCCAGGTTTGCCATCACCGATCAGTTTCCCGGCTACTTCTGATATTGGCAATGCATTCAGGCTGGTTCCGATCATGAAGGCCTCTTTAGCGTCCATTAACTGTGCCGTTTTTTGCTTTGACTCCTTCATTTCTCTAATCAGCCCAAGATTCACTAATTCACCTGACAACTCTTGTAGACGTAGAAGGGTTGTACCTCGCAGCGTGTGATCAAAACTGGAGAAAATCAAATCGTTCTCCTGTGTCAGAAAAACCATGTTCTCAGTTGCCCCTTCGCCTAAATAGCCATCATCGGTAATATTAATCACAAAGTCATAGCCGTTATCAATGGCCTCTTTAGTCATCTGAACATTAGAAATGTAATTACATGTTTTAACTTTTGCCAGACCGCCACTTTTAACCGCGACTTTACTAAACCCAACTTTTACACCGCGTTCATAAAGGCTTTCATTGGGCTGGTGGAGGCTAGAGACTACAATATACATTTGTGGACCAATTGAATCGTAAGGATTGGGTGTAAAACCACCTGGGCCGCGAGAGGCATATAGCCGGAATAAAGCATTCCTGAGCCCACAATTATCAATCAGCTGTTGGCATATGTCCTTGATTTCATCTTGACTGTGCCTAAGATCCAGTTCGATCGCCTTAGCGGATCTTTCAAGTCGGTTCAAATGGGCATCAAACAAGTGAACTCTGCCGTCTAGCATTTGGAAAGCTTCAAACACACCATCACCACGATGAACCAAATGATCATCCACCGGGATCATCATGAGCTGTGGGTTTGTCGTAATACCTGAAAAAATACTGGAATACATCGCATGATAGCCATCTTGGGCATTGTAAGCAGGCATTGCTTTTAAAATGTCATCGAGGCATTTAAATACGGGTAATTTCATTGGCTTTTCTTCACTCTATGTCTGTATGGATAGTAATGCTGATAATTTTTTGTCAATTGATCAATAAAATACAGCAATAACCTATAGCAACAAATCAGTTTTTATTGGGTTAAAGATATTGGCTGCATTGATTAGAGAATTAGCGGTCAAGGTAGGCACGCCATAGACTTCAGTAGTGACATCAAAACTTCGCCGTATTTCCAGCAATAACAAATCGAAATCACCATCCCCTGACAGCAATACAACGCTATCGACATCTTTTGCTGTTTGCATGATGTCTATGGTGATACCCACATCCCAATCGCCTTTGGATGTGCCATCGCTGCGTTGGATATAGGGTTTAAGCTTTATTGTGAATCCAATTTTTTTTAATACGCTCTGAAATTGAACTTGCTTTTGGTCATGCCGATCAATCGCATAGGCATTGGCTAACACTATATCGCCTTCTGAACTGATGCGCTGCCAAAGTTCACGATAGTTAAACTGACGGCCATAGGCCTGGCGAGTGGTGTAGTAGATATTTTGGACATCAACAAAGAGGGCAATTTTTTTCATTTTTGGACAATCATGAGCGACACTTCAGGCAGCATAAAGCAGTACTTTTTTTTGTCTATCGTTATTGCGAAAACGTCTACTGCCGATGATAGAGATTAAGGCTACAATGAATAGTGTGTATTAATAGTTAGCCACTAGTCGTTCGATCTCTTGTCAATATCCTGGCTCACCGATATGATGCGTCGGCTATCAAAATTTAGATTCTATTAACAGTCAGCTTTACTATCAACTAAATTTACCCATCACAAAAGAGGCTCATTATGAAGGTTTGTGTACTAGGTGCAGCAGGGGGAATCGGGCAACCGCTCTCTCTATTATTGAAATTACAACTACCGGCTGGTAGTGAACTATCACTTTATGATGTTGCGCCATTTACGCCGGGTGTTGCCGTCGATCTTAGTCATATTCCAACTGATGTGTCCGTTTCTGGATTTGTTGGTGATGATGTTGAAGCCGCCATGGTCGATGCTGATATTGTTGTTATTCCAGCGGGTGTTCCACGTAAACCAGGCATGACTCGTGATGATTTATTCAACATGAACGCTGGTATCGTTAAAAAATTAATCGAAGCGGGCACTAAAGTCTGTCCGAATGCCTGCTATGCCATTGTAACTAACCCAGTTAACTCAACGGTGGCCATTGCCGCTGAAATTTTGAAGGCAGCGGGTGTTTATGACAAGCGCAAGTTGTTTGGTGTAACAACCCTCGATATTATTCGTTCAAATACGTTTGTTGCTGAACTAAAAGGTTTGAGCTGCAATGATGTGAACGTCAACGTCATCGGCGGGCACAGTGGCGTTACTAT
>CAWVZP010000273.1:0-4188 GCA_963934675.1 uncultured Gammaproteobacteria bacterium | reverse complement strand
AAACCCAATAATTCCCAGATGCGACACCATTAGTCAGCCTCGCGACCTTCTCGATCAAAATGCTTGTAGAAGTTAATTTTGCCTGTTTATACTTCAATTAATAAGTGATGAGGATATCACCAAACATACAGAATTAAGTTTAGTTTCGCCTACAGGTTTAAAGGTGTCTTTAAAAAGCTACTAATTTTGTTGTACGCCTCAAACTATCAATTAACGCCTGAATACGAAAGCTAATGATGGTTTTTTTATTTAAATACATTTTGAAATTAGGTCGGTATCTGCCGGCCTTTATTGGAGGATAGTAATGGCACAGTTTCCAGAAAAAGCCAATGTCGTTATAGTCGGGCTCGGGGGTATCGTTGGCGCCTCGGTAATGCACCACCTGGTCGAAAGTGGTTGGGACGATATTGTCGGTATAGACAAGACATCGGTTCCTACCGACATTGGATCAACTTCTCATGCATCCGACTTTTGCTATGCCACTGATAACAGCAAGTTTGTTACTTACACGACTGGCTACAGCATCAATTTCTTCGACAAGATGGGCCACTATGCTCGCATTGGCGGACTCGAAGTTGCTCGAGCGGATGACGATGACCGAATGATGGAACTAAAGCGCAAGGTCGCTTCAGGCAAAGCATTCGGTACTAACGTTAAGATGATCAGTGCCGCTGAAGCCAAAGCGCTGTTCCCTCTGCTAGAAGAAGACATGATCCAAGGGGCCATGTGGGATCCTGACGCTGGACTGGTGAAACCTCGTTCGCAAACTGTTGCCGGAGTTTTGGTCGACAATGCAGTCAAAACTGGCAAGGCGCAATCTTGGGCCAACACCAATGCTATTGGACTCGATATTCAAGACGGTCGTATTGTCGGCGTTGAAACTAGTCGTGGCTATATTGCCGCCAAGCACGTTATTGTTTGTGCTGGACTTTGGGGCCGAACCATCGCAGAAATGGCAGGGGAAGACCTTCCCGTCATGCCCGTTGATCACCCGCTAACTTTCTTCGGGCCCTACACAGAATTTGAAGGAACAGGCAAAGATATTGGTTACCCACTGATGCGCGATCAAGGCAACTCCGCCTACATGCGCGATACGGGTGATCCATTAACGCCAGAAGGCGGCCAAATAGAATGGGGCTATTATGAAGAAAAAGAACCTCGCCTTGTTCACCCGCGTGACCTCCCTGAAAAAGGTGAAACTCACTGGTCACCATCACAGCGCGACTTAGAACTCGAGCAAATAATGGAGCCACTCGAACGCGCTATGGAGCTAACTCCTATTTTGGGCGAAATCGGCTACAACGAAAAGCATTCGTTTAACGGTTTACTTCAGGTAACGACTGACGGCAACCCGTCAGTCGGTGAATCAGTACTGACTCGTGGGCTTTGGTATGCCATTGGTGTGTGGGTTAAAGATGCCCCAGGCATTGCTAAGGTATTGGTCGACTGGATGACTGACGGCTATTCCGATATGGACTTCAATGGTATTGATACCGCTCGTCACTACCCGATTCAAAAGACACCGACTTATATTCACGACCGTTGTTACGAATCTGCCTTCAAAATCTACAACCCTGCTGTCCATAACCGTGAACCCTATACTAAAGGCCGAGGTCTCAGACGCAGTCCGTTCTGGTCACGCGAGCAAGAATTAGGTGGCTACTTCATGGAATTAGCCGGCTGGGAACGTGCACACGGCTATGCCGCTAACGAACACTTGTTAGAAAAGTATGGTGACCGAGCGCCCATTCGAGAGCACGAGTGGGACAGCCGTCACTTCTGCCGAGTCTCCAATGCGGAACATCTCGAAATGACAGAAAATGTCGGCATGATCAACCTGTCGCACTTCGCCGTTTACGATATTATTGGTCCCGACGCAGAGGCACTGATGGAATTTGCCTGCACCGCAAAAGTGGGTGGTGACACCCCTATTGGGAAAGGCGTTTACACCCACTTCCTCGACAAACGCGGCGGTGTGCGTTCAGACCTTACCGTCATTCGTCATGCGAAAGATCGTTATCGATTAATCGATGGTGCCGATGCCGGCCATCGTGACTATATTTGGCTCAAGCGTATGGCAGAAGACAATAACTGGCATGTCTACATTGATGATCGTTCAGATCAAATGGCTTGTCTGGGTGTTTGGGGACCGAATGCACGCAAGCTAATTGAAGCTGTCGCCGACGATCCAGCAGCCTGGGGCAACGATCGCTTCCCATTTGCAGCGACTCGAAACCTGACATTAAAAGGCATTCCAGTAGAAGCTTTCCGTATTTCTTATGTTGGTGAGCAAGGCTGGGAGCTGCACGTACCCTATAGTTACGGCCTATCGCTATGGGACATTATCTTCGAACAGGGTGCCTGCCCAGTTGGAATAGAAACCTATGCCAACAGCCGACGCATGGAAAAAAGCTTACGCTTGCAAAATGCAGATCTGTTAACCGAATACAACCTGTACGAAGCCGGGTTATCTCGCCCAGTGGTTAAGCAGGCTGACTTCCACGGCAAAGCACCTTATCTTGAACAACGCGCACTCGAAAACCAGGTGGCCTACTTGTGCACGCTGTCAATAACCGACAATGTGGATTCTAATGGCATAGCCCGTTATCCAGTTGGCAACTGCCCATTAATGGACGCCAAAACAGGTGAAGTACCGATTGACGCTAAAGGTCGACGTTCCTATCTCACCAGCATCGCCTATGGGCCGACCATCGGCAAAAATATCGGTCTTGGCTACCTGCCGTTCGAGTACTGTGAGGTTGGTCGCGAAATGGTAATGGAATACCTGGGAGAGCAATTTCCGATGGTAGTAGAATCGGTAGGCTACAAACCAATGTATGATCCAGAGAACAAGTTACCAAGATCCTAATAGCATTATTGGTTAAGTACTAGATTGAAAGGCGCTATTAATTAGCGCCTTTTTTTTACTACAATAATACTGACCTGGTAATGACAGATTCAAAACATCCTAATACAATCACCCGCAGAAACTTCAGTGTTTTAAATTCAGTACGGTAACCCCGGCTCTCTAAATTAGATGCAGCCCATTACCCAGACAACCATCGAACAGGAAAAAAACATGTCGTTATTGGCCAAACGCACCCAACGAATTGATTCCAGCGGAATTCGGCGAATATTTGAACTCGCTCGCAGCATGAAGGATCCGATTAACCTCAGCATCGGACAGCCCGACTTTGAAGTGCCAGACCCAATCAAATCAGCCGCAATCGATGCGATTCAACAAGGTCATAACAGCTACACCCCAACCCAAGGCATTGTGCCGCTACGCGAACAACTAATCGCAGAAGAAAAAGCATTTACCGGTCGTGATTACTCGCTCAACCAAATGCTAATCACCTCTGGCGTCAGTGGTGGTTTATTTTTAGCGCTGCTAGCACTGGTTGAGGCAGGTGACGAAGTGATTATCCCTGACCCTTACTTTGTCATGTACAAGCATCTGGTTAATTTGAACGAAGGCACACCGGTTTATCTCGACACCTATGATGATGGCTTCACGATCAACCCCGACAAACTCGAAGCGCTAATCACCAGCAAAACAAAATTACTGTTACTCAACAGCCCAGGCAATCCGACAGGCTGCATCTTCCCAGCAGACCAATTAAGAGCCATTGCAAAAATTTGTGACAAACACGGCGTGTTAATCATCACCGATGAAATTTACCGTGAGTTCGCCTATGCGCCAATGCGCTCCATCGCAGAATTCACCGACAACTGCCTACTGCTCGCCGGACACAGCAAATCCTTTGCCATGACCGGCTGGCGACTCGGCTATGCCGCAGGCCCTATCGAAGTCATCGATGCAATGGCCACGCTTCAACAATACAGTTTCGTCTGCGCTCCCAGTGTTGCGCAGTACGCGGCACTGGCCGCCCCGCAAACAGACATGAGCCAGCAACTCGCCGACTATGCACTCAAACGTAATTTAATGTCCGAAGCTCTGTCATCCAGTTTTGAAGTCAGCTCACCTGATGGCGCTTTCTATCTATTTGTCAAAGCACCCGAGGGCCATGACGGCGACACGTTTACCGAGTTAGCTATTAAGAACAACGTGCTGATTATTCCGGGTTCAGTATTCAGTGAGCGTAGTAGCCACTTTAGGATTTGCTATACCGTGCCAGATGCGCAGTTGCATAAAGGAGCTGAGGTGCTTTGCTCGCTTGTTTGAGG
>CAWVZP010000272.1:0-4198 GCA_963934675.1 uncultured Gammaproteobacteria bacterium | reverse complement strand
GCCAAATTTTGTCTTAAAAATGGTTTAACGGGTGCTGACTTTCTGGCTGGCATTCCTGGTACAGTTGGCGGTGCTTTAGCGATGAATGCTGGTGCATTTGGCAGCGAGATCTGGTCATTTGTAACGTTGGCTGAAATGATTAATCGACAAGGCGAATTGATTAACCGCAAGACAGAAGAGTTTGATGTTCATTATCGTCGAGTAAGCCAGTTTAGTAACGAGTGGTTCGCTGCGGCAAGATTCCAATTCGACAACGAGTTAGAACAAAAAAGTTCGAACATAAAAAAATTATTACAACAGCGTAATGCGAGTCAACCGATTGGATTGCCTTCTTGTGGCTCCGTGTTTAAAAACCCGAAAGGACAGTATGCCGCTAAATTAATTGAAGCGGCTGGATTAAAGGGCTATTGCCACGGTCATGCCTGGGTATCAGAAAAGCATGCTAATTTCATTATTAGTAATGCACAGACATCAGCCAAAGATATAGAAGGCTTAGTTGCGTTTATTCAACAAACAGTGAAACAAAAATTTGATGTCACGCTCGAGACAGAAGTGCGAATACTGGGAGACGAGTTATGAATTATGAAGACTTGAAGCCGTCAATCGAATCAGCTAAACACAGTGGACGAGTCGCTGTACTGATGGGCGGTACTTCCGCCGAACGCGACATATCGTTAATGAGTGGCAACGCTGTTTATGAAGCATTAATTAATATTGGCGTCGATGCATTCAAACTTGATATCAAAGACAATGCGATCGATCAGTTACAAAAGCTAAAGGCCGACCGAGTTTTTAATATATTGCATGGCCGCGGTGGTGAAGACGGGCAATTGCAAGCCGTAATGGACTTGCTTGGAATCACCTACACCGGCAGTGGCGTTTGTGCATCAGCTCTTGCCATGAACAAGTTACTGACAAAACGCGTACTCGGTGGCAGCGGTTTACCGACCCCCGAATTTCAGGTGCTTAATAGTGAAGAGGACTGCGAACGATTAATAGAGGAACTAGGCCTGCCGGTATTTGTGAAACCAAATCTGGAAGGTTCTAGTATTGGCATGACAGCTGTGACTCGAGCGAAAGGTCTCATTCCTGCCTGGAAAAAAGCCAAACAGTTTGGTGACGTGTTTGCTGAAAAGTGGATCGTGGGCACAGAGTATACAGCGGGGTTTTTGGGTGACCAAATATTGCCATTAATTAAGTTAGAAACACCTCGTGAATTTTATGATTATGAAGCCAAATACTTTTCCAATGATACTATTTATACCTGCCCCTGTGGACTAGATGATGAAACCACCACAATCATTAACGAATTGGTCTCCAAAACAATTGAAGTGACGGGTGCTAAGCATTGGGGACGTGTTGATATCATGCTTGATGAAGAGCGTCAGCCATTTATTATCGAAATTAATACTGTGCCGGGCATGACTGATCACAGCCTGGTGCCAATGGCGGCCAAACAAGCCGGG
This sequence comes from uncultured Gammaproteobacteria bacterium, assembly GCA_963934675.1. Taxonomy (GTDB): domain Bacteria; phylum Pseudomonadota; class Gammaproteobacteria. Next base: position 2,732 of record CAWVZP010000272.1, on the reverse strand, counting down.
TTAAGTATGTCTGAATTGGGATTGAAAATTCTTGAGTTAACCTTAAAAGAAGATGAGTTATCGTCAGCTGGAGGAGATGATGCTTAGTTTTGGTAAAAACAGTGGACAGGCAAAAAAGAAAAAGGCTACAAAAAACAATTTTGATTTTAAATGGCGCGGCATTTATACCTGTCTTTTGGTAATCGTGCCTTTATTTGGTGGTATTTCATACCTGATGCAGAATCATACTTTTTTGCCAATTGAAACCATTCAGTTATTAGGCACCTTTCAACATATCGATCAGCAAGAAATCGAGACGGCGTTACGGCCCTTTGTTGGAAAGGGTTTTTTCTCGCTCAATATCCAGAAAGTCAGAAATAGTTTGAGTGATAAATCGTGGGCAGAGTCAGTTTCTATTCGGCGAGTTTGGCCTGACCGAGTGATGATTAAAATTGTAGAGAAAAAACCATTAGCACGCTGGGACGTTGATCATCTATTAAGTGACAAGGCAAACATATTTGAAGCGGACGCAACTGCATTTATGCATTTGCCACAGGTCTTTGGTTCGAATATTGAGCCTAAGCAAGTATTGCTACAATATTATGATTTTTCTGAGCAGTTTCGATTACTTGATGAGGCCATTAGCCAAATTAATATTGATAGTCGTGGCGCAGTCGACATCGAGTTGGAAAATGGTTTTAAAATAAAGCTGGGTAGAGACAACGTAAATAATAAATTAGAAAGGCTGGTGTCTATCTATGCTCAACAAATAGGGCCGAGACGGACAGAGATCCAACAACTCGATCTACGCTATAGCAATGGGTTCGCAGTTGTATGGAAAAAGGAAGCACTGATAGACAGAGACGAAGCGTCACTGTGGGGGAAAAATAATGTCTAAAAAAAGTAGCAATAACTTGATCGTTGGACTCGATATTGGCACTTCTAAGGTTGTCGCCATTGTTGGTGAAATTACCTCTGAAGGCGGCATTGATATCATTGGTATTGGTACTCAACCTTCCAGAGGATTGAAAAAGGGGGTCGTAGTTAATATTGAATCGACAGTGCAATCTATTCAGCGTGCAGTTGAAGAGGCTGAGTTGATGGCGGGTTGCCAAATTAGATCTGTTTATGCTGGCATTGCAGGCAGCCATGTTCGCAGTATCAACTCCCACGGCATAGTCGCGATAAAAGATAAAGAGGTAACGACTGCCGATGTGGCGCGCGTTATTGATGCAGCCAAAGCTGTCGCTATCCCAGCTGACCAACGCATTCTTCACGTGCTGCCTCAAGAATTTATAATCGATAGTTCGGAAGGTATTCGTGACCCAATTAGCATGTCGGGTGTGCGGCTCGAAGCTAAGGTTCATTTGGTGACAGGCGCAATGAGTGCAGCACAGAATATTATTAAATGCGTCCGACGCTGTGGCCTCGAAGTGGATGACATCATCCTCGAACAGCTGGCGTCAAGTGCATCCGTACTCACGGATGACGAAAAAGAGCTAGGTGTTTGTCTGGTCGATATTGGCGGTGGTACAACTGATATAGCGGTGTTCTCTGATGGTGCAATTCGCCATACGGCAGTCATTCCAATTGCGGGTGATCAAGTGACTAACGATATTGCTGTAGCGCTACGAACCCCAACGCAATATGCCAACGACATCAAAATTAAATACGCCTGTGCATTGCGTCAACTGGCGACAGCAGAAGAAACAATCGAAGTCCCAAGCGTAGGCGACAGAGAACCTCGCAGGCTTGCGCGTCAAACGTTGGCTGAAGTTGTCGAGCCACGTTACGAAGAATTATTGAGTCTGGTTCATGCCGAGCTCAGGCGTAGTGGTTTTGAAGAAATATGTGCCGCAGGTTTGGTATTGACCGGCGGTAGTTCCAAGATGGAAGGCGTTATCGAACTGGCGGAGGAGATTTTTCATATGCCTGTTCGGTTGGGTTATCCACAACATGTGTCAGGGTTAGTTGATGTGGTGAGAAACCCAATACATGCCACGGGTGTTGGACTGCTTCTGTTTGGAAACAGACAGAAAGCTGGCTTGTCTAGTTATCAATTAGGTGATAATTCTGAAAGCGGCACTTGGTCGAAAATGAAAAGCTGGTTTCAAGGCAACTTTTAATAAAACAATAGCAATAGCAATAGCAACAGCAATAGGAGAAAAAAATGTTTGAATTAATGGATACGCACTCAAAAGACCCTGTCATTAAGGTCATTGGTGTCGGTGGTGGTGGTGGTAACGCTGTCCAACACATGGTTAATGCTGGTATCGAAGGTGTTGAATATTTGTGTCTGAATACTGACGTACAGGCGCTAAATAAAATGGATAATAAATCGACCATGCAAATTGGTTCGAGTATTACTAAAGGGTTAGGTGCCGGTGCTGATCCGGGTATTGGGCGCCAGGCTGCACTAGAAGATCGCGAGCGCATACAAGAAGCGATTGAAGGCACCAATATGTTATTCATTACTGCTGGTATGGGGGGTGGAACCGGTACGGGCGCAGCACCTGTTATCGCACAAATAGCAAAGGAGATGGGTATTTTAACCGTCGCAGTGGTAACCAAACCATTTGGTTTTGAACGTAAGAAGCGAATGGAGCAGGCTGAAGCTGGAATCCGTGAACTATCCGGCGTCGTTGATTCATTGATTACAATTCCAAACGATAAGTTAAAGATTGTGCTTGGAAAGGATACGACTGTAATGGAAGTATTTATGAAGGCGAACGACGTCTTGCGGGGTGCTGTTC
>CAWVZP010000271.1:0-4224 GCA_963934675.1 uncultured Gammaproteobacteria bacterium | reverse complement strand
GGTTCGGATTTTGACGGTGCATTTGCACAATACGTGGTGGTGCCAGCGAGTGAAGTCTTTAAAATTGATTGTGATTGGAGTGACGTCGAGTTAGCAACGATACCCTGTGCTTATGGCACCGCAGAGAATATGGTTCATCGTGCCAGTGTTACTAGTGCCGATACGGTGCTGGTGACCGGTGCTTCGGGTGGTGTTGGGTCGGCGGTCGTGCAGTTGGCTAAGCGTCGTGGCGCTAAGGTAATTGCATTAGCGAGTGTATCCAAGTTTGATCATTTAAGGGAGTTAGGCGCTGATCAAATATTGGCAAGAGACGTCGACTTAACTCAGGCTTTGGGAGATCGTTCGGTCGATGTGGCGTTCGACAATGTTGCAGGCGACGGTTTTGGCTCAATATTAAAGGTGTTGAAGTCGGGTGGTCGATACGCTTCTTCGGGGGCGATTGCAGGCCCACTGGTGACACTGGACATGCGCCATTTTTATTTGAAGGATTTGAACCTTATCGGTTGCACTGCCTGGGATGAATTGGTGTTTCCACGTTTGATTTCGTATATAGAAAGCGGGGAGATTAAGCCGCTAGTGGCCAGGACGTTTGCCTTAAAAGATATTCGTCGGGCGCAGCAACTGTTTTTAGAAAAGCAGCATTTTGGCAATTTTGTTCTCGTGCCGCCCGCCGTATAACGCTATTGATTCCCCTAACGTAAAACAGCCATGGCTTGATCTGAGTTGCGCTAGTAATTTTCTGCAATATAAATGAACAACGGTAGTGTGACGAACGACACGATCACTTGAAACGTGAGAATATTAGACATGAGTTCAGCATTGCCGCCCATTTTGCGCGCCATAACATAAGCCGATGCGGCAGTGGGTACCGCGCCAGCAATAATTGCGACGGTGCGTGGCAAGCCTTCCAAGCCGATTAACGAGGCTATCGCGATAACCATGAGTGGCATGCCGATTAGTCGAATTAACACACCAACCGTCACCAGTAGTTTGTCTTCTGCTATTTGATCCAGTCTCAAACCTGCACCAACGGCCAGTAGCGTCAGCCCCAAACCACCGTTGCCAATAATGTCGATAGTATTGAAGATGATGTCAGGCATGCCAGTCCAGTTAAGGGTAAGCCCAACAACACAAGCGATGATGAGCGGATTGGTGATGATTCGGAATAATATTTGTCGACCATTGGCCACGCTGTTATTGCTGCCATAAATAGTCAGCACGATCACATTGGCGATATTAAGGACGGGCACCATAATGGCTAATGCCAGTGCTGTGAGCGTGATGCCATGATCGCCATAAAGTGGTCCAATAATGGCCAAAGCGACAAAACCATGAAATCGCGTTGCGCCCTGGAACAAGCTGCTAAAAGTGGGGCCGCTATCGGGGTACCGAGATCGCAGTAGGCGATGCATTAAAATAAGGAGAAAAGACATACCGGCAATGGCAGATACTAACACCAGCATGAAATCGAGAACGGGAACGCTGGTTAAGTTGGCTCGGCTTAAGGTGCGAACGATGAGGGCGGGCAGCAGTAAATAGAAGCAAATATGCTCTATCGCAGACCAGATCTGCTCATCAGCCACTCGAGTACGAAACATTAGATGACCTAGCGCTATGATAAGGAAAATGGGCGCAATGGCGTTTAGCGTAGTGATCAATTGATAATCCTATTTGTAAGCGAGAAAGGTGTCGCTATTGGGCAATAATACGAACTTTCAGGTCATCTTCAAAGTAACAGGGGGCATTGCGCGGCACTATCGAATCAGCTGGCACGACTGATTTAAAAGTTATGATCATTGTCACAAATTTTGTTTCATACCCTAATTGGTTGGTATGAAGATAGTACACCTTGTCGCCTGTGTTGGTTGTGTTGTCTGCTTAGCTAAGTCAAAACTTGTTAATTTAACTATTTAATTTAACAAGTTTAGTTCCACTAGTTTATTCCTGAATATGGCTTGATTGCGCGCCAGTTAAATAAGCCAGACGCCTGTTTTATGGTCTCGAATTGACGCTTAAATTTTGCCGCCAGCAGGGTTGGTGCTAGCTCTGGGCCACCAAAAGCTGAAAACAAGGAATATTCCGACCCAGCACTTTTTTCGCCACCAATAAAGCGGCAGTCAGTGTCATCGCACAGAGCTCTCAAGGTGCGGGCAAATTCATCTCGAAGGCTATTAATGTCGACAATCGCTTGCTGATAAGCCGCGGCATCGTCACTGGCGAGTGTGATTCGGTTATGAGGATCAACACCGCAAGGGTTCAGATGCCCATAAACAATAATTTGCCCGTTCAGTTCAGTATGAGATTTGATGTACTGATCAACTGAATTAACATAATGTTGATTGGCTTGCCAAAGTTGATCCATTGCGTCAGCGACGCAGTCTTGATTGAGTCTAATGTTAATGTCAGTGTGGTATTTGAAAATAAAACGTCCCTTCGGTGCTTGAGTGCGAGCGGCAAATGGGACGCCTTCTCGCACGGCTCGCATTTGATCAGGATCTTTGAATATTTCAGTGTGATCAAGTGCGATGTTGGCAATGGTCAGTTCGTCTGCATCAATATCATCGACCAGTTCAAATAAAAATTCATCAATAGGCAAGTGACTATAGCCATTAACAAAAATTAGGCCGTCTGCATTAGCCGCCTGACAGTTTGCTTGCAACTGTTTAGCACGTGTCGTCAGTGCATTATCGCCACTGGCTACAAACGGTTGCATCGCATCAATGGTGATGTGTTCAAGGCCCAATATCAAATTGGTGCCGCCATCATTTGAGAATAGCTTTCCATTGTCGATTTTTAGATAACAAAATGAAGATAAATGCTGGAGTAGTCGAGATAGCTCAGTGGGCGAGTTATTAACCGGGATGGCAAATGCAATTTCAACGGCTGGAAGCTCGACATAGGCGCAGCAAACGGCCGACACTATTCCCGTCCAACCGTAAGTACCTGCATAATTATTTAATTCATCACCATCAATACAAATTAAATTATCACCATTATGTAGCGATACTTCGATCACGCTATCGCTAAAGTAACGTCGTTGAGGTCCCATACCGCCAGTCATAAAGGTGGCACCAACCTGGGCATAGGTGTAACTGGTTAAATCAGCGCCAAGGACTTTAAATTGATTGCCTTGTTCGTTCCCTAGTACCTGATTAAGTTGCGCCAGAGTGATTGCACTGCCGGCATAGATCTTGTGCTGTTGTGGATCGATAATAATCTCATCGAGTCCCACCTTTGTAATATCAACATCGCTAGATTGGGTGACCTGAGGCGAGTTAGACGTGCTTAACTGGATTCCAATGACCTGTTTACCCACTGGTTTTTCGACCTGAAATATGCCACCGCCACCAGAGACTGACGATAATGGCAGCAGGCAAAAGTCAGCTTGATGAACTTGCTTGATTTGTTCGATCGAGTCGACCAAATTGTGGCCTTTGATTGAGTAGATGCAATCTAGCTCGACAGCGCTGTTTTCACCATCAACAATGTCGGCGTTTATCGAATGTAGGTTTATAGACATGTCATACCTGACCAAACAAATTGATTCATTATATAGGCTTGTTGAGTTGAAGTTGTTGCTTCTCGTCAATCAATAACATTCTGTCCGATATCAAAATGGTAGCACCAGCCCACGAAACAATGTGGATTTAGTCAGCGCGATCAGGCGGGTGTTTTTAATGATTATTGCCTGATGGACGTCGCTACATTTTTAAAACGCGTATAGCGCGAGCTAGTATCGGTCTCGACAGTATCGCAGACTCATCTGGTTAATCACTTGGGCGGTTAGTTTTTAGTCTGCTTAACTTTGCGATGAATCATTATACGATATTGCTGCACTTCTATTCTTTAAAGCATGCCTTGATCAATGATGAATTCAATAACGCGAGTAAGACCGGTATCGTCTTTCAAGTTGGTAAAGACATAGGGCCTGTCGCCACGCATACGTTTAGTGTCCGCTTCCATTACTTCGAGCGACGCGCCGACATAGGGTGCGAGGTCAATTTTGTTAATAATTAACAAATCAGACCGAGTAATGCCCGGGCCACCTTTGCGTGGGATTTTTTCGCCTTCAGCAACATCGATAACGTAAATCATCAGGTCGGCTAATTCAGGGCTGAAAGTGGCCGATAAATTATCGCCGCCACTTTCAATAAAAATAAGATCAAGGCCTTTATGAAGTTCGCTTAAATCCTGTACTGCGGCAAGATTCATTGATGCATCTTC
>CAWVZP010000270.1:0-4294 GCA_963934675.1 uncultured Gammaproteobacteria bacterium | reverse complement strand
GAAAAATACCTGATGATCCCGGTGGGTTATTAAGGCGCAAGTTTTTATATCAATACAATAAACGCGGCGAGTCTACGAGCGAGCTGAACCGGTGGTAACTATCCTCATCAAGGAACGTATCAAGAAGCAGATCAATAACATGCGAAAAATATTATTTATTAACCTGTTAATATTGATAGGTGTGCTCTGTAGCTTTATGAGCAACCAAGTTTTTGCTGTGGTGAATGTTACGATAGATCGTAATTTAGTGCGCCTTAATGAATCATTTCAGCTCGTGTTTGAAGCAGACAGCAGCCCGGATGAAGATCCTGATTTTTCAGCTTTAGAGCCATATTTTCTGGTGCTCAATCGAAGCCAGAGTAATAATATCAGCATCATTAACGGTGATTATCAGCGTAATATTAAATGGGTTTTGAAGTTAATGCCCAAGCAAGTGGGTGATTTTGTCATTCCGGCTATTCCATTTGGCAGTGACAAAACGAAACCGTTTCAAATCACAGTTAAGCCAACCAGTCAGGCTAGAACCGGTGGTCAGGATGAGTTGATTTTCGAGCTTAAGGTCGATAAACCGACCGTGTACGTGCAAGGCCAGGTCTTGGTGACACTACGTTTGATGGTTGACCGGAGTATCTCTGGCTATTCGATGAGTGACCTTACAATCAATAATATGGACGTTGTCATTGAACCGTTGGGCGATGTAAAGCAGTATCAAACCAAGCTCGGAGACAAGGACTACCTTGTGCTCGAAAAACAAATAGCCTTATTCCCTCAGCAAAGTGGCAGGCTTGAAATTGAACCCGCAGTCGCCGAAGTACAGATGTCTAACCGCTCGTCGTCAGTATTTGGTGGTTTCGCTAGTGCTGGTAATATACGCCGAATTGGTTCGCAGGGTGTTTCGATTGAGGTGCTCACAATTGCTAGCGAATCAAATGCTAAGCAGTGGCTGCCGGCCACCCAGTTGTCCTTGGCTGAGGAATGGCAGGGCGACATCAAAAAGTTAATCGTGGGCGAGCCAGTGACTCGTACCATAACTTTGGTAGCTGAGGGTTTAACGTCTGCACAGTTACCGGATCTAGATTCAAAACCAGTCGATGGAATAAAACTTTATCCCGATAAGCCGCTGTTACAGAACCAGAAAACAAGCGCCGGAATGGTTGGCATACGTCAACAGAAAATCGCACTAATTCCAACCCAGGCCGGTATTTATACGCTACCTGAAGTCATTATAGACTGGTGGAACGTCAATACAGGCGAGCAGGAGCAGGCGAAAATTCCTTCGCGAACAATCGAAGTGACGGCTGCCGCAGATCCGCTTTCGAGCAATGGCGCAACGCAAGATCAGCAACTAATATCACCAAGTTCCAACGGGTCATTATCACGACTGGACTCTTCAACTGAAGGCAGTAACCTGTTTTGGGTCTGGCTGAGCCTTCTATTAGGAGTGGGCTGGGCAGGTACTATTTTTATCTGGTGGTATGACAAGCATCGAAAGTTAGGAAAAGACCGATTAGATATTGACCATATCAATATTGACCGATTAAAAACATCTGACCAGCGCAAGGCAATGGCTCAATTGTCACAAAGCTGCATCAGTAATAATGCGAGAGACACCCGTGACAGTTTACTGATTTGGGCGAATAGCCTTGATACAAACGAGTCTTTTGTTAACCTTAATCAATTAGGGTTTTACTTTGGTGATGAATTTCAGACTCAAATAAACCAGCTCAATCAGAGTTTGTATGGCGGCCATGATGGTGGCTGGAAGGGAGCCGATATTCTGCGTTGCTGTGAATCGATAACCACTCATTTGAAGGCGAACAAACCTAAAGATCTAGCGGGTCATTTAAGCGCACTAAATCCTTAGTAGTCTAATGGTAAAGCCATAAGCTAGCTTATGATCTAGGTAACTCGCCTGCTACATATTTTCCCACGGGTATATCCAGACGTGCAGCAATAGCAGACGAGGCAATAACGGTGACTGTATCGTTCTCGGTATCGACAATGTTGAGCCCACCTTTGACTGCATTGACAGTAACCGAACCGAATGGAATTTGTTTCTGTATGACTGCTTTATCGACTTCATCGGGTTTTTGCACGCCAATGGTGACTTCAACCTGCATTGAATCTCGGTCAATCCCGAGTGTTCGAAACAGCGTTATCGAACTATGGTGCAGTGCATCTTGGACGGCACGAACAGCCGCCTTGGTATAGTCTTCACCATATAGGTCATTGCCAGTGCCCATTTCTAGAATAACTCTTTGCATTGCCATAGCTTAATGCTCTCCCTGATCGGCATCGATAGCCTTATTAATATCAAGATAAACCACAGCCGCCGCATTGGCGACAACCGTTACTTTAGTACCACAATCGCTAATGACATCCAGCCCACCTACGACCACCTCAACTGTAGCCTGACCATAGGGTAGAACCGCTTTCACCTCATCTCGGTTAACTTCACTAGGTTTAGCAACACCGATAGTTACCTCAATTTTCATCGCTTCTTTAGGCAAGCCAAATGCCGGCGCGACAGTGAGAGAGTTGTGCCACAAAGCATCGCGTAAGGCGCGTACTGCGGCTTTGGTATAGTCACCACCTTGCAAATCGGTGCCCATTCCCATTTCAACTACCATTCTTTTATACGACATCTATTGGTTACTCAACTATATGATCTAGAGTGAAGCGACAATAGTACGACGATCATCACCTTCGCGTCTTTTTTTTCCTTGCAGTGACAATAAGTTAGTCGAGTATTCGGTGGCTTCGGCCTGTTACTCCAATCTGCCATGTGTGTAGATTGTTTCTTTCAGTAGCGAGACAATGAGGGTAATGTCATTTCAATCACCTGCTGCTTAATCTGCTCCTGTTTGCCGTTACTTCGGGTTCAATAAATTTCCCAACGTTTTATGCATATAGGTCGACATTTCCGACAATTGCTTAGGCATTGCTCGTAGTCCATTTAAACTGCTCCTGATAGGCTGAACAATAGTTCTATAAACTGATATAAATGAGTAAGGACAAAAAATGAGAAAAATCAATCTGACACGGGGTATGACTTGTTGCTTCGCACCTTAATATTGATCGTAGCTTTGTTCACGCTTTAAATGGTTTGTGATTTTTTTCATTGAAGACAGCGTTGTTGATAGAGAAGTGCTCCATTGGATGGGATGCTGTTGGAAAGCTGGCTAGTCACCTGAGTTAAATCGTCGGTATCGACGGCAACTTTATAAATGCTGATGCTGACATCATTGGCTTATGAAAAGGTGTCCTGACGCAAGTCGTAGCCGATTTCATCTGTATCGCATTGATTCTAATGAACAATGGCCTTCGCCAGCATGACGGCATTAATATTATCTGATTAGTAATGTTAGTCATCAAAGACAATGGTGATGTGCAAAAAAAAGCCGATAACTGTCGTTACCGGCTTTTAGCCATATGGCGTTTTCTGAGTGTTAAGTTAGCTCAGCTTTTTAGCCACGTCAGCCATGATTGGCGCCTTGTCAAATTCAACACCCATGACCTGCAATGCATCGGCGAAGCGATTGATAATGTCAGTCAACGATGCGTTTGTCAGCTGGTTCAGTATACCAATACGAATTTGGACTGGCTCTGACAAGGTTGGCCAGATAGCGAATCCAGCAGCACGACAAGCTCCCACCAGTTCTTTTTCACGTCCAGCAAATTCACCCGGTAGGTTAAGTACAATTAGGCTGGTCATGTTTGATGTTACATCACAACCCATCGCCGCAACGGCTTCGCGCAACACTTTCTCACTAGAAACATAATCAGCCGCTTTTTTGTCTCGGCCGTGCTGAAGTAAGAGGCGAAGTGCTTCGTGGAAAGAAGCAACGGCATAAGGCGAATGAGTTCGGTGATAAGTGCCAGCAGCAGCGTCTTGACCATCAAGGATGGCCCAGTGACGTGCTTCCAAAATCGGATTATGAACGAAGCTGTAACAGCCACGAGTTTTGAAAAGTTCGATTGCCTTGTCTGTGAAGCTAACAGGTGCGTAAGTCATGGGTAATCCGAGAATGCCTTTTTGTGGGCAAGAAGCCCACATGCCGACTCCAGGAAAATCATCAATGTTAAATTTATCGATTCCGAGGCTCGATACTGCGTCGACCATGCCCATTGCGTCATGCTTAACGCAGGCATCGTTGAAACCTTGCAAGTCATTGATACGGCCTGAGCCAGTTTCCCAATGTGCCATGAATGCGAACATTGGCTTATGCTCGGCTAGTGCAGCGTCTACAATGTCACCAGTCACGGATTGGCCGTGAGGAACGGTCACTGTAAT
>CAWVZP010000269.1:0-4304 GCA_963934675.1 uncultured Gammaproteobacteria bacterium | reverse complement strand
ATGACATTTGATTATAACTCCAATTGAGTTTTGGTAATGAAGAGTACACTCTAAATATATTATGGATCCGCTCGCTATAGCAAGACGATTATTTCTAAAACGCTTGGCTCGTTGCGGCGCTACTGCAGCGCTACTGACTGGCGGTGGTAGAGTCTTAGCTGGCAACAAAGTGGCACTAGACGGTATTCGTATTTCACAAACATCCGAAGAGCATACTCGAGTTGTATTCGACCTGTCTTCGGGTGTTGTGCACAAACTTTTCACTCTCAGTAACCCGCCCCGTGTAGTGATTGATTTAAAACAGACTCGAGAAAGTAATACGTTCTCTGCCTCGAATAAAAAAACCAGTTTAATGCATAACATGCGCTCGGCAGATAAAAGTTCGGGTGATTTAAGAGTCGTTCTCGATTTAAAAAGAAAAGTAAGACCGCGTAGTTTTTCCTTACAACCGGACGGAAAGTCAGGACATCGTCTTGTCGTTGATTTGCATGGCACTAATTTAAGCCCAACACCGATTAAAACTAGCCAGCAGGAACAACAAAAACGTAAGAAGGAATACATCATTGCTGTCGATGCAGGCCACGGTGGTCGTGACCCCGGCGCAGTCGGTAGAAAAGGTACGCGCGAAAAAGACATCACTCTTGCCGTTGCCAAAAAAATGAAAACATTGATCAATCGCACGCCCGGTTATAGAGCAGTCATGACCCGCGACGATGACCGATACATTGCGCTACGCAATCGTGTAAAAATCGCGCGGGATAATAATGCTGATTTGTTTTTGTCGTTACATGCCGATTCATTTAAAAGCCCCAAGGTTGAAGGCGGTTCGGTTTATGCATTGTCACTCAGTGGCGCTAGTTCAGAAGCGGCAAAGTGGATTGCAGAAAAAGAAAATGCATCAGATTTATTCGGCGGAATTAGCCTGGATGATAAGGATGATTTGATCGCATCAGTATTGCTTGATTTATCACAGACAGCGACTATTCAAGATAGCCGTGAGCTTGGATCTGCCGTGCTCAAGCAAATGGGCAAAGTAGCTAAACTCAATAATAATAAAGTACAGCATGCGGGTTTCGCCGTATTAAAAGCACCAGACATGCCGTCCATCCTGATCGAAACCGCTTTTCTCTCAAACCTGAAAGAAGAGCGTAAACTGCGTACCAGTAAGCATCAACAAAAGTTGGCTGGGGCTGTTTTTGCGGGCATTAAAGTACATTTAAAAAAACGCCAGGTTTAATACGTTAACTAGAATTAGGTAGGGTCTAGGTCAGCTATAAAAAATAGCATCGGCTAACAATTTATTTACATTACTACTGCAATATTCCAATTAAAATTCCATGACCTAACGTCGAATGACGTTATTCGATTTAATCCACATTGATTTGAAAGAAGCTGAACAGTGCTGCCCGATATTCTTCAGATTCATCGATGTTATTATGTGCAACATTCCTCACCATCTGAAAACTTACTTTTGAGTTAACTAATTGATTGAGTAATTTTTCGGTATGAATGTTAGGTACCACAAGGTCAAATTCGGCAGCCACTACGAGTACAGGTACCGTAATGTCGACAGCACGGTGAATCGATTCAAACCTATCGCGAACCAAATAACGGGTTGGAAACATGGGATAATGCGATTGAGCCACTTCAGCGATGCTGTCATAAGGCGTGAGCAATGCCAGTTTCTCGATGATCCGATTGGCACCCAAATAAACCGCTACGCCGCTGCCTAAGCTTCTACCTATGACGGATATCGATGAGTGCTTTGACTTGATTTGGTCATATATGAAAATGGCGTCTGAAAATAACCCCGCTTCTGTTGGTTTACCTGCACTTTTTCCATAGCCTCGATAATTCACCAGATAAACACTATATTCTTGCAATACATCTTCGAACAAGTCGATATTGCCGCTAATCTGTTCGGCATTACCGCCAAAATAAATAATCGCCTTTTGTTTGCCTTGATTAAGTACCCAACCATTCAGGTCAATATCATTGTTTGTAAAGACGATTGATTCTCGATTAATATCGCTTACTTCACCGACAGCCGGAAACAACAAGGGCCGTTGAAAAATATACAGTAAAGACAATGCTAGCAAATAAATAATGACTAGTATGGCAATGATGGAAAGTGATAATTTCATATAATACGCGCTATAGGTTCTGCTGTTGGTGTCTGAAAGGGTTCTGCCCTAATGCGTTGCTTTATTTGTTTTCTTTCTAAATTAATGCACTAGCAATAGGGACCTCTAGGTCATGGCAACAATCGAGGAAAAGTGTACTTTTAGAGATCACCAATAAACTAAATACTTACCTCTGGCTCGCTAGTTCAAACTTTTCTAGCAAATAATCAAGCAGTTTGTTCATCGACTGATTAAGTAATGTGGCGTTTCTATCGATCAAATGTTGCAACATTTCTTCATGTAGTCTGATGATATCACTGCGCTCTCGCACCACCGTAACAATCATATTGGTGACGGGAATCAGTGCCTCGATAACGGTATACATCACAAACCTCACCATACCATTGTCAGCTGAATCGACTAATGCTCTGTGAAAAGCAACATCGGCCTGACAAAAAACTTCGTCACTGATCTCTGGGTTCTTCTGGCGTTCGAGTGCCGTTTTAATATCGGCAATATGCGCCGTTGTCGCATTTTTCACTGCATGCTCCAGGCAGCCACCTTGCAAAATTCGTCGAGCATCGATGATCTCAACAATATCCAGTGCACCCATACCCACCAGCAATGTCGCGGCACCGCTTAATGAGCCTGCGAGTTCTTCGTAGCTGGGTTGAACCACAAAATTACCACCACTCGGGCCTCGACGGGCACGCACTAAGTTTTGTGCCGCTAGTCTCTTCAAGGCTTCACGAACACTCGGACGCGACACACCATAACGCTGAGCCAGTTCATCCTCGGTGGGCAGGCGGTCACCGATTTTGAATCGACCACTCACAATAGCGTCCCTAAGTTGCTCAGCAATTTGTTTAGAAATACTTGATTTCACAATGCTTGATTTATCAATATTTGTTTTAAGAAAGGGGGTAGTTTGCACTTTAAAGCTCATTTTTCCGTTGATGCGATTGTAGTTGATATTAAGTTAATTGCGTTGACATCTATTTGTCTTACAAATAGTATAATTACACATTTCAGAGGTTTTCACCATGAGCAAATTTTTTCAAGGTTACCAAATCAACAAAACGGAAACAGGCCAAAGTTGCGAATTAAAGCAATTAAGTACTGATGATTTGATGGCAGGCGATGTGACAATTAAAGTTGAGTATTCGACTTTAAACTATAAAGATGGTTTGGCTTTAACGGGCAAGTCGCCTGTTGTGCGCAAATTCCCACTGACACCAGGCATTGACTTTGCTGGTACCGTCGTCAGTTCTGAACACGCTGAATTTGAATCTGGAGACACAGTCGTATTAAACGGGTTTGGTGTTGGTGAAGTTCATTCTGGTGGCTATGCTCAAATGGCACGGGTGAATGGTGACTGGTTGGTTAAGTTGCCAAGTGAAATCGATACTCGTCAGGCAATGGCTATTGGTACGGCGGGCTATACCGCCATGCTTTGCGTCATGGCGCTGGAACAACATAACATTAAACCTGATGCGGGCAATATTTTAGTCACTGGCGCTTCTGGTGGTGTGGGTACTGTTGCTGTTGCAATTCTGAATAAGTTGGGCTACTCGGTTGTAGCGACGACTGGACGCATGGCGGAAAAAGATTATTTACTGTCCTTAGGTGCATCGGATGTTATTGAAAGGTCGGAGTTTTCTGCAAAAGCGAGGCCTTTATATAAAGAACTTTGGGCTGGCGCAATTGATGTCGCAGGCGGCAATACGCTTGCTAATGTGTTGAGTCAGATGAAATACGGCTCAGCTGTCTCAGCTTGTGGTCTGGCTGAGTCTATGGACTTACCGGCATCCGTTGCGCCCTTTATTCTGCGTGGCATTACCTTGTACGGCATTGATTCAGTCATGGTGTCGATAGAAAAACGCCAACAAGCTTGGAGCCGATTAGCGCAAGATTTGGATAGGGACTTGCTTGAACGTTTATCATTCGATCTAAACTTTAATGACTTACCTCAAGCGGCCAGTGACATACTGGATGGTAAAATTCGGGGCAGAGCTATCGTTAAAATTCCAGCATAAAATTGACAAAGAGTACGTTAACCGAGCATCAACTTTAATCGACATTGCTTAGATTACTCTACAATAAGAATTAATACCCAAGGCTTCTTTTAGCTTTGGGTGTTAATCAATAATTGACCTGAACTAGCAGTTTTTTGATTAATAA
>CAWVZP010000268.1:0-4312 GCA_963934675.1 uncultured Gammaproteobacteria bacterium | reverse complement strand
AGCTTTAGTGTTGATGGCGCCAGCTATATTATTTCAGCTAATGAAGGTGATGGCCGTGAATATATTTATGATTCTACTCAGCAGACTTGTATAGGAATAGGTCACACTTGGGATGGCGATGAGTATCAAGTGGGTGGTGCTGATGAAGACAGCGACAAATTTTCTAATGAAATTGACGATTGTATTTCTTTTACTGATGAAGCTCGTGGTGGAGATATAGTTGATTTAGTTGACGCATTTCACCCGTTAAAAACGGCGTTAGATGATAACGATCAGCTCAAACGCATTAAGGTTGTGACGGATAAAAACCAGTATTCAGCCACTGATAATATTACAATTTTTGGTGGTCGGTCTTTCTCAATTTGGAACGAGCAGGCTGAATTAGTTTTTGATAGCGGAGATGATATTGCGAAAAAAGTATTTGCAATCGATAGCCAGAATTTTAACGTTACCAATGATAATAACGACCCTACAGAAACCGCAGATAATCGCAGTGATGATAAAGGCACGGAACCCGAAGCGGTAGCAGTGGCCGAAATTAATGGCAAGCATTATGCCTTCATTGGTTTGGAGCGTCAGGGTGGCATTATCGTTTATGACGTGACTATTCCATCGACACCGGTATATCAGTCCTACATTAATAATCGCGATTTTAGCCAACCCGTATGTACTCTTGTCGATGCAGGTGATTGTGACAACGGTGTGTATAACCCAGTTGCTGGGGATTTAGGTCCAGAGTCTATTGATTATTTTACACGTGGCGGTAAACACCTTATTGCGGTCGGTAATGAAGTGAGTGGCACCACAACTGTCTATCAACTTGGTTTTAATAATTAAGAAATTATAGAATAACGCCATTAGATTTTCAGGCAGAGTAAAACAGTCAAGACGAATATTATATTAAAAATATGTCGATGTGAGACAGTAAGCTACCATTATGAATCATTGGTTGCTTCAGCTGTACCAACAGCAAATACTATGAAGTGAATGATGTGGTTTCTGTCTCGGTTGTGGTCTAGGCGTATAGCCGAAAGTATAGCCTTATTGGTTGACGAAGCTCTTGCGCATGAGGCCATACCTCAATTGTTGCCATGGATGGCATGGAGCAGAGCAGGGCTTATTCACTTAAAGGTGCCTGTTCTTTTTTGTGATAGAGTAAGATCGTCATAGTCGAAACTCTCAAGGTAAGACAAATCTTATACCAATCTGTCATTGCCTAACTTAAAGGCATGCATTTCAAAATGACGTTCAGTTTTAGACCAGATGACTGAAGCAACATTAACCACCTGAGAATTAGTGCGAATATGCTGTAGTGTTTGGTACTTCATTTCCATCAGTTCTGTACTGCACTTTGGCCTCATAATTTTCAGCAGAAAACGACAACCACCAGATTCTTCAGCCCTGGAATTGAGGTCGAATTTCACGTCCAGTTCTGTTAGCCGAGTCTTGACCTAAAAGCACAAATCAGGTGGTTTTCCCAATGTTCAATCATTTAAGCGCCAAGCATCTTTGTGCTTTTCGACAAAACAGGCAAGAGCCTGCAAACTTGTTGGCATTACTTTCTCACCAAAGCCAATTCGGAAATAATCTTTATATTCAGTAGTTTCGTCAGTAAATGCATAGGTTGGCTTGACTGATATCCCATCCCTAGCTAATAGTTCGCCAAGTTCGTCAGATGAGAGCGGGCCTTTGAATCTTATAAATCCCACTGCGCTTGCTGTGGGCCGAACCCATTCAAATACATCGCCATATTGAAGCATAAACTGGTCAAGCAACTGTAGATTTTTTTGAATGATTTGCAGATTTTTTTTGAGAATAATATCACTTGCCCTCAGTGTCATTATTGCTTGAATCTCACTTGCTCTGCTTGCGCATGCAGTTCCAAAATATTGAACATCGACAAGCTTTTGTTTTAGCTTCAAGTCTTGTAGCGCGAGCCAGCCAATAGTGATACCGCAGCCTCCCCATGGTTTTGAAATAGTGCATGCACTGATACCATTTTCATAAAGATCAGCCATAGCCGGGAGCCTGTCTTTTTCATCATGCTCTAATAGCCGATAGGCTTCATCGCACAAAATAGTGATATTGTACTTGCGTGCTATTGCTACCAATTTTTGTTGGATATCTGCCTTCATTAACGTGCCGGCTGGATTGTAGGGTTCATTAAACACAATGTATTGGGTGTTGCTCTCGATCGCTGCTTCAACTTCAACAGGGTCAATTTGCCATTGGTTATTAGCATGTAGTTTGATTTTAGTGATTTTGCTAAGTGCATTTTCTGGTGCTTGCTGGACTGATTGGTAGCCAGGTGTGAAAACAATGCTATGGCTGTCACTATCAAGAATTGCACAAGCCGCTGTTTGCAAAGCAACTTGCCCACCCGCAAAAATCAAAATATTATCTGCCCCTATTTGAGGACCATAAAATTTAGCCACTTCTACGCGTAGGTCGAGACTGCCACCGTTAGGTGTATAGCTGAGAGTATGCTTATAATAATCATCAACTAACTCAGAATCTCCTCTTGCCAAAGAATAGTTTATCAATTCTTCAGTCGAGAGAGGTTCGGAAAAAGAGTTAGATAAATTGTACGGTAATCCACCCGTGACTCTTTTGTGCTTCTTGGACCAGGGTTCTTTATAATTCATTCGTCTTTATATTCGCTGTGGTTTTATTAATTTAGGTTTAGTGAAGGTCTTGTGTTGCCTTCAGCCAGTCAATATTTGTAAAGCTTGGGTATGCACCGCTTTATCGCCGCAGGCAAGAAATCGTGGGCCTGACAACAGTGTCAGGGGATTGCCTTGCCAATCTGAAATAATGCCGCCTGCGTTATTAATGATAGGTACTAATGCAAGATAGTCGTGTATGTCGTGAGCGGCTTCAAATGCAACATCAATATAACCGTGAGCCACCCGTCCAAATGCATGACAGCCACCGCCAAACATCAGAAACTGTACTGCATTTGTTATTCGATCGTAAGATGCAATATCATTCTCCGATTCAAAGTAGAGGGGAGAGCTTGTGTGCGCAAAAGCTGTGTCCAGTGATCGACACTGCCGGGATTGAATCGTTACCCCATTTAACGTTGTGCCA
This sequence comes from uncultured Gammaproteobacteria bacterium, assembly GCA_963934675.1. Lineage (GTDB taxonomy): Bacteria > Pseudomonadota > Gammaproteobacteria. The sequence goes on along the minus strand of CAWVZP010000268.1, from coordinate 1,222 downwards.
ACGCCATCTACACCGATCCATCGTTCCTCAGTTATAGGGCTATCCATTACTCCAAGTATTGGCGCACCTCGCCAAGTTAATGCAATTAAAGTCGCGAATGTTGGCAATCCAGCAATAAAGGCCATTGTGCCGTCAATTGGATCTAATACCCAAACGTAGTCTGAATCCGAGTCAAGGTTAGCGTATTCTTCACCAACGATGCCATGATCTGGAAATGTTTCCTGAATGGCGGCACGCAATGCACGCTCAACCTTTTGGTCAATAGGAGTAACTGGGGTGGCATCCGATTTAACCGTGACCTGTCGTGGACGATAAATTTCTTCGCGAATTATAGTGCGTGAAATATCGGCAAAACTATTCGCGTGTTTGACAAATTGGGCAGCATTCATATATTAATCTCTGGATAATAATTTAATGGCAATTCTAAATTCACACTATTTAAAAAGGCAACTGTACCTTGAAAATATGACTAGGAAAAGTGCCTAGATTAACGGTTAAAAGCAATCAAGTAATCTTTAATACATGATTTAAACTCGGCTTAAAACTAGTGACACAGGCTTCCGGATAAAAGCCGCAACATAATAGTGCTGAAACAGGAGATACAGATGACCAATATTTATACGCTTGAACAAATAAAAAGCGTGGTTGAGACAATGAGTTTTTCAGCCCAAATCGAACAAGGTTTTATTGCCTATTCGAATGGCCAAGTAGTGGTGCCACCAGTTGGCGAGTTGATCTTTGACGATCCACCGGGTGACACACATATTAAGTATGGGTATATAAAGGGAGACGACTATTATGTTATTAAAATCGCATCTGGATTTTATCAAAATGTGAAAATAAATTTGCCTTCTAGTTCAGGGCTAATGCTCGTTTTTTCTCAGAAAACAGGTGTTCTTGAAACTATTCTGCTGGACGAGGGTTTCCTGACCAACATAAGAACTGCCGTTGCGGGGGAAATTGTTGCTAAATATATGGCACCAAAGGAAGTCACCGCAATTGGTGTTTTTGGAACGGGAATAATGGCAAGGATGCAGGTGCAGATTCTTCAGTCTGTTACTGATTGCAAGAGACTGATTGTATGGGGGCGTTCTGAAGCGAGCCTGGAAGCCTACCAAAATGACATGGAGGCTGATGGATACGAGGTACAGACAACACTTGAATCAGCAGATGTAGCTGACGGCAGTAATTTAATTTTAATGACCACGCCTTCTACTATGCC
>CAWVZP010000267.1:0-4338 GCA_963934675.1 uncultured Gammaproteobacteria bacterium | reverse complement strand
CTACGTTAGTTTAACCGGTGAGCCTGTAAAAATTCGGCTGTTTTTATTCTTTGCTATCGCAATGCACTACAGCTCCTTACCGGCACAAAACTCCCTAAACTTTAAATAACCGCGCGCACCTAACGTCATAAAGGGTTCAGGTAATAATCTTTTAGGGCAATCTTGCGGGATAAAATCTGGAATCAGCGAATCGACGCTCTTTTCACTCGCTTGTTCAGCGGCTATCACGCCTGCAATCGTGCCTTTTGTCGCTCCCAATCCATTTTGACAACAAGCAGAAAACAAGTTCTCGGCAACTTTACCCACAGCCCAAACATTATTTCGGCTCAGACATAAACGCCCCGCCCATCGATATGCCATAGTAACGTCTTTAAGCATTGGGAACCGCCTATAAAAAGACCGTTCATGATCGACAGCAACTTTTGACAGTCGGTCGTCAGGTATTCTTAATGTAGGGTCGTAAGTACAACGATTACGCACCAGCAATCGATGCCCACCTGCGCCATTGAGCCGCCTCACTGTTGAACCAAGCGGGTCAGCAGGTGTAAATGCCCAGGTATCCGATCCACCCAAACGGTTAATTTCGTCATTCGTCAATGCTCGAGTCATTGAGGCATACAGATTAATATGCATCAAACGTTTCTCATAAAAGCCAAAGTTTTCGATCAATCCATTAACGGCTAAAATCACCTTATCGGCTCGAATAGAACCCCGGGTAGTTTTTGCAATCCATTGATCTGATATCTTATCGAGGGAAACAACAGGTGTCTTTTCATACAATTCACATCGAGGCAAATCCGCCAACGCGTCCGCTATACCAGTAATGTATTGTACAGGTTGAAAAATCGCCGTACCGGGAGTCCACAATCCTCCTTGATAGTACTTTGAGCCCGTTAACTCGTGCATTTGCTCCGCACTAAACAGTTCATAAGGTTCATTTAGACTGTCTAGATGATGGCTATAACTGGCGTTGTGCTTTACTCCACTTTTAGTCGCTGCCGCGTTCCACTTCCCACATAGATCGAACGCCGCTTTCGATAGTTTAAAATCATCAACCATCGATGTCGCAAAACTAATGGCTGCTCGGTTCATCCGAATATCACTTTGGTCGTGATCTAAAGCACCGGCATAACTATTGGATGACAAGACATGTGGCAAGTCGATCATAAACCCAGAATTTCTCCCCGAAGGCCCCTTTGCAACCTCGCAAGCTTCAACAATCACGACTTTAGCGTTTGGATCCAACTGCATTAATCGTCGCGCCGCTGATAACCCAGCAAACCCTGCACCAACAATTAAATAATCGGCATCAATGTCATTGTTTAATGTTGGGTGCGATTCACGGTTGGGCAAAATAGCGCTCCAACCACTCTCACCTTGATCGGGTGGCGACTGAATGACATCAACCATTAGCAATCAACCCAATCTATAGTCTTTGGATAGACAGGCAGTTCTATAGCCATATCCGTCTCAAACAGAATCTTACTTTTATCTAGAAAAGCCGACGTCCTTGTTAATAATGCCAATAGCACCTCTATTGACCGATAAACTTCAAAACTTATAACGCCAGGCATGGTTATTTAACTTCAAGAATTTGACTAATCGTTGCATTCATTATTTGAATCACCTGCTCTAATGCGCTTTTCTCGTCTTTGTTAAGACTTTGCAGCGGCTTACGAGGTGGGCCGACCGGCAAATGACGAGCTGTCAAACCATGCTTAACACATTGAATAAACTTACCACCCTGTTCTAGTACACGCATCAATGGCAGCATCGCCGACATGATCCTTCGCCCTTTATCGAAGTTACCCTCGACAACACAGGCTTGATACAACGCAATATGTGCCTCTGGCGCAAAGTTAGACCCTGCACAAACCCAGCACCTGGCACCCCAGGCAAAAAATTCGAGTGCTTGATCATCCATCCCGCAGGCTAACTGAATATGAGAATAATCATGAGCCAAATCATGAATTCGATTCACATCACCAGAGCTTTCTTTGATCGCACAGAAATTAGACGAGCGGCCGACAAGCTTAAGAAAATCTGCACCCATATTCACCCCCATTCGGCCGGGGTAGTTATAAAGCATGATGGGTAAATTAGCGGCGCGATCAATTGCAAGTGCATGCAATGCGACTTCTGTTTCAGTTGGCACAGCATAAGGCGGTGATGCAACCAAAATAGCATCGGCTTTTGCACTAACAGCCTCTTGTGCAAATTCTATTGCCTCTTCGGTTCTAATAGCCCCTGTGCCAACAATATAAGTAACACGACCAGCAATTTGCTTTTGCATAAAATGCATCAAATCGAACCGTTCTTGTTTAGTTTGGGCGTAGTATTCACCTGTTGTACCAGCGCATACAATGCCGTGAACACCGGCCTTAATTAGAAACTCGGTTACGTCGCTTAAACGATCATAATCAATACTAAAGTCATCTCTGTACGGCGTTATTATTGGTGTGTAAATACCTTCAAACTTCATTTTAAAACCCCTGTGTTGATATTTTTAGCCTGTAGTCTCAATTCAAAATATGCCTTAGTCGTTCGATGTTAATCAGTTATCAGTTATTACATACCAATAATAGGCAATGGGTCAGGACGAACAAAATAATCAAGCCTGTCTTTTGATAATTCCCAATGGGCCAGTATCAGCTCGACCATCGTTTTGCTGTCACCCACTTCAATCGCTTCAATCATTTTTTGATGATGACTGCTGGCAGTTTCCATCCGTTGCTGCATGTCAGAGTCACGTGGGCGATAAAAGGTATAACTAATCCGAGCATGGTCAATTAAAAGCCTGTCGTAACTTGGCTTTAGGTAGATATTATCGGCCATGTCACCCATGATGACGTGAAATCGATCATTCCAATAAATCACTTCGAGTGGGTCGCTATCTTTAATCGATTGATTGAAACGCGCGTTGGCCGTTTTCATTGCTTCAATTTGATCAGTTTTGGCATTTTCAGCAGCTAACCTTCCAATAGAGGCATATACCATCGGCGCAGTGATGAAGAAGTCCCGCATTGCCCTATGATTCATCGATGATACAGAAGCACTTTTGTTGTTCACCAGGGTGAGATAACCCTCACCCGCCAGCCGACGAAAGACGTCTCTTAGCGGTGTCCTTGAAATTGAATATTGTTCACTCAACGACTTTTCATTCAAAGACACACCTGGCTCCAAAACCATAGTTAATATTTGCTTTTTTAAATCCAGGTAGAGCTGGTCTTTATTCATTTAAAACTACTTTATTAATTGAATCATAATTGTACTTTACATAAACACATAGTGTATACAATATTTTACCATCTAAATCAAAGCAACCCTACCAAATCATTTTGATCAAAAGTATAGTCTGTCGATTTTCACTAATACTCAAAACAGATCGACACCACAGAGAGACAAATGGCATGAAGGACTTTTTTATTATAGGTCACAGAGGCGCGGCGGGAGAAAAATTCGAAAACAGTATGAGCAGCTTCAAGCTGGCTTTATCGCTTGATATTGATGCTATTGAATTGGATATTCGTCAACATAACGGCGAATTGTGGGTCATACATGACCAAGAATTGGAGCGACTGACTGGTAATCCGGGTTTTTTTGCTGAAATCGAGCAACCATCCAATATTCGTTTACTAAACAACGAACCCGTGCCCAAACTAAAACAAGTACTCGATTTGTTTTGGGGCAAAATGCCGATTAACATTGAAATAAAATCAGCTAATACCGCAGCACTTTTGCTGGAAGTGTTGAGCCATTACCCCACCCTTGAGCCCAATCCTCATTTTCCCTGGATACTGATATCATCGTTTGACCATCGTCAAATACTCGAACTACGCCAAATGAATTGCCCCTGGTCAATTTCGCCCCTGTCTTCCGGTTTCCCGATTCATCTCGAGTCCATGGTGGATGCGTTAAAACCCTATTCGTGGAATATGGATGACGAATATATTGATCTTGAGTTTATCCACCAAATGAAACATCTCGATATACCCATAATGGTATTTACAGTGAATAAAAAGAACCGAGCCAAAGAATTAAAACAGGCAGGCGTAGCGGGTATTTTTACTGACTTCCCTTCGACAATGGTAAACTTCAACTAAACTATGCAGCGCTGGCCACAGACCTTAAACAAACTTATTGATGAGTCGTTGATTAAAGAAGTCCAACCTGACAAAGTTTTAGAACTCGTCAGTGCTATACTCATACAAAGATTATCTATCGATCCAAGAACAACGATTAGTCATTCAAGTCCTTGTTTTCAAACCTATCTTTTAACAAAATATTAAAATTAACAATAATGTTAGATGAAGGTTCAGAGTTGTTGTCTTCTTACAT
>CAWVZP010000266.1:0-4345 GCA_963934675.1 uncultured Gammaproteobacteria bacterium | reverse complement strand
CGTCCATTACAGGCGGCTCGCACCGGTAATAGTAATCGTGTCTACTGGTACATTTGAATGCCCGCTATTATTCTCAAATGGAACCAATGCCATCGCGTCGACAATCTCCATACCACTAGTCACCTTACCAAATACGGCATAACCCCAGCCTGCAGTTGTTTCACTTGTATGGTTCAAAAACAGATTGTCAACATGGTTAATGAAAAATTGTGATGTTGCCGAATGTGGGTCGGTAGTACGTGCCATGGCTAAAGTGCCACGATTATTTTGTAGGCCATTATTGGCTTCGTTCGCAATCGCCGCACTCTTACCCGGCTTTTCTGCCATGTCTGCTGTCAGGCCACCACCCTGAACCATGAAATTAGGAATGACTCGATGAAATATAGTATTCACAAAATAACCGTTGTCGACATAAGCTAAAAAGTTTTGACCGGTATTCGGTGCATTCAACATATCGATGTCAAGGACGATATTACCTATGGATGTTTCCAATAATACGGATACATTAGGCGTAACGGTAGCGGTAGCACTAGCGGTACTACCTCCACCACAGGCAGTAAGTCCGATTGCTGCAAAAAAGATTAAAAGACAGGCCCGTTCAAATTTATTCATAAAATCTTGGCTGAATCTAGTTTAATGGATGATAGATAAATATTAGGTTATTACTCGTTTAATTTAAAGTCCTTTTTCCAATTTACAAGTTGATTTTAAGTGCCATCGAATGCAAGTAACTCGATTGCTGACAAGCCTGACGGACTGAGGCCAACTATAATTTTATCCCCAGTGACGCTGTTCTGGCATCGGCCACACAGCCCATATTTAAATATAAAGACAGACGAGCAACCCGATCGATTTTTTCGAATGAAGAACTGTTTGGTTTTTTTGGCCGCAACAGTTAGCCTTAGCATTTTTTCCACAACTCTTGGTTATTTTAAGGGGCATACCTAGTTGATTCACTTGATTCGAACCGAATGGCGATTACTGTTATTCGGCTTTTTGATGACATTTTTCTCAGCGCCAGGACAAACCTTTTTCATTTCATTATTGAGTGGCGAGATTCGACAAGCCACCCTTTTGAGCGATGGTGAATTTGCGGCGGTCTATTCATTCGCTACTTTATGTAGTGCGGTGGTGATGATTTGGAGTGGTGCATTGATCGACAAGATCAACCTGCAAAAACTATCTATAGCCCTTGTGTTTGGTCTGGCGGTGGGTTGTGGGATTTTATCGATTAGTACGGGTATCGTCAGCTTAGTATTCGGTTTGTTTTTATTAAGGCAGTTTGGACAAGGCTTGATGTACCTCACCAGCGCAACCGCAATGGTGAGGTATCTCGAACATAATCGTGGCAAGTCTACCGCATTAGCGGGCATGGGTTATGCTGTATCCGAGGCGATAATGCCCAGTATCCTAGTGGCCTTATTGCTATGGGTAGGATGGCGCAATAGCTGGCAAGTGACCGCTATTTTTCTGATTGCGATTATGGTACCAGCCGTTTTATACCTCTTACGAGGGCACCGACAACGACACGACCTTTACCTCGCTCAATTATCCGAAGTCGATAGTCAGTCTCTGGGGAATCCTTTAAAAAGGCAATGGACTCGGCCCGAAGTGATACGCGACAAGTTCTTTTACCTATTTATCCCTGCGCTCACGTCACAACCATTAATGTTTACTGGTTTCATCTTCCATCAAGTACACCTTGTCGAAACTAAAGGTTGGTCATTAAGTGTTTGGGCGTCGTTATTTATTATGTATGCGCTGGTTTCAGTCGGCACAAAAATGGTGAGTGGTTTTCTGGTCGATCGTTATGGTGCGATTCCCATGGTGCCATGGTTGTCACTACCTATGGGCGTCGGCCTGGTGCTTCTAGCCGTCACATCTGACATTATTTGGGGCGGTGTTTTCCTCGCTTTAATGGGTATTACTGTTGGCTTACAATCAACTGTATCGGCACCGTTTTGGTCTGAAATGTATGGCAACAAACACTTAGGTTCGATCAAATCACTCGCTACTTCGGTGATGGTATTGAGCACGGCCATATCGCCTATTATTATAGGCTGGTCTATCGATCAAGGTATCAGAATAGAAACCTTGGCAATAGCGAGCGCTATCTTTGTATTCCTAACGTCAGCTTTGGCCTGGTCCGCCTGCCGGATCTTAAAGTCGAATAACGCCACAGTCATTCAGTAAGCTATGACCCTAGTTGTGATTAATCGAAATAACTCGTTGAAACATACTTAGTTCGATATCACCCACATTATTGCCTGGACACTCTATAAATATCCAGCAAAGCTAACGCCCAAACTGCTATTAATGCCGTCGTCGCATAGCCAACTAGATTCGCGCCATCGCCTGTTGTTGACCCCGATGCCAAACGCGCAATCTCCATCAAATCGGGCTGAATTTCACCCATCAGTATTTTATCCGAAATCACTAATGCCCGTTTAATCGCAGTCGTGATCAACACGTATGACAGAACCAAAGAGATGCTAATTAGGATAGCGGCGGAGACATAGCGCTTTAATACATAGTGCCCTAACCCAGGCAACACAAAGGCGGTGAGTAAAACTGCTTTAGATGGTTTTTTCATAGCTTCATTTTATCGTCATCACCGCCAAAAAGGCTACTATTCGTTGCTTGCACTTTTGATAAAACTCAACCATAGAATGTTAGCTTCAAAGCGCTATCTTTTTTAATCGTTAACGGCAGCCATGCTTTAGGCATTGCTGTCTATGTATGGTAGATTTCACTTTCTTTAGATCAATAGAAATTACCATTGAACGAATATCTCACCACCAAAGAATTAGCAGAATTACTGCCCATCAAAGAACGTAAAGTTTACGATTTGGCAGCATCCGGTAGTGTTCCCTGCTCTCGTGCTACGGGGAAGCTATTATTCCCCAGAGACGCCGTCAATGCATGGCTGGAAAATCACGCATCTAATGGTGACAGCCCATCTAAACCTAGGCCGTTAGTTATTAGTGGCAGCCATGACCCTTTGTTAGAATGGACATTACGCGAGTCCCGTTGTGGCTTAGCGAGTTATTTAGATAGCAGTCTTGATGGTCTAGATCGATTTGAACAAGGTGATGGAATTGCGTCCGGGCTTCATGTTTATGACAGCGAATCGAATGACTGGAACACACCTTTGGTGCGGTCTCGCTTGGCTAATAAGCGTTTTGCCAGTTCTGGTGTCGTGTTAGTGGAGTGGGCAAAACGAGCGCGCGGCATGATTGTTAATCCTGACCGAGTTGAGGAATATCAATCTCTACAGTCTATTAAAAACAAAACAGTCGTGCCACGACAACCAGAAGCAGGGAGCCAGGTATTACTCGAAGCATTGATGGCAGAACAATCAATTGATGCCGACAGCATCCGCTGGGCAACCGCTGCTCGAAGCGAAATGGATGCTGTTATTAATGTACTCGAAGGCAAAGCAGACGTTACTTTTGGCTTGGCCACATTGGCCTCACAGTTCCGGCTTGGTTTTATTCCAGTGATCGAGGAACGTTATGATTTATTAGTCGATCGTCAGGCTTGGTTTGAGCCAACATGGCAACAATTCATTCAATTCTGTCAGTCTAAAGCGTTCACTAACCGAGCCAACGAACTGACGGGCTATAATCTAGCGCAACAATTTCATGTCAATTTTAATAGTGAGTAGGGGCGTTTGGGAAAAACAAGCGCTGCCCTTCAAGCTCGTATCCAGCAATAGCGGCCTGCCCCTTTTTAGATAGTATCCAGTCTATCCATTTTTTTGCCTGAACTGACTTCACCTGAGGGCAATTCTGTGGATTAATTTGAATGATGCCATACTGGTTAAACAAGCTTTCATCACCTTCAATCTGTATTTTATAGTCCTGCTTATTTTTAAAGCTAATCCAGGTAGCTCTATCCGTCATTGTATAAGCGCCTGAACCAACCGCAATGTTAAGCGTAGCGCCCATTCCCGAACCCGTTTCCAAATACCAGTGACCACTCGACTGTTGTGGCTTAATTCGAGCTGAATTCCATAACGACAGTTCTTTTTTATGAGTTCCAGAGTTATCAGCTCTTGACGCAAATCGAGACTGGCTCTTGGCAATATTGGCTAATGCGATAGCAGCCAATTCGCCACCAGAAATTTTAGCAGGGTCTTCTGGTGGCCCAACCAATATGAAGTCGTTATACATGACGTCATATCGTGCGATCCCAAAACCTTCAGAAACAAATTTTTGCTCTGCTGACTTCGCGTGCACTAGCAAAACATCTCCATCACAGTTCTGCGCATTTTTAATCGCCTGGCCCGTACCAACGGCAACGACATGCACTGTTATTCCAGTCTCCTTTTTAAACATTGGCA